>NZ_JNXR01000027.1:0-99399 GCF_000725475.1 Streptomyces durhamensis
CCGTCCCCCACGGACGCCGCCCTGGCCGCCGACCTGGCGCTGCCGATCGAGGAGCTGGAGCTCACCGTTCGGTCGTACAACTGCCTCAAGCGTGAGGGCATCCACTCCGTGGGTGAGCTCGTCGCCCGCTCCGAGGCCGACCTCCTGGACATCCGCAACTTCGGTGCGAAGTCCATCGACGAGGTCAAGGCGAAGCTGGCCGGCATGGGCCTGGCCCTGAAGGACAGCCCGCCCGGATTCGACCCGACCGCTGCCGCGGATGCCTTCGGCGCGGACGACGACGCGGACGCCGGGTTCGTCGAGACCGAGCAGTACTGAGCGCTCCGCGAGGAGGGCTGAACCGCGGCTGCGGGCCGGCTTCGGCTGGTCGCGCAGTTCCCCGCGCCCCTTCGGGGGCGCGGGTCTTCCGGTGCTCGAAGGAGCGCCCGGATCTCCGACAGACAACCGTCTGCTCGGATACTGACCCTGGTACCTGACACGGCCAGGGCAGACACACAGGAGAAGAACATGCCGAAGCCCACCAAGGGTGCCCGTCTGGGCGGCAGCGCCGCGCACGAGAAGCTGCTCCTCGCGAACCTCGCGAAGAGCCTCTTCGAGCACGGCCGTATCACCACCACCGAGGCGAAGGCCCGTCGCCTGCGCCCGTACGCCGAGCGTCTGATCACCAAGGCGAAGAAGGGTGACCTTCACAACCGCCGCCAGGTGCTCCAGGTCATCACGGACAAGGGCGTCGTCCACACGCTCTTCACCGAGATCGGCCCGCGTTACGAGAACCGTCCGGGTGGCTACACCCGCATCACCAAGATCGGTAACCGTCGTGGCGACAACGCGCCCATGGCTGTCATCGAGCTGGTCGAGGCGCTGACGGTCGCGCAGCAGGCCACCGGTGAGGCCGAGGCCGCCACCAAGCGTGCGGTCAAGGAAGCCGACGAGGCCAAGGCTGCCGAGACCACCGAGGCTCCGGCCGAGGAGGCCGCTGCCGAGGAGTCGAAGGACGCCTGAGGCTCTGCCTGACGCTGGAAAGCGGGTCCGCCCTTCGGGGCGGGCCCGCTTTTCCGTACCTGAGAGGATCTCCGTGTGAGCGATGAAGTACAGCCCGGGTACGTCCGTGTCCGCCTCGACGTCTCCTACGACGGCACCGACTTCCATGGCTGGGCCAAGCAGGCGGGCGGCCGGCGGACCGTGCAGGGCGAGATCGAGGACGCCCTGCGCACGGTGACGCGGTCCCGCGAGACGTACGAGCTGACCGTCGCCGGGCGAACCGACGCCGGAGTGCACGCGCGCGGCCAGGTCGCGCACGTGGACCTGCCCGAAGGGGTCTGGCGGGAGCACAACCAGAAGCTGCTCAAGCGCCTCGCCGGGCGGTTGCCGAAGGACGTGCGGGTGTGGGCGCTGAGGCCGGCGCCGAGCGGCTTCAACGCCCGTTTCTCCGCCGTCTGGCGTCGGTACGCCTACCGGGTCACCGACAACCCCGGCGGTGTCGACCCCATCCTGCGCAACCACGTCCTGTGGCACGACTGGCCCCTGGACGTGGACGCCATGAACGAGGCCGCGCGGGCCCTGCTCGGCGAGCACGACTTCGCCGCGTACTGCAAGAAGAGGGAGGGGGCGACGACGATCCGCACCCTCCAGGAGCTGAGCCTGGTGCGCGGGTCGGACGGGATCATCACGGCCACCGTCCGCGCGGACGCGTTCTGCCACAACATGGTGCGTTCGCTGATCGGCGCGCTGCTGTTCGTCGGGGACGGGCACCGCGGGCCGGAGTGGCCCGGGAAGGTGCTGGCCGCCGGGGTGCGGGACTCCGCCGTGCATGTCGTACGACCGCACGGGCTGACCCTGGAGGAGGTCGGCTACCCCGCCGACGAGCTGCTGGCCGCGCGCAGCAAGGAGGCGCGGAACAAGCGCTCGCTGCCGTCGGCGGGGTGCTGCTGACCTACCGGTTCGCCGCCGCGGAGGCCTGCGCCTGCCCGCGGCGGTAGATCTGGTTGAAGATGAACTGCTGCAGGTCGTTGCCGGCCGAGAAGACCTTGGTGTCCTTGTTGGTGACGTTCTTGCCGTCGAGGAAGCCGACGGTCGTGAAGTAGGCGTAGCGGCCGACGGAGTTCGTCGTCGTGAGGCAGACCGCGGCGTCGCAGAAGTTCTTCACGCCCTTGCCGGGCAGCGAGCGCACCATGGCCTTCTTGGCGGCCTGGGCCTTGACCTTCGCGGCCTGTGCCTGGTCGTCGAAGACGGCGACGCCGACGGTGCCCGCGACACCGCCCTTGCTGTAGGTCACGCGGATCAGGCGGGTGCAGCCGTTGGCGGTGAGGATCTTCGGCAGGTTGCCGCCGGCGGCGGAGGCGCACTTGGTGGTGTCCGCCGTGGCGCCCTTCTTGTACACCGTGCCGCTCATGGTCAGCTGGGTGCCGGGGAAGAGGGTGTCGGCGCTGAGCGGGGCGGTGTCCTTCTTGGCGCTGGCGATGAAGTCCTTCGGGTCCAGCGGCGGCGGGGCGCTGGTGGGGGCGAAGGACGGCGTGGCCGAGCCGCTCGGCACGGAGGCGCTGGCGGGCAGATTGGTGGGGGTGCCGTGGGCGTCGTTGCCGCTGTTCGCGGAGACGACGGCCATGGCGACCGCCGTGCCTATCGCGACCGTGGCGAGCGCCCCGCCGCCTATGAACAGCAGTTTGCGGCGCTTGTTGCGGGTCTCCGAGGCCTGGGCGAGTGCCGCCCAGTCCGGGGTCCCGTCGTCACCCCCGCTGCTCCAGGGCTGCTGGGAATTAGGTTTCCAGGGATCCCACTGAGACTGGGGTCCCCCCTGCCCGTAACTCATGGGGCGCATCTTAGACGGGGTGCGCAAGGTGCCGGGCCGGGAGCGGCGGCATGCCTCGTTTGTCCGCCGACATGAGGGGGAAGGCCCTCGTTTTGACCCGTCCGGGGCCCTGCAGGTAACCTGCTTCTTCGTTGTGTATTGGCTTGCTCATTCTCACGGGACGGGCCCTTACACCGGTCCACCGGGCCGATGACCAGCGATCAGCACGCGGTTTGCGTCACCGTGGTGCGGTCGAGGCTGTCGTGATCGTTTCGGTGACCTGTTCAGGACCATTCACTCGAAGCGAAGGCTACGAACCGTGCGTACGTACAGCCCCAAGCCCGGCGATGTGACGCGCCAGTGGCACGTCATCGACGCTCAGGACGTTGTCCTGGGCCGTCTCGCCACCACCGCAGCGACCCTTCTCAGGGGTAAGCACAAGCCGATCTACGCGCCGCACGTCGACGCTGGTGACTTCGTCATCATCATCAACGCCGACAAGGTGCACCTGTCCGGCAACAAGCGGACCCAGAAGATGGCGTACCGCCACTCCGGCTACCCGGGTGGTCTGCGCTCCGTCCGCTACGACGAGCTGCTCGACAAGAACCCCGAGAAGGCCATCGAGAAGGCCGTCAAGGGCATGCTCCCCAAGAACACGCTGGGCCGTCAGATGCTCTCGAAGCTGAAGGTCTACAAGGGTGACCAGCACCCGCACGCTGCTCAGCAGCCGGTGCCGTTCGAGATCACCCAGGTCGCGCAGTAAGTCCGGCCACCCCCTAAGACTGAAGAGAATCTGAGGAGAATCGTGGCCGAGACCACTGCCGAGCAGCCGCTCGAAGAGCTTGACATCGACAGCTACACCACCGAGTCCGAGGTCCCCGTCGAGGGCGAGTACACCTCGGAGTCCATGGCCTCCCGCTTCGGCGAGCCGCAGCCGGCCGCCGGCCTGGGCCGTCGCAAGAACGCCATCGCCCGCGTCCGGATCGTCCCGGGCACCGGCAAGTGGAAGATCAACGGTCGCACCCTTGAGGACTACTTCCCGAACAAGGTGCACCAGCAGGAAGTCAACGAGCCCTTCAAGGTGCTCGAGCTCGAAGGCCGTTACGACGTCATCGCCCGCATCGCGGGTGGCGGTGTCTCCGGTCAGGCCGGTGCGCTCCGTCTCGGTGTCGCCCGTGCGCTGAACGAGGCCGACGTCGACAACAACCGCGGCCCGCTGAAGAAGGCCGGCTTCCTCAAGCGCGACGACCGTGCGGTCGAGCGCAAGAAGGCCGGTCTCAAGAAGGCCCGCAAGGCTCCGCAGTACAGCAAGCGCTAAACAGCAGCTGCCTGCTCGTACTCCGAACGCCCCGGCGGCACGCCACATGTGCCGTCGGGGCGTTCGTTTATCCCGGCCAAGGGCGTATAACGACACAAGACGTTCTAAGGCTGGTGTGATCGGATGACCCGGCGTCTGCCACCATTCGTGGCAGCAAGGACGCTTCCTCAGGAGGACAAGTGGGACGACTCTTCGGCACGGACGGCGTGCGCGGTGTCGCCAACGCGGACCTGACCGCCGAGATGGCGCTCGGCCTGTCCGTAGCGGCGGCGCACGTGCTGGCCGAGGCGGGCACCTTCGCGGGCCACCGGCCGACGGCGGTGGTCGGCCGCGACCCGCGGGCGTCCGGGGAGTTCCTGGAGGCGGCCGTGGTCGCGGGCCTGGCCAGCGCCGGCGTGGACGTCCTGCGCGTCGGTGTGCTGCCGACTCCCGCGGTGGCGCATCTGACCGGCGCGCTCGGCGCCGACCTCGGTGTGATGCTCTCCGCCAGCCACAACGCCATGCCGGACAACGGCATCAAGTTCTTCGCCCGCGGCGGCCACAAACTCGCCGACGAGCTGGAGGACCGGATCGAGGCGGTGTACGAGTCCCACCGGCACGGCGAGCCGTGGCAGCGGCCGACCGGCGCGGGCGTGGGCCGCGTGCGTTCGTACGGCGAGGGTTTCGAGCAGTACGTCGGCCATCTGCTGTCGGTGCTGCCCAACCGGCTCGACGGGCTGAAGATCGTCCTGGACGAAGCGCACGGCGCGGCCTCGGGGGTCTCGCCGGAGGCGTTCTCCCGGGCGGGCGCCGAGATCGTCACGATCGGCGCGGAGCCGGACGGGCTCAACATCAACGACGGCTGCGGCTCCACCCACCTGGGCCAGCTGAAGGCCGCGGTCATCGAGCACCGCGCGGACTTCGGCATCGCGCACGACGGTGACGCCGACCGGTGCCTGGCCGTGGACCACACCGGTGAGGAGGTCGACGGCGACCAGATCCTGTCCGTGCTGGCGCTGGCGATGCGGGAGCACTCCACGCTGCGGGCCGACACGGTGGTCGCGACGGTCATGTCCAACCTGGGCTTCAAGCTCGCCATGGAGAAGGCCGGGATCCGGCTCGTGCAGACCGCCGTCGGTGACCGGTACGTGCTGGAGGAGATGAAGCAGCACGGCTACGCCCTCGGGGGCGAGCAGTCCGGGCACGTGATCATCCTCGATCACGCGACGACCGGTGACGGCACGCTGACGGGCCTGCTGCTGGCGGCGCGGGTCGCCGAGACCGGGCGGAGCCTGCGGGAGCTGGCCGCCGTGATGGAGCGGCTGCCGCAGGTGCTGATCAATGTGCCGGACGTGGACAAGTCGCGGGTGCGGACGTCCGCGGACCTCGCCGCCGCCGTGGCCGAGGCCGAGCGTGAACTCGGCGAGACCGGGCGGGTGTTGCTGCGCCCCTCGGGCACCGAGCCGTTGGTGCGGGTGATGGTCGAGGCGGCGGACATCGAGCAGGCGCGGTCGGTGGCCGGGCGGCTCGCCGACGCGGTGAAGTCCGCCCTGGGTTGATCCCCAAGGCGTAGCAAAAAGTGCACGATCCGTCACCGACTGTTTCTCTGACGTCGAGGCCGCCGAGAGCGGCCTCCCTCCGCGACGAAAGAGAAACACATCATGAAGATCGTGAGCAGCACCCTCAAGCGAGCGGTCGGCCCGGCCGTGGTGGCGGGTCTTCTCGTCACCGCGGCCGCCACCCCGGCCGCCGCCCAGACACCGGGCTCCACGGTGTTCCGCATCTTCGGCGGTCTCGTCGGGCTCCAGGCACGCGCCGGCGTGGCGAACCACGTCACGGCCACCCTCTCCGGCACCCATCTGATCCTCACCGACAGCACGGGTGTGGCGATCGGCCCGGGTTGCACCCGGGTGTCCGCCACCAGTGCCGACTGCGGGCCCGTCAGCCCCGGCACCCGGCTCACCGTCGCGCTGGGTGACGGAGACGACACCTTCGACGGTTCGACGGTCCCGGTCAACACCACCGTCGACGCCGGTACGGGCACCGACGCCGTCACCACCAACGGCGGCAACGACCTGATCGGCGTCTCGGACAACGCCGGTGGGGACACCGTGAACTGCGGTGCGCAGCCGCCCGGCGGCGCCGACACGGTGTTCGCCGACCCCGGCGACATCGTCACCAACTGCGAGAGACGCTTCTAGAAGCCGCCGGCCTTCGCCGTACGCTCGCGCTGACTGGCCCGCAGCCGCTTGTGGGCCGGCAGCGTCACGTCCCGGCCCGCCGAGGCGGGCCTACAGCTTGCGCAGCCTCAGGCGCTGCACCTTGTGGTCGGGTCCCTTGCGCAGGATGAGGGCGGCCCGGCCGCGGGTGGGGGCGATGTTCTCCACCAGGTTGGGCTTGTTGATCGTGCGCCACAGGGTGCGGGCGTAGTCGAGGGCCTCCTCCTCGGAAACCTGGGTGTACTTGCGGAAGTACGAGTTCGGGTTCTGGAAGGCGGTCTGGCGCAGCTTCTTGAAGCGGTTGAGGTACCAGCGCTCGATGTCCTCGCCGCTCGCGTCGACGTACACGCTGAAGTCGAAGTAGTCGGCGAGACCGACCCGCGTGCGGCCGTCCTTGCCGGGCAGGGCGGGCTGCAGGACGTTCAGGCCCTCGACGATCAGGATGTCGGGCCGGCGGACGGTGAGCCGCCGGTCCGGGACGATGTCGTAGATGAGGTGCGAGTAGACGGGGGCGGTGACCTCGGCTTTGCCGGCCTTGATGTCGGCGACGAACCGGGTGAGGGCCCGCCGGTCGTAGGACTCGGGGAAGCCCTTCCGCGACATCATGCCGCGGGCCTCCAGCTCCTTGGTGGGCAGCAGGAAGCCGTCGGTGGTGACCAGCTCGACGCGCGGGTGTTCGGGCCAGCGGGAGAGCAGGGCCTGCAGGAGGCGGGCGACGGTCGACTTCCCGACGGCGACCGAGCCGGCGACGCCTATGACGAACGGGGTGCCGGACTGGGAGCCCTGCTCGCCGAGGAAGGTGTTCAGCGCGCCTCTGAGCCCGTCGGTGGCACCCACATACAGATTGAGGAGCCGGGAGAGCGGGAGGTAGATGTCCCGCACCTCGTCCAGGTCGATCACATCGCCCAGGCCGCGCAGCTTCTCCACCTCCTCGGCGGTCAGCGGCAGCGGCGTCTTGTCGCGCAGCGCGCTCCACTCGGCGCGGGTGAGGTCGACGTAGGGAGTCGCCTCCGGCCTGTGCCGGTGGGCGCTCCGGGGCATCGGGGAGACCGGTGAGATCACAGTCCATTGTTAACGGAGTTTGAACAGCACGGCGGGTGGGGTCCGTCACGCCCCGCTGAGGTCTTCGTACGACGGTGGGAATTTCCGATTTCGGGCAGGCGGAGGCAGTTTTGGACGCGCCGCGGGTCGTAGGCTGCGGCTCATGTGCGGAATCGTGGGATACGTAGGGGCGCAGTCGGCGCTCGATGTCGTGATGGCCGGACTGAAGCGGCTGGAGTACCGGGGGTACGACTCGGCGGGCGTCGCCGTGCTGGCGGACGGCGGGCTGGCCGCCGCGAAGAAGGCCGGGAAGCTGGTCAACCTGGAGAAGGAGCTGGTCGAACGGCCGCTGCCGACGGGACCGACGGGCATCGGCCACACCCGCTGGGCCACGCACGGCGGCCCCACGGACGCCAACGCCCACCCGCACCTCGACAACGCGGGCCGGGTCGCCGTCGTCCACAACGGGATCATCGAGAACTTCGCGGTGCTGCGGGCCGAACTCGCCGAGCGGGGCCATGAACTGGCCTCCGAGACGGACACCGAGGTCGTCGCGCACCTCATCGCCGAGGAGTTCTCGGTGACCGCCGACCTCGCGGAGGCCATGCGGTTGGTGTGCCGGCGCCTGGAGGGCGCGTTCACGCTCGTCGCGGTGCACGCCGACGAGCCGGACGTGGTCGTGGGCGCGCGGCGCAACTCCCCGCTGGTGGTGGGCGTCGGCGAGGGCGAGGCGTTCCTGGCCTCCGACGTCGCCGCGTTCATCGCCCACACGCGCTCCGCGGTCGAACTCGGCCAGGACCAGGTCGTGGAGCTGCGCCGCGACGGCGTCACCGTGACGGGCTTCGACGGCCAGCCGGCCGAGGTCCGCTCGTACCACGTGGACTGGGACGCCTCCGCCGCCGAGAAGGGCGGCTACGACTACTTCATGCTCAAGGAGATCGCCGAGCAGCCCAAGGCGGTCGCCGACACGCTGCTCGGCCGGATCGACCCGTCCGGCTCGCTGACGCTGGACGAGCTCCGGATCACCCCCTCCGAGCTGCGCGAGGTCGACAAGGTCGTCATCGTCGCGTGCGGTACGGCCTTCCACGCCGGCCTGATCGCCAAGTATGCCATCGAGCACTGGACGCGGATCCCCTGCGAGGTGGAGCTGGCCAGCGAGTTCCGCTACCGGGACCCGATCCTGGACGGCCGTTCCCTGGTCATCGCCATCTCCCAGTCCGGCGAGACCATGGACACCCTGATGGCGCTGCGTCACGCCCGCGAGCAGGGTTCCAAGGTGCTGGCGATCTGCAACACCAACGGCTCGACGATCCCGCGTGAGTCGGACGCGGTGCTGTACACGCACGCCGGTCCGGAGGTCGCCGTCGCCTCCACGAAGGCGTTCCTGACCCAGCTGGTGGCCTGCTACCTGGTCGCCCTGTACCTGGGCCAGGTGCGCGGCACCAAGTGGGGCGACGAGATCCAGGCGGTGATCAAGGACTTGTCCCGGATCGCGGAGGACGTCGAGCGGGTCCTGGAGACCATGGAGCCGGTACGGGCGCTCGCGCGGACGCTGGCGTCGAAGAACACGGTCCTGTTCCTGGGCCGGCACGTGGGCTACCCGGTCGCCCTGGAAGGCGCCCTCAAGCTCAAGGAACTCGCCTACATGCACGCCGAGGGCTTCGCGGCGGGCGAGCTGAAGCACGGCCCGATCGCGCTGATCGAGGAGGACGTGCCGGTGGTGGTCGTGGTGCCCTCCCCGCGTGGCCGCTCGGTCCTGCACGACAAGATCGTCTCCAACATCCAGGAGATCCGGGCCCGCGGGGCGCGCACGATCGTGATCGCGGAGGAGGGCGACGAGGCGGTGGTCCCCTACGCCGACCACCTGATCCGCGTCCCGGCCACCCCGACCCTGCTGCAGCCGCTGGTGGCGACCGTGCCGCTGCAGGTCTTCGCCTGCGAGCTGGCCACCGCCCGGGGGAACGAGGTGGACCAGCCGCGGAACCTGGCGAAGTCGGTGACGGTGGAATAGGCCGCCCCCGCGGCAAAGCCGCATGTCGGCACGGTCCCGCGCCCCTTCCGGGCGCGGGTCAGTGGACCGAGAAGCCGCCGTCCACGAAGACCGACTGGCCGGTGACATAGGCGGAGGCGCGGCTCGCGAGGAAGACGGCCGCGCCTTCGAAGTCCTCGGCGAGGCCGTTGCGGCCGGTCAGGGTGCGCTCGGCCAGCGCCGCCACCTTCTCCGGGTCGGACGACAGCCGCTGGTTCAGCTGTGTCATCACGAAGCCCGGCACCAGGGTGTTGGCGGTGACGCCGTACCGCGACCAGGCCTCCGCCTGCGAGCGGGCCAGCGACTCCAGCGCGCCCTTCGAGACGCCGTACGCCCCGCTCTGCACGAAGGCGCGATGGGCCTGCTGGGAGGTGATGTGGATGATCCTGCCGAAGCCCCGCTCCGCCATGCCCGGACCGAACCGCTGCCCCAGCAGGAACGGCGCCTCCAGGTTGACGGCCATGGTGGCGTCCCACACGTCCTCGCCCAGTTCGCCCATCGGCGGCCGCAGGTTGATCCCGGCGGAGTTGACGAGGATGTCGGGTTCGCCGAAGACACCGGCCGCCTCCTCGGCCGCCGCACGCACACCGTGACGGGTGCTCAGGTCGGCCGCGACCCAGCCGGCCCGGCCACCCTCGGCGGTCAACTCGCCGACCGTGTCCGCCAGCTGCTCCTTGCCGCGCGCCACGACCACCACGCTCGCCCCGGCCCGCGCCAGCGCCCGGGCGACGGCCCGGCCGATGCCGGAACTGCCTCCGGTCACCACGGCGACACGGCCGTCCAGGGAGAATAGGTCGGAGAGGTAGGACTGGGACGTCATGGGCGCAGCGTAGACGGCGTGCGCGCGGCACGGCAGGGGGATTTCGGCAGGCGGGCGGGTGCCACCGGGCCGACGATCGTAGGCTGCCCGGCATGAGCATCATCGGAGTGGGGATCGACGTCGCCGAGATCGACCGGTTCCGTGCCTCGCTGGACCGGACGCCGGGCCTGGCCGACCGGCTGTTCGTGGAACGGGAGCTGCTGCTGCCCAGCGGCGAGCGGCGCGGGATCGCCTCGCTCGCGGTGCGGTTCGCCGCCAAGGAGGCGCTGGCGAAGGCGCTCGGGGCGCCGCCCGGACTGCACTGGACCGACGCCGAGGTGTACGTCGAGGACACCGGGCAGCCGCGGCTGCGGGTGACGGGGACCGTGGCGGCCCGGGCCGCGGAACTGGGCGTGCGGTCCTGGCATGTGTCGCTCAGCCATGATGCCGGCGTCGCCTCGGCCGTGGTGGTCGCGGAGGGCTGAGCGCCCGGGTGTGGACGACCGCGGTCGCGGGGCAGACTCGGTGCCATGCGTACTGCGTACAGCGTGGAGACGGTAAGGGCGGCCGAACGCGCACTGATGGCGCGGCTGCCGGAGGGTGCCCTGATGCAGCGGGCCGCCGCGGGCCTGGCCGCCGCCTGCGCCGAGTTGCTCGGACGGGTGTACGGCAGCCGGGTGGTGCTGCTCGTCGGCAGCGGGGACAACGGCGGGGACGCGCTGTACGCCGGGGCGCGGCTGGCCCGGCGGGGAGCCGGCGTCACGGCCGTACTCCTCGCGCCCGAACGGGCGCACGCCGCGGGGCTCACCGCTCTGCGCCGGGCCGGGGGATCCGTCGCCGCGTCCGACGCCGTCGACGCGCTGATCGAGCGGGCCGACCTCGTCGTCGACGGGATCGTGGGGATCGGCGGCAAGGGCGGGTTGCGGCCCGAAGCCGAGAAGCTCGCAGGGACGGTGGAGCGGGCCCGGGCCGCCGTGGTGGCCGTGGACCTGCCCAGCGGGGTCGAGGCCGACACCGGGCAGGTGCGGGGGGCCGCGATCCGGGCCGACCTCACCGTCACCTTCGGCACCTTCAAGCCCGGACTGCTGATCGATCCGGCGCGGGAGTACGCCGGGATCGTACGGCTCGTCGACATCGGGCTGGAACTGCCCGGCGAGGCCGCACTGGAGGCCCTGCAGCATGCCGAGGTCGCGCGGCTGCTGCCCGTGCCGGTGGCCGAGAGCGACAAGTACCGGCGGGGGGTCGTGGGGATCGCCGCCGGGTCCGCGCGCTACCCCGGGGCCGCCGTGCTCGCCGTGTCCGGGGCGCTGCGCGGCGGGGCGGGCGCCGTACGGTACGTCGGTCCGGCGGGGGAGGCGGTCATCGCCCGCTTCCCGGAGACCCTCGTGTCCGACGCCGGTCCCGCCCGGGCCGGGCGGGTGCAGGCCTGGGTGGTCGGGCCGGGGGCGGGTGACGACGCGGCGACCGTGGCCGAGGTGCTGGACGCGGACGTGCCGGTGCTGGTCGACGCGGACGGGCTGCGGCTGGCCGAGCGGGACGCGGTGCGCGGGCGTACGGCGCCGACTCTGATGACCCCGCACGCGGGAGAGGCCGCCGCGCTGCTCGGGGTGCGGCGGGAGGAGGTCGAGGAGGCCCGGCTGGCCGCGGTGCGGGAGCTGGCGGCGGTGTACCGGGCGACCGTGCTGCTGAAGGGGTCGACCACGCTGGTGGCGGACTCGGGGGGCGGGGCGGTGCGGGTGAACGCGACGGGGACGCCGTGGCTGGCCACGGCGGGCAGTGGTGACGTGTTGTCGGGGCTCGCCGGGTCGCTGCTGGCGGCGGGGCTGCCGGCGCGGGACGCGGGGAGTGTGGCGGCGTATCTGCACGGGCTCGCCGGCCGGTTCGCGGCGCAGGGGGCGCCGGTGGGGGCGCATGACGTGGCCGCGTGGATCCCACGGGCCTGGAGGGACGTCCGGGACTGCGCGTGAGCGGTGCGCCGCGGGTGACCCGTTCTTCGCGGAGGCGGCCGCCGGCGCCGGCGGCCGAAAGCCCCGCCGGACCGGCCGGTTGGCGCCCGAGGGTGACCGCCGTCGGCACCCCGTACGGCGGACCGGACAGCAGCGTCACGGGGTCGGCCGGGGCGTGGAGCTCCTGCGCCGGGGCGCCGGGAGTCCTCCCGCGTCCCGCCCTGCCGGGCGAGCCGCGCTCGGTGCCGAACAGGGTGTGTCCAGGTCCCCCGGACGATCCGGCCCGCGCGGCACCGCCGATCGCGCGGGGTCGCACGTTCGGCCGATCGCCTGGTCGGCGGACGAAGCGCATCCCGGGGTGTCTCGGTGCCGCAGATGCTGCCGTGGACGGTGTGTCAGCCCTGGTGCGCCCAGGTACGACTACGTCCACGTAGGGGGCGGAGGGCCGGGTACCTGACAGTGCGCGCCGGGGCCCGTACGGCCCTCTGAGAGACTGGGGGCGCGATGAGTGAGACTGCGACTGTGCCGACCGCCCCCCTGCGCGCCCGCGCCGAGATCGACCTGGGCGCCCTGCGGGCCAATGTGCGTACCCTGCGTGCCCGGGCGAAGGACGCGGCCCTGATGGCCGTGGTCAAGTCCGACGGCTACGGCCACGGGGCGCTGCCGTGTGCCCGCGCGGCCCTGGCGGCGGGCGCGACCTGGCTCGGCACGGCCACGCCCGAGGAGGCCCTCGCGCTGCGCGCGGCCGGGCTGCCGGGCCCGATCCTGTGCTGGCTGTGGGTGCCGGGCGGCCCCTGGCGGCAGGCGCTGGAGGCCGACCTCGACGTGTCCCTGAGCGGTCTGTGGGCCCTGCGGGAGGTCGTGGCGGCCGCCCGCGAGACCGGGCGCACCGCGCGCGTGCAGCTGAAGGCCGACACCGGTCTCGGCCGCAACGGCTGCCAGCCGGCCGACTGGCCCGAACTCGTCACCGAGGCGCTGCGCGCCGAGGCCGAGGGGCTGGTGAGGGTGACCGGGCTGTGGTCGCACTTCGCGTGCGCCGACGAGCCCGGGCATCCGTCCATCGCCGCCCAACTGGACCGTTTCCGGGAGATGCTGGCGTACGCCGAGGAGCAGGGCGTGCGGCCCGAGGTGCGGCACATCGCCAACTCGCCCGCCACGCTCACGCTGCCCGAGACCCACTTCGATCTCGTCCGCACGGGCATCGCCATGTACGGCATCTCGCCGAGCCCGGAACTGGGCACCCCCGCCGACTTCGGCCTGCGGCCCGCCATGACGCTCAGCGCCTCCCTGGCGCTGGTCAAGCACGTTCCGGGCGGTCACGGGGTCAGCTACGGCCACCACTACGTCACGCCCGGCGGGACCACCCTCGGCCTCGTGCCGGTCGGATACGCGGACGGCATCCCCCGGCACGCCTCCGGTACCGGTCCGGTGCTGGTCGACGGCAAGTGGCGGACCGTCGCCGGGCGGGTCGCCATGGACCAGTTCGTGGTGGACCTGGGTGGCGACGAGCCCGCGGTGGGCGCGGAGGCGGTGCTGTTCGGGCCCGGTGACCGCGGTGAGCCCACCGCCGAGGACTGGGCGCAGGCCTGCGGCACGATCGCGTACGAAATCGTCACCCGCATCGGAACCCGGGTTCCTCGCGTCTATGTGAACGGGGAAGAACTGGGGTAACCGTCCGCGAGCGGCACGGTCACCTCGGCAACAACAGCAGTCCCGCACCACACCAGCACCACAGGTTTCATCCGTTTCACCCACCCAGGCGAACTGCAGTACGGCGAAGAGGAGCGGTACGTGAGCGAGAGCAGTGCGGAGGCCGTGGCGGACGTCGTCGCCTCGGCGGCCGCCGCCTCCGCTGCGGGGGCGGCCGGGAGCTGGCGCAGGGCGACCGGCATCGCCGGTGCCGCGATAGGCGTGCTCGCCGCGGGCGCGGCGGCCGGCGTGGCCGTCGAGCGGATGACGGTGGGCCGGGGCATGCGCAGGAAGGCGCGGCTGGCGCTGGACTCCGCGGGTCCCTACGGCACCCTGCGCGGCACCCCCGGCAAGGCGTACGCCGACGACGGCACCGAGCTGTACTACGAGGTCGACGAGGCCGAGCCCGATCCGGGGCCGAACGTCTCCCCGCGCCGCCGCCGGCTGTTCGGCCGCAAGGCGCCCGCGCCGGTCACCGTCGTCTTCTGCCACGGTTACTGCCTCAGCCAGGACTCCTGGCACTTCCAGCGGGCGGCCCTGCGCGGGGTGGTGCGGACCGTGCACTGGGACCAGCGCAGCCACGGCCGGTCCGGGCGGGGCGTGGCCCAGACGCGGGACCGCGTGCCGGTCACCATCGACCAGCTCGGCCGCGATCTGAAGGCCGTCCTCGACGCCGCCGTACCGGAGGGGCCGATCGTGCTGGTCGGCCACTCGATGGGCGGCATGACCATGATGGCCCTCGCCGCCCAGTTCCCCGAGCTGATCCGGGACCGGGTCGTCGCCACCGCCTTGGTGGGCACGTCGTCCGGGCGGCTCGGCGAGGTCAACTTCGGGCTGCCCGTCGCCGGCGTCAACGCGGTGCGCCGGATCCTGCCCGGGGTGCTGAAGGCGCTCGGACAGCAGGCGGAGCTGGTGGAGAAGGGGCGCCGGGCGACCGCCGACCTGTTCGCCGGGATCATCAAGCGGTACTCGTTCGCCGGGCGGGACGTCGACCCGGCCGTGGAGCGGTTCGCGGAGCGGATGATCGAGTCCACGCCGATCGACGTGGTCGCCGAGTTCTACCCGGCGTTCACCGACCACGACAAGACCGAGGCGCTCGCCTGCTTCCGCACCATGCCGGTGCTCGTGCTGGCCGGCGTCCGGGACCTGGTCACGCCCAGCGAGCACAGCGAGGCCATCGCCGACCTGCTGCCCGAAGCCGAGCTGGTCCTCGTCCCGGACGCCGGGCACCTGGTGATGCTGGAGCACCCGGAAGTGGTCACCGACCGCCTCGCCGACCTGCTCACCCGTGCGGGTGCGGTGCCCGCAGGGGCTACCGTTACTGGCTATGGAAGCACCAGCAGCAGCGCACGACCCCGCTGAGACCCGGCTGACGATCACCTCGCCCGAGCAGATGCGGGAGCTGGGCCGCCTCCTGGCCAAACTGCTGCGCGCGGGTGACCTGGTGATGCTCAGCGGCGAGCTGGGCGCGGGCAAGACCACGCTGACCCGCGGGCTCGGCGAGGGTCTCGGCGTGCGCGGCGCGGTCACCTCGCCGACCTTCGTGATCGCCCGGGTCCACCCCTCCCTCGGCGACGGCCCGCCCCTCGTCCACGTCGACGCCTACCGGCTCGGCGGCGGCCTGGACGAGATGGAGGACCTGGACCTCGACGTCTCGCTGCCCGAGTCGGTGATCGTCGTGGAATGGGGCGAGGGCAAGGTCGAGGAGCTGACCGAGGACCGCCTGCAGGTCGTCATCCACCGCGCCGTCGGAGACACCACCGACGAGGTGCGGTACGTGACGCTGAGCGGGCTGGGGGAGCGCTGGGCCGAGGCCGGCCTGGAGACGCTCACGGCCTGAGGCACGAGGATTCCGACAGGCCGTCGGCAACATATTGCGCAGGACGTCCCGGGCGTGGTCACATGGTATCCAGCCCGTGGTTAGGCGTGCCTAACTACGCCCGCCCCCGCGCATCAGGAGGCGTCCATGCCCGAGCCCCGTCCCGCAGTGGTCGCAGGGGTGTCCATGCGTGACCTCCTGGCCTCGTGCGCCGCGGCGAAAGAGGTCTCCATCCCGCCCAAGGCCGCTGAGGAGCGCCCCGAGGGGGTGCGGGGAACGGCGCCAGGGACCACGGCGAAGCAGCAGGCCCCCAAGCAGCAGGCCCCTAAGCAGCAGGCGCCCGCACTGCAGGCCCCCAAGCAGCAGGCGCCCGCACTGCAGGCCCCCAAGCAGCAGGCGTCCGACGCCACCGTGCGGCGCTGCGCCTAGCGGATCACCACGACCCGCACGCCGATCGTCGCGAAGGCCCACATCGCGTCGCCGTTCGCCCGCGTCTCCCGGATCCCGCCCGTCCTCGCGCTCCGCTCGGCCCCCGTCTGCGGCTCCCCGTTGCCGACCGCCGCGCTGAAGCCGATCGCCAGCCCGTCGATGCTGGTGAACCGCACGACGTGCTCGACGGGGACGCCGTCGCTGCCGGTGACCGCGCTGGAGCGGGACGTGACCCAGTACGTGCCGATCGGCGGGTCGATGTTGCCCGGGTTCACCCGGAAGGTGCGCTGCACCCGGTTCGTCGCACCGACCAGCCAGACCCGGTCGTCGTCCAGCGAGTACACGACGCGTTCCCCCAAGCCGGAGCCGCGCGGCAGGGCGGTCGGGTGGCGGCGGTCGCGGGGCGCCTTGCCGGCGGCCGCCAGGGGCGGCGCGCCCGCCGCGGGCCGGACCCCCAGGCTCGCCGGTGCGGTCGCGTGGGCCTGGTAGGCGAGGAAGCCGACGGCTCCGAGAGCCGCCGCGGTGAGGGCGGCCACGATGCCCGAGCTGGTCCCTGCCACGTGCACTCACCTCCGCTTCGTGTGCATATGTCGTACTTCATGCAGACCGTAGCAGCCGGTGACCGTTCGACCCGGGCGGCCGTGCGTGAGCCGTGGGCGCCGTAGGCTGTTTGCGTGCTCTTGCTCGCTCTGGATACCGCAACCCCCGCCGTCACCGTCGCGCTGCACGACGGCGCGGACGTCGTCGCCTCGTCGAGCCAGGTGGACGCGCGCCGGCACGGGGAGCTGCTGCTCCCGGCCGTCGACCGCGTGCTCGCCGAGGCCGGGCTCAGACTCGACGCCGTCACCGGCGTCGTCGTCGGCATCGGACCCGGCCCCTACACCGGACTGCGCGTCGGTCTGATGACCGCCGACACCTTCGGTCTCGCCCTCGGCGTCCCGGTGCACGGCGTGTGCACGCTGGACGGCCTCGCCTACGCAGCCGACATCGAGAAGGGCCCCTTCGTCGTGGCGACCGACGCCCGGCGCAAGGAGGTCTACTGGGCGACGTACGCCGACTCCCGGACCCGGCTGACCGACCCGGCCGTGGACCGGCCCGCCGACATCGCCGAGCAGGTCGCCGGTCTTCCGGCGGTCGGCGCGGGCGCGCTGCTCTACCCGGACACGTTCCCGAGAGTCCACGAGCCCGAGCATGTCTCGGCAGCCGCCCTCGCCTCGCTCGCGGCCGGGAAGCTGGCCGCCGGCGAGGAGCTGCCGGCCCCCCGTCCGCTGTACCTGCGCCGCCCGGACGCCCAGGTCCCCAAGAACTACAAGGTGGTCACACCGAAGTGACCGTGCGACTGCGCGAGATGCGCTGGTGGGACATCGACCCGGTCCTGGAGCTGGAGAAGGACCTGTTCCCCGAGGACACCTGGTCCCGGGGCATGTTCTGGTCCGAGCTGGCCCACTCCCGGGGCGCCGGGGCGACCCGGTGCTATCTCGTGGCCGAGGACGAGAGCGGCCGGATCGCCGGGTACGCCGGGCTCGCCGCCTCCGGCGACCAGGGCGACGTGCAGACCATCGCCGTCGCCCGCGGCCTCCAGGGCACCGGCCTCGGCGGCCGGCTGCTGGCCGAACTGCTGCGCGCGGCGACCTCGTTCGAGTGCCACGAGGTGCTGCTGGAGTGCCGGGTCGACAACGTCCGCGCCCAGAAGCTCTACGAGCGCTTCGGCTTCGAACCCATCGGCTTCCGGCGCGGCTACTACCAGCCGGGCAATGTGGACGCCCTGGTCATGCGGCTGACCACAGCATCCGACGGCGGATCCGCCGCGGGCGCTTCCTCAGATTCAGAACAAGGAACCGAGATCAATGGCTGACGAACCGCTCGTCCTCGGCATCGAGACCTCCTGTGACGAGACCGGCGTCGGCATCGTCCGCGGCACCACCCTGCTGGCGGACGCCGTCGCCTCCAGCGTGGACGAGCACGCCCGCTTCGGCGGTGTCGTACCGGAGGTGGCCTCCCGCGCGCACCTGGAGGCCATGGTCCCCACGATCGACCGCGCCCTGAAGGAGGCCGGGGTCAGTGCCAGGGACCTGGACGGCATCGCGGTGACCGCCGGTCCCGGCCTCGCGGGCGCCCTGCTCGTCGGCGTGTCGGCGGCCAAGGCGTACGCCTACGCCCTCGGCAAGCCCCTGTACGGCGTCAACCACCTCGCCTCGCACATCTGCGTCGACCAGCTGGAGCACGGCCCGCTGCCCGAGCCCACGATGGCCCTGCTGGTGAGCGGCGGCCACTCCTCGCTGCTGCTGTCCGAGGACATCACCTCCGACGTGCGGCCCATGGGCTCGACCATCGACGACGCGGCGGGCGAGGCCTTCGACAAGATCGCCCGCGTGCTGAACCTGGGCTTCCCCGGCGGACCGGTCATCGACCGGTACGCGCGCGAGGGCGACCCGGAGGCGATCGCCTTCCCGCGCGGCCTGACCGGCCCGCGTGATCCGGCGTACGACTTCTCCTTCTCCGGCCTGAAGACGGCCGTGGCCCGCTGGATCGAGGCCAGGCGCGCGGCCGGCGAGGAGGTCCCGGTCCGTGATGTGGCCGCCTCCTTCCAGGAGGCCGTCGTCGACGTGCTGACCCGCAAGGCCGTCCGTGCCTGCAAGGACGAGGGCGTCGACCATCTGATGATCGGCGGCGGTGTCGCGGCCAACTCCCGGCTGCGTGCGCTGGCCCAGGAGCGCTGCGAGGCGGCCGGCATCCGGCTGCGCGTGCCGCGCCCCAAGCTGTGCACGGACAACGGCGCGATGGTGGCCGCGCTCGGTGCCGAGATGGTCGCCCGCAACCGGGCCGCCTCCAGCTGGGACCTGTCGGCCGACTCCTCCCTGCCGGTCACGGACCCGCATGTGCCGGGCCACGACCACGACCATGTGCACGAGGTCAGCAAGGAGAACCTGTACTCGTGACCGTCGCCCTGATGTGGGAGGCGCGGGCGGCCGAGGGCCGGGGGGCGGACCTCCTCGCCTGGGCGCGGGAACAGCGCCTGGCACAAGAACCGCTCAGGCGCGAGACCTTCCGGGCGCCGCAGGACCGGGTGCTGGTCATCACCTGGTGGGAGGCGCCGTACGACGCCGAGCTGCCCGAACTTCCCGAGCCCGCCCCGGGGTTGGTGACCCGGGCCGTGCACCGCTGGCGGTTCGAGTCGGTGGCGGACGGCTGAGGTTTGGCAGCCCCGGCCGGACTGTCCTATGATCATCACACCGCGAACGGCCGGAACGCCGAAGCCGAGACATCGGCATCGGAACTCCGCCCCGGACGCAGTGCGTTGGTGGTCCAAGGAAAGACGTCCCGCTTCCTGCGGGGAGATGCAGGTGCAAGGCCTGCCCGGCGCTCCATCCGAAACCCCGCCCCGGCTTCCCGGGGCGGGGTTTCGCGTCTCACCGGCGGCCGGCCTCCTCCGCGCGGGCCGGCTCCGTCCCCGGGAGCGCCTGCTCCGGGGCAGCCGCCGCCCGCCGCTCCTTGACCTGCGCGTACGCCATCAGCCCGAACAGCACCGCGAGCAGCACCGCCGAGGAACCCGCCGTACCCAGGTCCAGGCCGCCCTTGGCGACCGGCTTGGTCAGGAAGTCGCCGGCCGTGGCGCCCAGCGGGCGGGTCAGGACGAACGCGATCCAGAACAGCAGGACGTTCGGCACGGCCGGGACCTTCATCAGCGCGACCAGGACCAGCAGTACGCCGGTCACCAGCGCCGCTCCGCCCAGGTAGCCGAGGCCGGAGCTGTCGGAGAGGAAGTCGCCCATCGAGGTGCCGAGGGTGTTGGAGACCAGGATCGCCGACCAGAACAGGGCCTCGCCCCGGAAGGTGACGATCTCGGTGATCTGGAAGGTCATCCCGCTCAGCTTCCAGCCGAGGAAGATCAGCAGCAGGATCGAGATCAGGATCGCGGCGCCCTCCGGATAGCCGAGGCCCAACCCCTGCGGCCCCCAGCCCAGCTTCGTCGCGCCGCCGGAGAGGTACTTGGCGCTGGCGTCCCGGTTCATGAAGTCGGACATCGTGGTGCCGGCCATGGAGGTCGACAGGATCACGGTCCAGTAGAAGAACGGGTTGTAGCGGGACGAGCGCAGCTGCACCACCAGCGTCACCACGAAGACCAGGAACAGGACGAGGGTGGTGAGGAAGTAGCCCAGCTTCAGCGTCTGGGCGAACAGATCGCCCGCCGTCTCGCCCAGGGTGGTCGCCGCGATCTTCATGACCCAGAACGCGAGGGTGACCTCGGGCAGCTTCTTCATCACGGATGTGGTCGTCAAAGGGGCTCCTGTGAGGGGGTGTCAGGTGATCAACGACCCTGTCAGGGGCAACCTGAACCCATCCTGAACGCCCGTGTCAGAGGTCTTGCGGAAGGGAGGTCGCTGTGCTTCCGCCATGGCTCAATACGTTCCACCGGCCCCCTGAGGTTCAATCAGTTCCCTCCGGACACCTCCGCCTCGCACCGAAGCCGCCGCTCGGCCCCCACCACCCGGACCGGCCCCGTCAGCCGCAGCCGCACCCGGTGGCGCACATCCGCGCTGGACGCGGCCAGCCGCAGTTCCAGCGCGCCCGGCTCCACCCGCCGCTTCCCCGCGCGGTCCGTGAAGGAGGACAGGTCGGCATGGAAGCGGAAGGTGACCCGGCGGGACTCGCCCGGCTGCAGCAGCAGCCGCTGATAGCCGATCAGGAGGACGTCCGGCCGGGTCACCGAGGCCACCGGGTCGTGCAGATACAGCTGGACGACCTCGGCGCCGGCCCGCTCGCCGGTGTTGCGTACGGTCAGCGCGAGGTCGCAGGAACCGTCCGTGGGGACCTCGGCCTCCGGGGCGCGCACGTCCTCCCAGGCGAACGTCGTGTACGAGCGGCCGTGCCCGAACGGGTACAGCGGCGTCGGGTCCAGGCTGCTCACCTCGCCGGCCAGGCCCAGCGGGGGCTGGAGATACGTCCAGGGCTGACCGCCGGGCTGCCGCGGCACGCTCACCGGAAGCCGCCCGGAGGGGTTCACCCGCCCGGACAGCACCCCGGCCACCGCCGGGCCGCCCTCCTCGCCGGGGAAGAAGGCCTGCACGACCGCGCCGAGCCGGCCGTGCCAGCGGCCCAGCGCGTACGGCCGGCCGGTCAGCAGCACGAGGACCACCGGCACGCCGGTCGCCACCAGGGCGTCCAGCAACTCCGCCTGCGCCCCCGGCAGCCGCAGGTCCGCCACATCGCAGCCCTCGCCGGAGGTGCCCCGGCCGAACAGGCCCGCCCGGTCGCCGAGCACAGCCACGCACACATCCGCCTCCGCGACCCGGGACACCGCCTCCCCGATACCGGCCGGGTCGGGGTCGGAGACCGCGCAGCCCTCGGCGAACGTGACCTTGGCGTCCGGCAGGTGCGCGCGCAGCGAGTCCAGAAGGGTGGGGATCTCGATGCCGAGCGGGACATCGGGGTGCCGCGTGAGGACGTGGGAGGGGAAGGAGTAGCAGCCGAGCATCGCGAGCGGGTCCGCCGCGCGCGGGCCCACGACCGCGATCCGGGCGTCAGGGGCCAGCGGCAGCATGCCGCCGGGGTTGTCCAGCAGCACCACCGACTCCTCCGCCAGACGGCGGGCCAGGGCGCGGTTCTCCGCCGAGTCCAGGTCGACCGGCCCCGCCGGCTCCGGCCGCCAGTCCGCGTCCAGCAGGCCCAGCTCGCACTTCTGCAGCAGGACGCGCCGGGCCGCCCGGTCCACCAGGGCCTTGGGGACACGCCCCTCGCATACGGCCGTGACCAGCGGGGTGCCGTAGCACTGCAGGGTCGGCAGCTCCACGTCGACGCCCGCGATCAGCGCCAGCCGCGCCGCCTCCGCCTCGTCCGCCGCGACCCGGTGCAGCGTCCGCAGGAAACCGATGCCGAAGTAGTCGGCGACCACCGTGCCGGTGAACCCCCACTCCTCGCGCAGCAGCTCGGTCAGCAGGTGCGGGTCGGCCGAGGCGGGCACGCCATCGGTCTCGGTGTACGCCGCCATCACCGAGCGGGCCCCGCCCTCGCGCAGCGCCATCTCGAACGGCGGCAGCGTGACGTCCGCGAACTCCCGGACCCCCGCACGGACCGGGGCCAGGTTCCGGGCGCCGGCCGAGGACGCGTACCCGGCGAAGTGCTTGAGCGTGGCGACCACCCCCGCCGACTCCAGGCCGCGCACATAGGCCGTGCCGATGGTGCCGACCAGGTACGGGTCCTCGCCGATCGTCTCCTCCACCCGCCCCCAGCGCGGGTCGCGCACCACGTCCAGGACGGGGGCCAGGCCCTGGTGGGCGCCGACCGCGCGCAGGTCCCGGCCGATGCGCCGGCCCATCTCCTCGACCAGCGCCGGGTCGAAGGCCGCGCCCCAGGCGAGCGGCACCGGGTACGCCGTGGCCCGCCAGGCGGTGAACCCGGCCAGGCACTCCTCATGGGCCACGGCCGGGATGCCGAAGCGGCCCGCCGCGACGATCCGGCGCTGCGCCCGGGCCAGGGCCTGCGCGCCGAGCCCCGGTTCCACGGGGGCGGTGCCGAAGGAGCGGGTCAGCTGGCCGAGGCCGAGGGCGACCAGCTCGTCCCAGTCGTGGCCGGCGGTCATCTCCTGCTGCAGCGGGGCGACCCCGTCGCCGTCCGTGGCCGCGCCCACCCACACGCCGTACAGCTGGGCGGCCTTCTCCCGCAGGGTCATCCGGGAGAGCAGGTCCGCCACGCGGGCGTCGGCGGGCAGGGCGGGGTCGCGCCAAGAAGCGGTGGTCATGGAACTCCCGTCACTCTGGCTGTGGCGCACGGCGTGTACCGGCCACCAGGACGAATGTTTCGAATAGAACACCGAATGTTCCGGGAACCTATGGCGCGAGAAGGCCTTCGTCAAGAGGCCTGGCGCGGTTACGATCGCGGGCATGAAGCCTTCGAAGCCCGCAGAGACGCAGACGGCGACCCTCGCCGAGATCGCCCGTGAGGCCGGCGTATCGGCTCCGACTGTTTCGAAGGTCCTCAACGGCCGCGCCGATGTCGCCCCCGCCACCCGCACCCGGGTCGAGGAGCTGCTGCGCACCCACGGCTACCGGCGCCGGCGCGCCGAGGCCTCCCGCTCGCCCCTGATCGACCTGGTCTTCCACGAGCTGGAGAGCGCCTGGGCGCTGGAGGTCATCCGGGGTGTGGAGAACGTGGCCCGGGACGCCGGACTGAGCGTCGTCCTGTCCGAGTCGGCCGGCCGGCTCACCCCGGGCCGGACCTGGGCCGACCAGGTGGCCGCGCGCCGCCCGCACGGTGTCGTCCTGGTGCTCTCCGGTCTCGACGCGTCCCAGCGGGCGCTGCTGACCAGCCGGTCCATCCCGTTCGTGGTGATGGACCCGGCCGGCGACCCGGGCCCGGACGTGCCCTCCATCGGGGCCACCAACTGGCAGGGCGGCCTCGCCGCCACCCGCCATCTGGTCGACCTCGGCCACACCCGGATCGGCGCGATCAGCGGCCCCTCCCGCATGATGTGCAGCCGGGCCCGCCTCGACGGCTACCGCGCGGCCCTGGAGACCGCCGGCCTGCCGGTCGACCCCACGCTGATCGTGGCCGGCGACTTCCACCACGACTCCGGCTACCGCCTGGGGCTGGAACTGCTGCGCCGCCCCGACCGGCCGACGGCCGTCTTCGCGGGCAACGACCTGCAGGCGCTCGGCCTGTACGAGGCCGCGCGCGAACTGGGCCTGCGCATCCCGGAGGACGTCAGCGTCGTCGGCTTCGACGATCTGCCGGTGGCCCGCTGGGTCGGCCCGCCGCTGACGACCGTACGGCAGCCGCTGACCGAGATGGCCGAGGCGGCGGCCCGGCTGGTGCTGGAGCTGGGGCGCGAGCGGGAGGAGCGGGCGGCGACACGGGTGGAGCTGGCGACGAGCCTGGTGGTGCGGGCGAGTACGGCGGCGCGGTGACGCGGGCGGCCGGAAGGTGAGGTATGGAGGGGTGGGGCGCGTGCCCCCGCACTCCTCCGAAGTCAATCGGTTGGTCGACCGAAACTTTCGGAGGCCTTTCGCGTGGGATCTCGAATTTCCGAAGAAAGCCGATTCTCACGGCTTCCGCTAACAGTCCCCTAATAATTCGGACTTACGTTCCTGCCGTGACGCGACGCATGGGGCAGCACGAGGAGCAGCACGGCGAGCAAGGGGACGTGGGCGGAGCGGTGGGCCGGCGGTCGAGAGCGCTGAAGATCGTCGGCCTCACCCTGACGGGCACCCTGGTGCTGGGCGCGGCCGCGGTGGGCTGGGCGTACTGGCATCTGAACCACAACATCACGAGCGTCGACATCAACAGCGCGCTCGGCGACGACCGGCCCGCCCGGGCGGTGGCCAACCCGTCCCCGAGCGCCTCGGCCGCCGCCGCGCCGCTGCCCACCGGCTCCCTGAACATCCTGGTCCTGGGCTCGGACTCACGCAGCGGCAAGGCCGACGAGGAACTCGGCGGCGGCGACAGCTCCGGCGCCCGCTCCGACACGGCGATGGTCGTCCACATCGACGCGGGCCGTACCCGGGCCACCGTCGTCAGTATCCCGCGCGACACCCTCGTCACCCGCCCGTCCTGCCCGCTCGCCTCCGGCGGTTCGACGCCGGTTGCCTACGGCGCGATGTTCAACAGCGCGTACGAGGTGGGCGGCCCGGTCTGTGCCGTCAAGACGGTCGAGTCGATCACGAACGTCCGCATGGACCACTGCATCGAGATCGACTTCTCCGGCTTCGCGCAGCTGGTGGACGCGCTCGGCGGAGTCGACGTCACCACCGCACAGGACATCGACGACGACATGAGCCATCTGCACCTCAAGGCCGGCGCCCACCATCTGGACGGCAAGCGGGCCCTGGCGCTCGCCCGCACCCGGCACGGCATAGGCGACGGCAGCGACCTCGGCCGGATAGGGCTGCAACAGCAGCTGGTGAAGGCCCTGTCGGCGCGGCTGGCGGCCACGAACCTGCTCACCGACCCGGCCAGGCTGTACCGGGCCGCCGACGCGGTCACCGCCGGCCTCACCACCGACACCGGCCTGGACTCCCTGCCCGAGCTGACGCGGCTCGGGCAGAGCCTGAAGGGCCTGACCGCAGACCATGTGAAGACGGTGATGATGCCGGTCGTCACGGCCCCCTCCGACCCCAACCGGGTGATCGCGAAGGAGCCCGCGGCGAGCGAGCTGTGGGCGTCCCTGCGCTGACCGGCACGACCCCGCCGTCCCCGCGCGACGGGCGAGGACGGCGACGACGGCGTGGTCCGGTGCCTGCGCGGCGCCCGCGGAAAAAAATCTTCGGTGAACGTGTCGATCCGGGTCCCTCCCGTTCGACGCATGGGTGAGCGGCGGGGACGGACCCCGCCGCCCCGACCGAAGGAGTCACCATGCCCCGCTATCTGTCGCTCGTGCGCATCGACGAGTCCTCCGCCCCCGCCGAGGGCCCCAGCGCGGAGCTGATGCAGCGGATGGGCGAGCTGATCGAGGAGATCACCAAGGCCGGCGTGATGCTCGACACCGCCGGGCTCACCCCGTCCGCCCAGGGCACCCGGGTGCGCTGGGAGGGCGGCAGGATCTCCGTCACCGACGGGCCGTTCACCGAGACCAAGGAGGCCGTCGGCGGCTACGCCCTCATGCAGTGCAAGGACAAGGCCGAGGCCCTGGAGTGGACCAAGCGGTTCCTGCAGGTGCACGAGGACTTCTGGACAGTGACCTGTGAGGTGCGTGAGATCGCCGAGGGCTGACGCGCCTGGCGCCGTGCCGTCCGGGGGTGTTGCATGGTGGGCTGTGGAATCACAGCCCACCGCGGCGCACGCCCCCGCAGCACCCGGGGCCGCAGCCGCCCACGCCATCGAGACCGTCTTCCGCCTGGAGTCACCCCGCGTCATCGCCGGGGTGGCCCGGATCGTCCGGGACGTCGGCATCGCCGAGGAACTGGCCCAGGACGCGCTGGTCGCCGCCCTGGAGCAGTGGCCCCGCGACGGCGTGCCCGACAACCCGGGCGCCTGGCTCATGGCCACCGCCCGGCACCGCGCCGTCGACCTGGTCCGGCGCCGCGAGACCTACGCCCGCAAGCTGCAGGAGATCGGCCGGGACCGCGCGCAGTCGTCCCCGCCGCCGTACGACGAGCCCGCCGACCCCGACGGCATCGACGACGACCTGCTCCGGCTCGTCTTCACCACCTGCCACCCGGTGCTGTCCCCGGACGCCCGCACCGCGCTCACCCTGCGGCTGCTCGGCGGCCTGACCACCGCCGAGATCGCCCGCGCCCACCTCGTGCCGGAGGCGACGATCGCCCAGCGCATCGTCCGGGCCAAACGCACCCTGGCGAAGAAGAACATCGCCTTCGAAGTCCCCTGCGGACCCGACCGCGAGGCCCGCCTCGGCTCCGTCCTGGACGTCATCTACCTGATCTTCAACGAGGGTTACGCGGCGACCGCCGGCGACGACCTGCTGCGCCCCGGGCTGTGCGAGGACGCGCTGCGCCTGGCCCGCGTCCTGTCCGCGCTGATGCCCAAGGAGCCGGAGGTGCACGGCCTGACCGCGCTGCTGGAGTTCCAGGCCTCCCGCATGGCCGCCCGCACGGGTCCGGACGGCGAGCCGGTCCTGCTCAAGGACCAGAACCGGCGCCGCTGGAGCCGCCTGCTCATCGCGCGCGGCATCCGTGCTCTCGACCGCGCCGACGCCACGGCGACCGGCGCCCCGGGCCCCTACGCCCTGCAGGCGGCCATCGCCGCGTGCCACGCGCACGCGTACCGCTACGAGGAGACCGACTGGCGCGCCATCGCCACCCTCTACGGCCTGCTGGCCGCCCGCGCCCCGTCCCCGGTGGTCGAGCTGAACCGCGCGGTCGCCGTGTCCATGGCCGACGGGCCGGCCGAGGGCCTGCGGCTGGTGGACGCCCTGGCCGCCGAACCCGCCCTGCGCGACTACCACCTGCTGCCCAGCGTCCGCGGCGATCTGCTGGCCCGGCTCGGGCGTACGGCTCAGGCGCGCGCGGAGTTCGAGCGGGCGGCCGGCCTCGCCCGCAACGAGAAGGAACGCGCCCTGCTGCTGCGCCGGGCCGGTGCGCCGGCAGGGCCGCCCTAGGCGGGCCCGCCCACGAGCATCGTGGGCGCCCCGGCGACCCGGGTGAGGAACACCGTCGCCGCGTGGGGCCCCTGCGGCTTGACCTTCCTGCGCAGCTCCTCCGGTTCGACCGCCGACCCGCGCTTCTTCACGGTCAGCGTGCCGACCTCGCGCTCGCGCAGCAGGGCCTTCAACTTCTTGACGTTGAAGGGAAGTTGGTCGGTGATCTCATAGGCGGAGGCGTACGGCGTGGGCCGCAGCCCGTCGGCGGTGACGTAGGCGATCGTGGGGTCGATCAGCCCGCCGTCCAGGTGTTCGGCCACCTCCGCGACCAGATGGGCGCGGATCACGGCGCCGTCCGGCTCGTACAGGTACCGCCCCACCGGGCGCACCGCGGGATCGGGCAGGCCCCGGCCGAGCAGCGTGCGCGGGCCGGGCAGCAGCGTGGCGCGCACCGCTCCCGGCGCCCCCGTGCCGAACCACAGCACCGCTTCCTTCACATCGCCGCCGTCGGAGATCCACTCCGCCTCGGCCTCGGCGGGGACCGCCTCGTGGGGGATGCCCGGGGCGATCTTCAGCGCGGCCGTGCCGGCGGCCGAGGCGGCTTCCACCGCCCAGGACAGCGGCGGTGAGTACGCCTCCGGGTCGAAGATCCTGCCGCGGCCCCCGCGGCGCGCCGGATCCACGAAGACCGCGTCGTACCCGGCGGTGTCCACCTCCGTGACGTCCGCCTCGCGCACCTCGATCAGCCCGCCCAGCCCCAGCGCCTCGGCGTTCGCCCGCGCCACCGCGGCCGTCACCGGATCCCGGTCCACGGCGAGCACCCGGATCCCCGCCCGCGCGAGCGCGATCGCGTCCCCGCCGATCCCGCAGCACAGGTCGGCCACGGAGGTCACGCCGAGGCCCCGCATCCGCTCCGCGCGGTACGTCGCCACGCTGGTCCGCGTCGACTGCTCGACCCCGTTCGGTGTGAAGAACATCCGCCCCGCGTCCGCCGTCCCGAACTTCGCCGCCGCCCGCTGCCGCAGCCGGGCCTGGCCGAGCGCGGCCGACACCAGTGCGGCGGGGTGGTCGCGGCGCAGCCGGGTGGCGACGGCGAGTTCGTCCGCCGGAGCGGTGTCGCGGACCTCGTCGAGGAGGGCACGGCCTTCGGGGCTGAGGAGCAGAGCGAGGTCGTTCACCGGGTCATTGTGGGCCAGTCGGTGGATCGTGCGCCTCCGGCGGCGGTGTCGGCCCGGGATCGGGGCCCTGGCCTGGGAGGATCCGGCGCCATGCAGGTAATCGTACAAAACGATAAAAATCAGACTCGCGTCGGACGTCCGGTCCTCCGCCGGGGAGCCGTCGCGTTGCTCTGCACCGCTCTCCTCGCCGGCTGTGCCGGCCCCGAGGTGACCCGCTCCGCGCCCGGCCGGGGCGGCCCCGCGCAGGCGCTGAGCCCCCAGGCCCGCCAGGCCGCCGAACACGCCCGCCTGGTCGCCGCCGCCAGACGCTGGGGGCTGGACCAGGTCCCGCTGACGCCCCCGCCCCCACCCGCGCAGAAGCCGCACATCACCGCCCGGGACGGCTTCGAGGTGGACCACCAGGAGGACTGGTATCTGCCCCCGGTCTTCACCACGATCCCCACCCGGCAGAAGATCGTCTTCCTCACGATCGACGACGGTTCCGAGAAGGACCCGGACTTCCTGCGGATGATGCGGGAGCTGAAGATCCCGTACACCGCCTTCCTCAGCGACTACCTGGTCAACGACGACTACGGGTACTTCCGCCGGATGCAGTCCTACGGCCACACCCTCAACAACCACACCCTGCACCACCCGTACCTGCCGGGCCTGTCCTACGAGGAGCAGCGGGACGAGATCTGCGGCATGCAGGACATCATGGAGAAGCAGTTCGGCAGGCGCCCGACGGTCTTCCGCCCGCCCTACGGCGACTACAACCAGGACACCCTGCGCGCCGCCAAGGCCTGCGGCATCCGGTACGCGCCGATCTGGAACGAGGAGGTCTTCGTCGACCACTGGGAGTACCGCGAGGACGACCAGAAGATGCGCCGCGGCGACATCGTCCTCACCCACTTCCGGGGCCGCTCCGACTGGAACGGCACGATGATCGACGACATGCGCCGCTTCCTGAACAAGGTCACCCGCGAGGGCTACGCCGTGGCCCGCCTGGAGGACTACCTGTGAGCTGCGCGGGGCCCTCCGAGGCCCCACGGCCGCCCCGGACCACCCCCGGCGCCCCGCGGGCGTCCCACGCCCGGGCGGGCTCCGGTGGCGCACGGGTGCCTCGCGCCCTGGCGGGTTCCGGTGGCCCGCGGGCGTCCCACGCCTGGGCGAGTTCCGGTGGCCTGCGAGCGCTTCGCGTGCAGGCTGCTTCCCGTGGCTCGCGGGTGCCAGAGGCCCGGACGAGCCCTGGTGGCTCGCGGGCGGCAGGTGTGTGGGCGAGGTCCGGCGCCCGGCGGGCGCCCCGCGCCCGGGTGGGCTCCGACGGCCCCCGGCCTTCCCGCGCGGGGGCCGTCTTCGGGAGGTCCCGGGTGGGGGCAGCGCGGGTGCTGGTCGGGGTGCTCGCCTCGGCTCTGCTGCTCAGCGGCTGTGCGCAGTCCGTCGATCCCATCGAGCGCCTCGGCAAGAGGGCCGCCGAGGGTGTGCACCCGCCCGGTCCCGCCACCGACCGGGGCTACCGCCACTGGGGCCTGACCGAGCCCCTCGACCGCCCGCCGAGCCCCGCCGCCCGCGCGCTGGCCCTCACCCCGCACACCGCCGGCCGCGTCCTGCCCCGGGTCATGGACCACATCCCCACCCACGACCGGGTCGTCTTCCTCACCTACGACGACGGCGCCGACAAGGACCCCCGCTTCGTCGACATGGTCCGCGAACTCCGGCTGCCCCTCAGCATGTTCCTCACCGACAGCGTCGCCGGCCCCGGCTACGGCCACTTCGCCCGCCTGCGCCGGCTGGGCGCCGGCATCGAGAACCACACCCTCGACCACCGTGCGCTGTCCGGGCTGCCCTACGCCGCCCAGCGCGCCGAGATCTGCGGCCAGCAGGACAGGATCAGCTCCCGCCTCGGCCTGCGCCCCCGCCTCTTCCGCCCGCCGTACGGCTCGTACGACACCACCACCCTGCACGCGGCCTCGGACTGCGGCATCTCCACGGTCGTCCTGTGGCGCGCCGCCATGACCCCGACCGACCTGGTCTACACCCACGGCGAACACCATCTCCGCCCCGGCGACATCATCCTGATCGGCCCGGACGAGACCACGGGACCGAGCCTGCGCGAGCGCACCGCGCGGGCGCTGCGCAGGGTCCAGCAGAGGGGGCTGACGGTGGGGCACCTGGAGGACTACCTGAACTGACCACCCACCGGGCCGCAAAGGCGCCCGGCGCAGACAGCGCGGGGACCGGATTCGGCCGACGCGCCGCACGGCATTGGCACTCCGCTTGACCGAGTGCTAATCGCAGTCATAGTCTCAGCTCTGGCACTCCCCCCTGGAGAGTGCCAACACGCGACGGGCAGGTCCGGCACCCGCGACGACGGATCCACCTGGTCGCCACCTCAGACAGTTAACCCCGTGAGATCTCCGAAGGGGGAGGTCGGATCGTGACGACCACCAGCTCCAAGGTTGCCATCAAGCCGCTCGAGGACCGCATCGTGGTCCAGCCGCTCGACGCCGAGCAGACCACCGCCTCTGGCCTGGTCATCCCGGACACCGCGAAGGAGAAGCCCCAGGAGGGCGCCGTCCTCGCCGTGGGCCCGGGCCGCTTCGAGAACGGCGAGCGTCTTCCGCTCGACGTCAAGGTCGGCGATGTCGTCCTCTACAGCAAGTACGGCGGCACCGAGGTGAAGTACAACGGCGAGGAGTACCTCGTCCTCTCGGCTCGCGACGTGCTCGCGATCATCGAGAAGTAGTCACCTCGAGCACATTTTGCTCTTGAGCTGCGCCCCTGGCCCCCGCGACCGATAACGAAGCCGGGCGTCCGGGGCGCAGTCGTCTTTACACCCACAGATTTCCGAGAGGGCTTCCGCTGTCATGGCGAAGATTCTGAAGTTCGACGAGGACGCCCGTCGCGCCCTTGAGCGCGGCGTCAACAAGCTGGCCGACACGGTGAAGGTGACGATCGGCCCCCGCGGCCGCAACGTCGTCATCGACAAGAAGTTCGGTGCCCCCACCATCACCAACGACGGTGTCACGATCGCCCGCGAGGTCGAGATCGAGGACCCGTACGAGAACCTCGGCGCGCAGCTGGTGAAGGAGGTGGCCACCAAGACCAACGACATCGCTGGTGACGGCACCACCACCGCCACCGTGCTCGCCCAGGCGCTGGTGCGCGAAGGCCTGAAGAACGTCGCCGCCGGCGCCTCCCCGGCCGCCCTGAAGAAGGGCATCGACGCCGCGGTCAAGGCCGTCTCCGACGACCTGCTCGCCTCGGCCCGCCCGATCGACGAGAAGTCCGACATCGCCGCCGTCGCCGCGCTGTCCGCCCAGGACCAGCAGGTCGGCGAGCTGATCGCCGAGGCGATGGACAAGGTCGGCAAGGACGGTGTCATCACCGTCGAGGAGTCCAACACCTTCGGTCTGGAGCTGGACTTCACCGAGGGCATGGCCTTCGACAAGGGCTACCTGTCGCCGTACTTCGTGACGGACCAGGAGCGTATGGAGGCCGTCCTCGACGACCCGTACATCCTCATCAACCAGGGCAAGATCAGCTCCATCCAGGACCTGCTGCCGCTGCTGGAGAAGGTCATCCAGGCCGGCGCCTCCAAGCCGCTGCTGATCATCGCCGAGGACGTCGAGGGCGAGGCCCTGTCGACCCTGGTCGTCAACAAGATCCGCGGCACCTTCAACGCCGTCGCGGTGAAGGCCCCCGGCTTCGGCGACCGCCGCAAGGCGATGCTGCAGGACATGGCCATCCTCACCGGCGCCACCGTCATCTCCGAGGAGGTCGGCCTCAAGCTCGACCAGGTCGGCCTGGACGTGCTCGGCTCCGCCCGCCGCGTCACCGTCACCAAGGACGACACCACGATCGTCGAGGGTGCCGGCAGGCAGGAGGACCTCACCGGCCGCGTCGCGCAGATCAAGGCCGAGATCGAGAACACCGACTCCGACTGGGACCGCGAGAAGCTCCAGGAGCGCCTCGCCAAGCTGGCCGGCGGCGTGTGCGTGATCAAGGTCGGCGCCGCCACCGAGGTGGAGCTGAAGGAGAAGAAGCACCGTCTGGAGGACGCCATCTCCGCGACCCGCGCCGCGGTCGAGGAGGGCATCGTCTCCGGTGGTGGCTCCGCCCTGGTCCACTCCTCCAAGGTCCTTGAGGGCAACCTCGACAAGACCGGCGACGAGGCCACCGGTGTCGCGGTCGTCCGCAACGCCGTGGTCGAGCCGCTGCGCTGGATCGGCGAGAACGCCGGCCAGGAGGGCTACGTCATCGTCTCCAAGGTCAAGGACCTGGAGAAGGGGCAGGGCTACAACGCCGCCACCGGCGAGTACGGCGACCTGGTCAAGGCCGGCGTCATCGACCCGGTGAAGGTCACCCGCTCCGCCCTGGAGAACGCCGCCTCCATCGCCTCCCTGCTGCTCACGACCGAGACCCTGGTCGTCGAGAAGAAGGAAGAGGAAGAGCCGGCCGCCGCGGGCCACGGCCACGGCCACTCCCACTGAGCCAAGCGCTCCCGAGCGAAGGCCCGGCACCGTCACGGTGCCGGGCCTTCGCCCTGTCTACTGCTCCAACTCGTCCAGCGCGCCCAGCTGTTGCATCAGCCCCAGCTGATCGTGCTGCCACCAGGTCTCGGCGATCTTGCCGTGGTCCGTGAAGCGGAAGAGCGTCATCCCGGTCATGGTGACGTTCCTGCCCGTGGCCGCGATCCCCATGAAGTCCCCTGTGTGCGTGGCGTTCCACGTCCACCGCGCGCACGCCCGGTCGCCCTGCGCGAGCACGTCCTCGACGGTGAAGGTGAAGTCGAAGGCGGCGCGCCACATCCGGTACTCGGCACGGGCGTTGTCCAGGCCGATGGTGTCCTGCGGGTTCACCGGATCGTGGCTGTGGACGTCCTCGTCCAGCAGGTCGTTGAGGGGAGAGAGCTCGCCCGCGGTCGCGAGCGCCCCGTAGAACCGCCGCACGGTGTCCTCGGAGAGCCGCTCGTCCCGCACGACGTCCAGGTCCATGAACGTCGGCGCCTCGTCGCACAGCGCGACCATCTCCTGGAAGATCTGGCCGGTCTCCGGGAGCTTCGAGTTCCGCATCGCCTCCGCGTACGACGGGAACTCCACCACTTCGACGATGTGCGACGCGTCCGAGCGGTCCTTGCCGACCAGCGCGTGCGTCGCCGTCCGTCTGCCCCTGGTCTGCGCGACCCAGTCGTCCATCAGCCGGTTCATCTCGTCCAGCCGGCTCGTCCTGCACTCGATGAGCTGTACGAAGGTCATGACGCCGCCTCCCGGCCCCCCTGGCCCGGTCTCCGTCACGCCTATTTTCGCACCGGTACGGCAGCGCCACCCGTCCGCTAGCGGGGCCCGTACTTGCGTCCCGTCCGGGAGGAGATCCCGCCCATCAGCCCGCGCGGGGTCACCTTCACCAGGCCCATCAGCGCCTTGTAGCGCGGGTCGGGGATCGACAGCGACTTGCCGCGCGCCAGATCGGCCAGGGCCGCCGCGACCAGCTTGTCGGCGTCCAGCCACATCCAGCCCGGGATGTTGTCCGTGCCCATCCCGGCCCGCTCGTGGAACTCGGTGCGCACGAAGCCGGGGCACAGGGCCATCAGGCGTACGCCGCTGCCGGCCAGGTCCTTGGCCGCGCCCTGCGTGAACTGCACGACCCACGCCTTGGAGGCGCCGTAGGTGCCGCGCGGCACGAAGGCGGCCACGGAGGCGACGTTGACGATCCCGCCCCGCCCGCGCTCGCGCATCGCCTCGGCCGCCGCCGACGTCAGCCGGAGCACCGCCTCGCAGTGCACCTTCAGCATCCGCAGCTCGTCGGCCATGGCCACTTCCAGATAGCGGCCCTTGTTGCCGAAGCCCGCGTTGTTGACCAGCAGGTCGACCGGGTTCTTCCGGTCGCCGAGGCGGTCGGCGACCGCCTCGATGCCCTTGTCCTCGGACAGGTCGGCGGTCAGCACCTCCACCTCGATGCCGTGCCGGTCGTGCAGTTCGGTCGCCTGTTCGCGCAGCCGTTTGGTGTCCCGTGCCACCAGCACGAGGTCGTGTCCGTCCGCCGCCAGCCGCCGCGTGAACGCGGCGCCGATCCCCGCGGTCGATCCCGTAATCAGAGCCGTTGTCATGGCCCAAGGGTAGTGACCCGGAGCAAGCGCGTCCGCTGGCCGTCGGCCCGGGTGGCGCCCCGGCCGACGGCCCCTCAGCCCTGCCGCTGCGCCGTGTACTTGCGCACCGTGGCCAGCGTCTCCGCGTGCAGCGCCTCGCCCGCCGCGAGCAGCCGCGGCAGCAGTTCCCGCTCGGTGGTGACCGCGCGGAACTGCAGCGCCGCCGTCACCCCGTGGTCCGGCCGGTGCACGATCTCCACGGGGTCGCCCGCCTGGATCTCGCCCGGTTCGATCACCCGGAGGTAGGCACCCGTTGCGCCCTTCTGTGTGAACCTCTTGACCCAGCCGCGCTCGCCCAGATGGCCCTGGAACGTGCGGCACGGGATCCGGCCGGAGGTCACCTCCAGGACCAGCGCGGCGCCGATCCGCCAGCGCTCGCCGATCAGCGCCCCGGACACGTCCAGCCCGTGCGTCGTCAGGTTCTCCCCGAAGCAGCCGTTGGGCAGCGACCGGTCGAGTGCGCGTCCCCAGTCGTCGAGGTCCTCGCGCGCGTAGGCGTACACAGCCTGGTCGTCCCCGCCGTGATGGCGCAGCTCGCACACCGCGTCCCCGGCCAGGCCGCTTCCGCCCACACCCTTGGGGCCTGGTGCCGTCACCCGCACCGGCCCGTCGACCGGCTTCTTGTCGATGCCCGTCACACCCTGTGGCTGGTCGGTGTACGGCACCGGCTGCGGGCGGCCCAGATTGACCGTGAGAACCCTCATGCCCCGAACGGTACGGGACCGCATCCCAAAGCGTCGAATTGATATCTCGCCTCCTCCCCAAGAAACCCTTATGCTCGAAGGGTGATCGAGGCCCGTCATCTCCGCGTCCTGCGCGCCGTCGCCACCACCGGTTCCTTCTCCGCGGCGGGGCGTGAACTGGGCTGCACCCAGCCCGCCGTCAGCCAGCAGATGAAGGCCCTGGAGGCTTCGGTCGGCACCCCGCTGCTGGTCCGCAACGGCCGCGAGATGCGGCTGACCCAGGCCGGAGAAGCCCTGGTCCGGCACGCCTCCGGCATTCTCGCCGGGCTCACCGCGGCCGAGGAGGAGGTCGCCGCCATCGCGGGCCTGCGGGCCGGCCGGGTCCGGCTGGTCTCCTTCCCGAGCGGTACGTCCACCCTCGTGCCCACCGCCCTGGCCGCCCTGCGCGCCGCCCACCCCGGCACCCGCGTCTCCCTGGAGGAGGCCGAGCCCCCGAAGTCCGCAGACCTTCTGCGCGAGGGCGACTGCGACCTCACCCTGGCCTTCCGCTACGAGGGGGCGGCGGTCGCCGAGGACTGGGACGACCTGGTCGTACGGCCCCTGCTGACCGACCGCCTGGTCGCCCTGGTCCCGGAGCGGCACCGCCTGGCGCGCGCGGAGTCCGTCGCCATCGGCGAACTGGCCGAGGAGCCGTGGATCGCGGGCTGCCCGCGCTGCCGCGGCCAGCTGGTCGAGGTCTGCGAGGGAGCCGGTTTCGTTCCGCGCATCGACTTCGCCACGGACGACTACCCCGCGGTGGTCGGCCTGGTCGGCGCCGGCCTGGGGGTGGCCGTACTGCCCCAGCTGGCGGTGGAGTCGGTACGGCCGCGGGGTGTGCGCATGGTGCGGCTGGAGCCGGCGGTACGGCGCGAGATCGTCGCCCTCACCCTGCCCGACCTGGCACAGGTGCCGGCCGTGGCGGCGACGCTGGAACAGCTGGCCCGGGCGGCCGGGCGCGGCTAGCCGCCGCGGGGAGGGGCGCGGCAGATCAAGGGCACGCACGCGGCGTGCCCTGGTGGAGGGGAAAGAGCGCACCCGGGGGGCTGTGGGTGCAGAAACGTTCCTTCAATGGTTCGGGGCTGCATCCGCGCCGACGGCCGAGGCCGTCATCAGCCGGTTGCGCGCGCGCCCCATCAACTCCTCACGCTCATCCTCGGTCAGTCCGCCCCACACGCCGTACGGCTCGCGTACCGCCAGCGCGTGCGCCGCGCACTCCGCGCGGACAGGGCACCTCATGCAGACTTCCTTGGCCGAGTTCTCGCGAGCGCTCCGAGCCGCCCCGCGCTCGCCCTCCGGGTGAAAGAAGAGCGAGCTGTCCACGCCGCGGCAGGCAGCCAGCAGCTGCCAGTCCCACAGGTCCGCGTTCGGTCCGGGAAGGCGGGAGAAATCTGCCATTACGTGACCCCTTGTAGCCGTTCTGAGCGGATACGGTGCCAACGACCGTACATCTCCGGTCTAAGGAGATGAAAATATGACTCATTGCGAATCTAGCCTCGGACATCCCGAAACGGGAAGAAAAGCGGCCAAATGGGGCATAGTTGTGATGAAAAGTTGAGGGTCTGTTGTCCGTGTCTGCACCGTGTCGAGGCCCTCACGTAGAGTGCCGAAGACGGCACGCAGCCCCGTAACTCTTTCGAGTGACCGTCGTTGAGAGTGCGGAGGCGGTTGAAAACACAAGAGCTCGGGCAGGCGTCCGAGACGGTCGACCGCACAGGTGACGATTCCGTACCAGCCTGGAGGCTCAAGGTGACGCGCATCAGCTGCGGAGGGCGGTCATGACATCCGTCCTCGTCTGCGACGACTCCCCGCTTGCCCGAGAAGCGCTCCGCCGCGCGGTCGCGACCGTGCCCGGCGTCGAGCGCGTGACGACGGCGGCCAACGGCGAGGAAGTCCTCCGCCGCTGGGGCGCCGACCGCTCCGACCTCATTCTGATGGACGTGCGCATGCCCGGCCTGGGCGGCGTGGAAACGGTGCGCCGGCTGTTGTCCGCCGACCCCGGCGCGCGCATCATCATGCTCACCGTCGCCGAGGACCTCGACGGCGTGGCCCTCGCGGTCGCCGCCGGCGCCCGGGGCTACCTGCACAAGGACGCCTCGCGCGCGGAGCTGCGGGCCACGGTCACGCAGGCACTGGCCGACCCCACCTGGCGGCTCGCCCCGCGCCGTCTGCGCTCGGCCGAGATGGGTGCCGCGCCGACGCTCACCGCGCGTGAGATCCAGGTCCTGGAGGGCATGAGCCACGGCCGTTCCAACGCAGAGATCGGCCGCGAGCTGTTCCTCTCCGAGGACACCGTCAAGACGCACGCGCGGCGCCTGTTCAAGAAGCTCGGCGCCTCGGACCGGGCCCACGCCGTGGCGCTCGGCTTCCGCTGGGGACTGGTCCGGTAGGCAGTGCCCAGCCCCGCGGGGCAGGCGGGGCCGGCCGCCCCCGGGCAGCACTCCCGGAGCCGGACACGCATCCGCCTCCCCTGGCAGCAGTGGGGCGCCCCATCGGCGCGGGAACACCCGACAGGGGCGTCACTGCGCGCGGGTTCGGGTGAACTGCCGTTCTCCGCGCACCCGGCCCAGACGCCGACACCGCCGGCCCCGCGACGTGGGTCGCCTTCGACGGTCCCGCGGCTTGCGGTGGCTTCGGTGGCCCCACAGGCCATGGCGGCTTCGGTCGGCCCGGGCCGTGTGACGCCTTCGGCCGACTCGTGTTCTGGGGCGGCTTGGGTGGTTCCGTGTCCTGCGGGGGCTTCGGGGGTCTTGGACCTTGTGGCGGCCTCGGCGGTCTCTCGCCTTGGGGAGGCATCGGGGGTCCTGGGCCGTGTGGCGCCTGCGGCGGTTCCCCGTCTTGGGCGGGATTCGGTGGTCCGGGGCCGTGTGGCGCCTGCGGCGGTTTCCCGTCCTGCGGGGACGTGGGTGGTCCGGGGGCGTGTGGCGGTCTCGGGCCCGTGTCTTGCGGGGGTCTCGGGGGTGCCGCGTCTCGGGGCGACCTCGTTGGTTCCTCGTCCCGTGGTTGCTTCGAGGGCCACGGGGCGTGTGGCGGCCTTGGTGGTGCCGGGGCGGCGGGGGCATGTGGTGGTGGGGGGGTGGGCGGGGCAGTGGGTCTCGTCGGGCTGTTCGGGTCGTGTGACGACGCGAACCGCGCCATGGCGCACGCGCGGATTCATTCCCGGCTGCCGGGCCGGAGGGGCGTGCCGCGGTCGTGCGCGGGAGCGTGGTGCTCCCGGTGTCGAAAGCCGCACCTGCGGGCACGCACGCGTGCGTGGCCGGCGGGGCGCCGGGTCCAAAGCGGGCACGGATGCCGGGTGTCCTGCTGTGGCACCCTCGGCTCCGGCGTCGTACCGCCGCGCCCTCAGGGCCGTCCCGGTTGCCCGTGGAGGCGGCCGTGAGGGGCCTTCGGCGGGTGGACCCGGTCACACCCGGCGAGGTGGGTGGCAGGCCGCCGGACGGGTGGCCGGCCGTACCCGGGCTCGGAGATCCACTGTGGGAACACCCGTGGTCGGCACCGCTGGACGAGGAGCGCGGCACACCGGGCCGGGCTGTCCGCGCCCCCGGCGTACGACTCCGCCGGACGCTTGGGAGAGCGCGGCGCAAGGCGGCCCACCGCACGCGCGCTGCTCGTTTCGGCGCGGATGCCGCATCCTTGAGATGTGGAGTCTCTCGGGGACGAGTCGGTCGAGGTGAAGGGGAGGGCGCAGGGGATGAGTGCCGGCGCACTTGCTCATAACGCTTCGGTGCACAACCACGAGCACGATGCGACGGACCGGACGGCCGCAAGGCACCATGGACCGATGCGCGACGACGAGGCGGGCACGGCCCACGGGGCGATCGGTGCGCTCGTGCATCGCGCCGTCGACGGGGACGAGCAGGCCACGCACGATCTGCTCGCTCATGTCCACCCGCTGGCGCTGCGCTACTGCCGTACCCGGCTGTCCCGGCTGCCCGGCGACGCGCGTCACTTCGTCGAGGACCTGGCCCAGGAGGTCTGTGTCGCGGTCCTGCTCGCGCTGCCCCGCTACCGGGACACCGGCCGCCCCTTCGAGGCGTTCGTCTTCGCCATCGCCTCCCACAAGGTCGCCGACCTCCAGCGCGCCGCCATGCGCCACCCGGGCTCCACGGCGGTGCCCTCCGACGAGATGCCGGAACGCCCCGACGACTCCCTCGGTCCCGAGGAGCGCGCCCTGCTCAGCAGCGACGCCGAGTGGGCCAAGAAGCTGCTGGCCAACCTCCCGGAGAACCAGCGCGAACTGCTGCTGCTGCGCATCGCCGTGGGCTTGACCGCGGAGGAGACGGGGCAGATGTTGGGAATGTCACCCGGCGCGGTCCGGGTCGCCCAGCACAGGGCACTGAGCCGGCTCCGGGCGCTCGCCGAGCAGTAACACCCTTGGGGCGAGGCCCCTGTCGTCCGCTCGCGGATCCTGTTGAACACGCACGCTTCCGTTTCCGTACGAACATACGAAGCCTGAAGCGAGCCCGTACCGTGGAATTTGCTAGCGATGCTTCCCGTTAGCATGGACATCCGCACCGATCAAGGCCATTTGGGGAAGGTGTCATGACTGCCAACGTCGACGGAGTGCCCGGAAAATTCGCGACACTCGGGCTGACCTACGACGACGTGCTGCTGCTGCCGGGCTCGTCGGACATGGCGCCCGACGACATCGACACCGCCTCGTACGTCTCCAGGAACGTGCGGGTCAACATCCCGCTGCTGTCCGCCGCCATGGACAAGGTCACCGAGTCGCGCATGGCGATCGCGATGGCCCGCCAGGGCGGCGTCGGCGTGCTGCACCGCAACCTGTCCATCGAGGACCAGGCCAACCAGGTCGACCTGGTGAAGCGCTCCGAGTCCGGCATGGTGACCGACCCCATCACCATCCACCCGGAGGCCACGCTCGCCGAGGCCGACGCGCTGTGCGCCAAGTTCCGCATCAGCGGCGTCCCGGTGACCGACGGCGACAAGAAGCTCCTCGGCATCGTCACCAACCGTGACATGGCCTTCGAGAGCGACCGCAGCCGCCGCGTGCACGAGGTCATGACCCCGATGCCGCTGGTCACCGGCAAGGTCGGCATCTCCGGGCCGGAGGCCATGGAGCTGCTGCGCAAGCACAAGATCGAGAAGCTGCCGCTGGTCGACGGCGAGGGTGTCCTCAAGGGCCTGATCACCGTCAAGGACTTCGTCAAGGCCGAGAAGTACCCGAACGCCGCCAAGGACGCCGACGGCCGTCTCCTGGTCGGCGCGGCGGTCGGCGTGGCCGGTGACGCCTTCGAGCGCGCCCAGGCCCTGATCGAGGCCGGTGTCGACTTCATCGTGGTGGACACCGCGCACGGCCACTCCCGCCTGGTCGGCGACATGATCGCCAAGATCAAGTCGAACTCCTCCGGCGTCGACGTCATCGGCGGCAACGTCGCCACGCGTGACGGCGCCCAGGCCCTGGTCGACGCGGGTGCCGACGGCATCAAGGTCGGTGTCGGACCGGGCTCCATCTGCACCACCCGTGTGGTCGCCGGCGTCGGCGTCCCGCAGGTCACCGCGATCTACGAGGCCGCGCTCGCCGCCAAGGACGCCGGGGTCCCGGTGATCGGCGACGGCGGTCTGCAGTACTCCGGCGACATCGCCAAGGCTCTGGTCGCCGGCGCCGACACGGTGATGCTCGGCTCGCTGCTCGCGGGCTGCGAGGAGTCCCCGGGCGAGCTGCTGTTCATCAACGGCAAGCAGTTCAAGTCGTACCGCGGCATGGGCTCGCTGGGCGCCATGCAGACCCGCGGCGACCGCAGGTCGTTCTCCAAGGACCGCTACTTCCAGGAGGGCGTCGCCTCCGACGAGCAGCTGATCCCCGAGGGCATCGAGGGTCAGGTGCCCTACCGCGGCCCGCTGTCCTCCGTGGTCCACCAGCTGGTCGGCGGCCTGCGCCAGTCGATGTTCTACGTCGGCGGCAGGACGGTCCCGGACCTGCAGGCCAACGGCCGCTTCGTGCGGATCACCTCGGCGGGTCTGAAGGAGAGCCACCCGCACGACATCCAGATGACGGTCGAGGCGCCCAACTACAGCAGCAAGAAGTGACGCCCACGCGCGCGTGAGCTTCCGCAACGGCGGTCCCGGAGCATCCGGGGCCGCCGTTGCCGTACCTGCGGAGGGCTTCTGCCGCGGGCGTCGGCGATACTGGAAGGCGCTGCAACGCATAGGGAAAGGCCACAGACGTGACTGAGATCGAGATCGGGCGCGGCAAGCGCGGCCGCCGGGCGTACGCCTTCGACGACATCGCCGTCGTCCCCAGCCGCCGTACGCGGGACCCGAAGGAGGTCTCGATCGCCTGGCAGATCGACGCCTACCGCTTCGAGCTGCCCTTCCTCGCCGCCCCCATGGACTCGGTCGTCTCCCCGGCCACCGCGATCCGCATCGGCGAGCTGGGCGGCCTCGGCGTGCTCAACCTCGAAGGCCTGTGGACCCGGCACGAGGACCCGCAGCCGCTGCTCGACGAGATCGCCGTGCTGCCGGCCGAGCAGGCGACCCGCCGCCTCCAGGAGATCTACTCCGCCCCCATCAAGGAGGAGCTGATCGGCGCGCGCATCAAGGAGGTGCGCGACTCCGGCGTGGTCACGGCTGCCGCGCTCTCCCCGCAGCGCACCGCGCAGTTCTCCAAGGCGGTCGTGGACGCGGGCGTGGACATCTTCGTCATCCGCGGTACGACGGTCTCGGCGGAGCACGTCTCGTCCGCGCACGAGCCGCTGAACCTGAAGCAGTTCATCTATGAGCTGGACGTGCCGGTGATCGTCGGCGGCTGCGCCACCTACACCGCGGCCCTGCACCTGATGCGGACCGGTGCGGCCGGTGTCCTGGTCGGCTTCGGCGGCGGCGCCGCCCACACCACGCGCAACGTGCTGGGCATCCAGGTGCCGATGGCGACGGCCGTCGCCGACGTGGCAGCGGCGCGCCGTGACTACATGGACGAGTCCGGCGGGCGGTACGTGCACGTGATCGCGGACGGTGGCGTCGGCGGGTCCGGCGACCTGCCCAAGGCGATCGCCTGCGGCGCGGACGCGGTGATGATGGGCTCCCCGCTGGCGCGCGCCACGGACGCGCCGGGCAAGGGCCACCACTGGGGCATGGAGGCGGTCAACGAGGAGCTGCCCCGTGGCAAGAAGGTCGACCTCGGCACGGTCGGCACCATCGAGGAGATCCTCACCGGCCCGTCCCACACCCCCGACGGTTCGATGAACTTCTTCGGCGCCCTGCGCCGCGCCATGGCCACCACCGGCTACAGCGAGCTGAAGGAGTTCCAGCGGGTCGAGGTGACGGTCGCGGACAGCCAGCACCGCCGCTGACCCGTACGACGCGAAGGGCCCGGCCACCGTCAGCGGTGGGCGGGCCCTTTCCCGTGCGGGCGCGGGTCTACTGGGCGGCCTTCCTGGAGCCCGAGAACGCGGCTGCCGCGCCGATGGCCAGGAACAGGAAGGTCAGCGGGTCGGCGTCCTTCTTCCAGACCTCCTGGACACCGCTGAAGTGCTTGAAGAAGATCTCGTTGAAGCTGACGTCGAAGTGGTTGGCGATGATGATCGCGTCGCCGACCAGCTGGCCCAGGTAGACCGCGCCGAGCGCGAGGACGGCGCTCAGGACGGGCAGGGCCGGGTTGCGGCCGCCCGCCTTGCCGGCCGCGAGGCCGATGACGAAGCCGACGCCGACGGCCGCGTAGCCGATCTCGTGCTTGGTGGCGCCGGCGATGACGCCGTAGAGCGCACCGGCGACCACGGCGGCGACGAGCGCGGCGACCAGGCCGAGGACCAGGTTGCTGCGGACCGGGGCGGCCGGCGCCGGCGCGGCGAAGGCGCCCGGCTGCGGCGGGTACGGCGCTCCCGGGACGGGGGCCGGGGCCTGCTGGGCGTACGGGTTGGCGCCCAGCGGACCGGACTGCGGCGGCTGTGGCGGTGGCGCTGACTGGCTCATGACAGAAATCCCCCCGAGGTGGAGCACGACGGCGTTACGGAAACGGAAGAGGCCCGCGCATCCGTGTGCGGCGGGTCCGGGGGAGACTAACAGCCGGGGACGACAGGGCCCCCGGCCGTTTTCCGTTCGTGACCGGGCTCAGAGCCGGTGCGCCGCCCCGGTGGGCGTGGCGCCGCGCGTGTCCAGCAGCAGCTGGGCCTTCACCGACAGCCCCTGCAGGTCGTACGTCCGGTGGTGCTGGAGCAGGATGGTCAGGTCGGCGTCGGCGGCGGCCTCGTAGAGCGCGTCCGCGCGCGGGACCGGGCGGTCCAGGACGTTCCAGGCGGCCACGTAGGGGTCGTGGAAGCTCACGGAGGCCCCCAGCTCCATCAGCCGGACCGCGATCTCCTGGGCGGGTGTGCCCTGCAGGTCGGCGAGGTCGGGCTTGTAGGTCACGCCGAGCAGCAGCACGCGCGCGCCCCGGGCGGACTTGCCGTGCTCGTTGAGGAGGGCCGCCGCGCGCTGGACGACGTACCGTGGCATCCGGCTGTTGACCTGCTGGGCCAGTTCCACCATGCGCAGGGTGCGGGTGGCGTGGCCGGTGAGGTCCTGCGGGACGCCGTGCCCGCCGACGCCAGGTCCGGGCTTGAAAGCCTGGAAGCCGAACGGCTTGGTCTCCGCGCAGCGGATCACGTCCCACAGGTCGACGCCCAGCTCGTGGCAGAGCACGGCCATCTCGTTGACCAGCGCGATGTTGACGTGCCGGAAATTCGTCTCCAGCAACTGCACCGTCTCGGCCTCGCGCAGACCACGCGTGCGTACCACCTTGTCGGTGAGCCGGCCGTAGAAGGCGGCGGCCGACTCGGTGCACGCCGGGGTGAGGCCGCCGATGACCTTGGGGATGTTGGCGGGGGTGTGGTCGCGGTTGCCGGGGTCGACCCGGCTGGGGGAGTAGGCGAGGTGGAAGTCGCGGCCGGCGCGCAGCCCGGAGCCCTTCTCCAGCAGGGGCCGCAGGAACTCCTCCGTCGTGCCGGGCAGCACGGGCGACTCCAGGATGACCGTGGTGTGCGGGCGGAGCCGTTCGGCGAGGGTGCGGGCGGCCGCCTCGACCTGGCCGAGGTCGAGCCCGCCGTCGGCGCCGCGCGGGGTCGACGCGCAGATCACCGCCGTGCGCACCCGGCCGAGCTGGGCCGGGTCGGTGCCCGGCCGGAAGCCCGCCGCGTGCATCCGGCGCAGCTCGGCCGGGCTGAGCGAGCCCGCCTCGGGGCCGGTCGTGTAGCCGATGGTGGCGACGCCTGCGGCGACGGCGGCCTGGGCGAGCGGCAAACCGTAGGGGCCGAGTCCGATGACGGCGAGGTCTGAGGGCATGCGTGGGCCGTCCTTCCCAGTAGCCGAAGCGGAACAGGTACGCAACCGCTGCCGACAGGATGAGCGAGTTCTCTGTCAGACTAGGTACATATATGACCGTTATGTCTGATTGTGTCCGTGTGTCTTCCAGGGTTGTGCGCAAGTTGTCCACAGGTTGGGAGCCCGTGGTGGCTGAAGTCGGGCAACCCGGTCAGAATTTGGGCATGAGGAGGGGATGAACCGGGCTTCGCCCACCGGGTGCGGCCGACGCGAGCGAGTGTGCGACAGCGGGAGGCAGCGGTGAGGACAGCGACTCTTGGGCCGGCGCAGCGCGCAGAGGCACTGGCGGCGATGGCGGAGCGCGAGCTGGACGTCCTGGTGACGGGCGGCGGAGTCGTCGGCGCGGGCACCGCCCTGGACGCGGTCACCCGCGGCCTGTCCACCGGTCTGGTCGAGGCCCGCGACTGGGCGTCCGGGACCTCCAGCCGGTCCAGCAAACTCGTCCACGGCGGTCTGCGCTATCTGGAGATGCTCGACTTCGCCCTCGTCCGCGAGGCCCTGAAGGAGCGCGGTCTGCTCCTGGAGCGGCTCGCCCCGCACCTGGTCAAACCGGTGCCGTTCCTCTATCCGCTGCAGCACAAGGGCTGGGAGCGGCTGTACGCGGGCTCGGGCGTGGCCCTGTACGACGCGATGTCCATGGCCCGCGGACACGGCCGGGGCCTGCCCCTGCACCGCCATCTGTCCCACCGTCAAGCCCTGCGCGTCGCCCCCTGCCTGAAGAAGGACGCCCTGGTCGGAGCCCTGCAGTACTACGACGCCCAGATGGACGACGCCCGCTTCGTGGCCACCCTGGTGCGCACGGCGGCGTCCTACGGCGCCAAGGTGGCCAACCGCGCGCGCGTGACCGGGTTCCTGCGCGAGGGCGAGCGGGTCGTCGGCGCCCGGGTGCAGGACGTGGAGGGCGGCGGGGAGTACGAGATCCGCGCCAAGCAGATCGTCAACGCGACCGGCGTGTGGACCGACGACACGCAGGCCATGGTGGGCGAGCGCGGCCAGTTCCACGTCCGCGCCTCCAAGGGCATCCACCTGGTCGTGCCCAAGGACCGCATCCACTCCAGCAGCGGTCTGATCCTGCGCACCGAGAAGTCCGTCCTGTTCGTCATCCCCTGGGGCCGGCACTGGATCGTCGGCACCACCGACACCGACTGGGACCTCGACAAGGCCCACCCGGCCGCGTCCAGCGCCGACATCGACTATCTGCTGGAACACGTCAACTCGGTGCTCGCGGTGCCGCTCGGGCGCGACGACGTACAGGGCGTGTACGCCGGACTGCGCCCGCTGCTCGCCGGGGAGTCCGACGCCACCAGCAAGCTGTCCCGCGAGCACACCGTCGCCCACCCGGCGCCCGGGCTCGTGGTCGTGGCGGGCGGCAAGTACACCACCTACCGGGTGATGGCGAAGGACGCCGTAGACGAGGCCGTGCACGGCCTGGACATGCGGGTCGCCGACTGTGTGACGGAGGAGACCCCGCTGCTCGGCGCGGAGGGCTACCACGCGCTGTGGAACGCACGCGCACGGACCGCCGCCCGCACCGGACTGCACGTGGCCCGCGTGGAACACCTGCTGAACCGGTACGGCTCCATGGCCGAGGAGGTCCTGGACCTCATCGCCGCCGACGCCGCCCTGGGCGAGCCCCTGGCCGCCGCCGACGACTATCTGCGCGCCGAGGTGGTGTACGCCGCCTCGCACGAGGGCGCCCGGCACCTGGACGACGTCCTCACCCGCCGCACCCGCATCTCCATCGAGACCTTCGACCGGGGCACCCGCAGCGCCCGCGAGGCGGCCGAGCTGATGGCACCGGTCCTCGGCTGGGACAAGGACCAGATCGAGCGCGAGGTCGAGCACTACGAGAAGCGCGTGGAGGCCGAGCGGGAGTCCCAGCTCCAGCCCGACGACCAGACGGCCGACGCGGCGCGGCTCGGCGCACCGGACATCGTGCCGCTCAGCTGAGCGGGGCGCCCGCCCGCCCCGTTCCCCGGCCGGCGTCATGGCGCTCCGTCATGACGGGAGCGCACAGCGGAGCCGTACCTTCCGCTCACGTCGGGCAGCCGGGGCCGCCGACAGCCGAACAGTCGTCATCCCCGCGCGAGAAACGTGCACTTCGCCCGGCTTCCGGCACGTTGGCCCCGCCGCGGCGAGGGGCCCTGGGCGTTGAGCACTTGTCGAGTGAGAGACAATGGAAGCTCTGTCAGGGCGGGTTGTATGAGGGGACGCATGTCGGAGGCGGAGCGGGCGGGAACATCTCGTCAGGAGACTCGTCAGGACAAGAGCGAGCGTCGTCTCCTCGCCGGGCGGTACCGGCTGGGAGACGTGCTGGGCCGGGGCGGAATGGGCACCGTCTGGCGCGCCGAGGACGAGACCCTGAGCCGGACGGTCGCCGTCAAGGAGCTGCGGTTCCCGTCGAACATCGACGAGGAGGAGAAGCGGCGCCTGATCACGCGCACCCTGCGCGAGGCCAAGGCGATCGCCCGGATCCGCAACAACAGCGCGGTGACGGTCTTCGACGTGGTCGACGAGGACGACCGGCCCTGGATCGTCATGGAGTTGGTGGAGGGCAAGTCCCTCGCCGAGGTCATCCGCGAGGACGGCCTGCTGGAACCGAGGCGCGCCGCCGAAGTGGGCCTCGCCGTCCTCGACGTGCTGCGCGCCGCGCACCGCGAGGGCATCCTGCACCGCGACGTGAAGCCGTCCAACGTGCTCATCGCCGAGGACGGCCGGGTCGTGCTCACCGACTTCGGCATCGCGCAGGTCGAAGGCGACCCGTCCATCACCTCCACCGGCATGCTCGTCGGCGCCCCGTCCTACATCTCCCCGGAGCGCGCCCGCGGTCACAAGCCGGGCCCGGCGGCCGACCTGTGGTCGCTCGGCGGCCTGCTGTACGCCGCGGTCGAGGGCGTCCCCCCGTACGACAAGGGGTCGGCGATCGCCACCCTCACCGCGGTGATGACCGAGCCCGTGGAGGAGCCCAAGAACGCGGGCCCCCTCAAGGACGTCATCTACGGCCTGCTCACCAAGGACCCGGCCGAGCGGCTCGACGACGCCGGCGCCCGGGTTCTGCTCAACAGGGTGCTCCACGCGCCCGAACCGGAGCCCCTGGACGCCACGCGGGTGGTTCCGCTGCCCGCGCAGCCCGGGCCGTCCGAGGGCGGGCGCGGCGAGGAGGCGGCGGACAAGCTGCGCGGCGCGCTGCGATCGGTCCGCAAGGCGGCCGGGGCGGCGGCCACCGCCGCGGCGTCGGCACGGACGAAGAGTGGCGGCGACACGAGCGTGCCGGGTGCCGGGCGAGCGGCGGGCGTGGGCGGTGCCACGGCCGGCGGCGCCCGCCCGACGTCCTCCGGTGGCGCCCGCCCGGCGTCCTCCGGTGGCGCCCGCCCGGCGTCCTCCGGTGGGGCGCGGCCCGGCTCCTCCACGGGGTCCGGCGCCGGATCCCCAGGACGGCCTGGCGGCCCGGCGTCGGGTGCCGTCCGTGGACCGAACTCCAGCGCGAACAAGCCGAGTTCGGGCTGGCCCGTGATGCCCCCGCCGGACCTGGACCTGCCGCCGCGACCGGTGCCGAGAGCGCCGCTGACCGACGTGGTGCCCAGGCGCACCCTGGTGATCATCGCCGTGGTGATCGTCCTCGCCGTGCTCGGCACCATCCTGGCCATCGTGCTGAACGACGGCGACGGCAAGGACGGCAAGAGCAGCGCGGCCGAGGCGGCCGCCAGCGCCAGCGCGTCCACCAAGCAGGACAAGGGCGGCACGACGACGGCAGGCGGGGCACGGACGGACGGGGCGGCCCCGTCCGCGGCCGGCACCGGTGCCGCGTCCCGCGCGGTCGACGCGGGCGCGTCCACCGACGACGCCTCCGGCACGTCCGGCTCCAAGGGCGGCGGGAGCGCGCCGGCGGTGTCGACCCGCAAGGGCGGCCAGGGGTACTCGATCGGGCTGCCCAAGGGGTGGTCGTACCAGTCCACCGGCGGTGCGGGCGACCGCTACACCGGTCCCGACGGGCAGAAGCTGCTCATCGGCTGGACCGGCAGCCCCAAGGACGACCCGGTGGCGGACTGGGAGAACCAGGAAGGCTACATGGAGCGTTCCCAGTACCACCGGATCCGCATCGAGAAGGTGGACTACCGCGGCTGGAACACGGCCGACTGGGAGTTCACCTACGTCGACGACGGCACCGGCTACCGCACCATCGACCGCGGGTTCGTGGTCAACGGCCACCTCGGTTACGGACTGATGTACACCGCGAAGTCCGCGAAGTGGGACAGTGTGCTGCGCAAGGACACCTGGAAGACGCTGACGACGACCTTCACGCCCAAGTCGTAGACAGCGGGCGCCGGTTTGGGGCGTGATAATCCGTCATCCACTCAATGCGGGTTGCCTCCGGCACGTATCGTGAATGGTTGCGGATCGTACGCAGCCGGATGCGTGTGCGGAACGGGTCGCGAGGCGAACGGATGTGACCGACCGGGCGGCCGGGGGAGGCAAAGTGGAGGACTACGCGGGTCGGGTGCTCGCCGACCGCTACCGCCTGCCGTTGCCGCCCGCCGAGGAGTACGAACTCACCGAGACCCGCGCCTTCGACACCTACAGCGGCCAGGACGTGCTCGTCCGGCAGGTGCCGCTGCCGGAGGTCGTCGAGGCGGAGGTGCTCGACGCGGAGGGCCTGCCCGAGGGGTTCACCGCGCGCGAGCGCGGCACCCGGCGGGCGCCGGACGCCCGGACCGCCACCCGGCGGCCCGCCGATCCGGCCGTGCGGCGCGCCGTGGAGGCCGTGCAGGCGGCGGCCCGCATCCCCGACCATCCGCGCCTCGACCAGGTCTTCGACGTCTTCGCCGAGGGCGGCTCGCTGTGGATCGTCAGCGAGTTGGTGGCCGCGCGCCCGCTGTCCGCACTGCTCGCCGAGCAGCCGCTGTCGCCGTACCGGGCGGCCGAGGTCGCCTCCGACGTGCTCATGGCGCTGCGGGTGCTGCACGCCCATGGCTGGGTGCACCGCAACGTCACCGCGCGCACGGTGCTGGTCTGCGACGACGGCCGTGTGATGCTGACCGGCCTCGCCGTCGGCGCCGCGGAGGAGGCGCTGTGCGGGTACGACCCGGTGCCGCCCGAGGACGGCACGGGGGACGCCGCCCCGGGCGCCGCGCACGCCGTGGGCGGAGCCGGGACAGCGCCGGCCGAGCCCGGCAGCGCCGCGCGACCGGCGCCGACTCCGTTCGCCGGGGGGTGGGGCGCGTCCTCCGGTTCCGGCGGCCGGGCGAGTGGTGCGGCGGCCGGATCGGGACCCGTCCCCGCCGCCGACGTCGATCCCGACGTCGATCCCGAGGCCGCGCGCCGGGCCGCGATCCAGGCGCGGTCGGCCGGAGCGCTGCCCGGGGCGAACGGGGCCTCCGGCGGCACCGCTGTGCCCCGCCCGGCGGGGCAACGGCCCCCGGAGGGCGGCGCGGACATCCGTGCCGCCCGCGCCGGGGCCATCGCCGCGTACCGCGCGGGTGCCCGTGCCGCCGCCCGGGTCCAGGAGGCCCGCCAGGGCGGCCGCGCCGCCCTGCCAGGGGCCCGGCCGCCCGCCGAGGACGGCGCCGGTACCGAGAAGACCGACGGCACGGCACCGCCTCACCCCGCCGGGCCGACCCCGCCCGGCCGCGTCGCCGACCCCTACGGGGTACACCCCTCGGAGCCGAACGGTGCTCCCCTGGGGCCGGGTGTCCGCGGGGGCTTCCCGGAGCTGGATGAGGGCCGGCAGCGCCCTGGTGGGTCTGGAGACCCCTCGGAGCTGAACGGCGCTTCCCAGGGCCCGGGTGCCCCGGGCGACTTCCCGGACGTGGGCGGCGGCTGGCAGCGCTCCGGTGGGGCTGGTGGCTCTTCGGAGCTGAACGGCGCCTCGGCGCGTCCCGGTGCGGCGGGTGGCTCTTCCGGGCTCAACGGTGCCTCCGCGGGGCCGGAGTCCGGTGGCGGTTTCCGGGATCCGAGCGGTGCCTTCCCGGGCTCCGGGAGCCCGGAGCCGGGCGGCGGTGTGCGGCGGCCCGTGCCGCCCCCGCCGGGCCGACGCTCCGCGTACCCGTCCGTGCCAGGTCAGGCGTCCGTTCCCGGCCAGGCGTCTGTTCCCGGGCAAGCGTCCGTGCGCGGTCAAACGTCCGGGCCTGGTCAGACGTCCGTTCCCGGCCAGGCGTCCGGGCCGGGGCAGGGGACCGGCACCGCACGCGGGCGGCAGGCCGGTGACCCGCTCTCCCCCGTCACAGGTCCTGGTCCCGGTCCCGGTTCCGCCCACGTCCAGGCCCGCCCCGGTTGGGACGGCGCCGGGGCGGCCGTGACAGGTGCCCGGCGTGGGCCCGGCACCGCGTTGGCGGCCGAGCGGGCGCGGCAGGTGCGGATGACCGTCGTCGGGCCGGTGACCGAGCGGTGGGCGCCGGAGCAAGCCGTACCCGTGCACGAGAACTGGCAGCTGGCGGCGCCGATCGGGCCCGCGACCGACCTGTGGGCGCTCGGGGCGCTGCTGTTCCGCGCCGTGCAGGGGCACGCGCCGTACCCGGAGGAGTCGACGGCCGAGCTGGTGCAGCTGGTGTGCGCCGAGCCGCCCGCCTTCGCCGAGGAATGCGGTCCGCTGCGGCCGGTCGTGGAGTCACTGCTGCGCCAGGACCCCACCGAGCGCCTGGACGTCGAGGAACTGAACGGCTGGCTGCGCTCGCTGGTGCGCTCCGCGCCCGAGCCGGACGCCGGCACCCATGTCGTACCCGTGCCGCCCGCCGACCCCAGCCGGCTGCCGATCGTCCGGCGCCGCGGGGAGCTGGTGCGCCGTCGCCGCGCGGGACTCCCCGCGGCCCCCGCGCACGGCCGGCACAAGCGAGCCCGGGAGGAGGGCCGTTCCCCGCGGCGCCTCGGCCGGACCCTGCTCCTGCTGATCCTGCTCCTGCTGGCCGGCGCGATCGCCTACGCGATGCTGTTCATGCCCCGACAGGGGGAGAACGGGGCCGCGGGCGGCGACCGCACCGGCACCGCGGCCGAGGCGAGTCCCGCGCCGTCGCACACCCGGCGGCAGCCCTCCCCGGGGCGGAGCGCACCGGAGAGCAGCGCGCCCGCCACCGAGACCCAGACCGGCGGCGACACGTCCGTCGCCGACGGCTTCACCCTGCGCAAGGACCCGGACGGCTTCCAGGTGGCCGTCGCCAAGGGCTGGGACCGCATTCCGAAGAACGGCAGCGGCCAGGTGCTCTACGCACACGGGAGCTTCGAGCTGATCGTCGTCCCCGGGCGGGACGGCGCCGCGACGTACGGCAGCGACCCGATGCGCTACCAGCGGGACAAGGAACGCGAACTCCAGCCGTACCGCGACTCCAGCTGGGCCACGGCCACCGGGCTGCGCACCATCGAGGTGGGCGGACGGACCATGGCCGAGGGCCAGTTCACCTGGACCGACGGGCAGGGACACGACCTGTTCGTACGCAACATGGCGATCCTGCTGAACGGCCGCTACCACATCGTCCAGGTCCGCGGTCCGGAGGCCGACCGGGACGAGGTGACGCAGCTCTACGAGCAGGCCACGGCGACGTACCGCTACACGCGTTGAGCGCCCTGTACACAGGGGCGGCGGCAACCGTCACAGTGGTGTCACCTTGGGACCCCGCTGGTTCCCTGTTGGTGGACCGGTCCTTAACCTGACCCTGTCAAGAACATTGCGGGGCAACGTGAATCAGATGCAGGGCCTGCTCATAGCGGGCCGCTACCGGCTCGCCGATTCGATCGGCAGCGGCGGCATGGGCCGGGTGTGGCGCGCCCACGACGAGGTGCTGAACCGGACGGTCGCCGTCAAGGAGTTGACCGCCGCACTCTACGTCTCCGACAGCGACCGGGCCGTCCTGCTCGCACGGACCCGGGCGGAGGCCCGCGCCGCCGCGCGCATCAACCACTCTGCGGTCGTCACCGTGCACGACGTCCTCGAACACGACGGCCGCCCGTGGATCGTCATGGAGCTGGTCGAGGGCCATTCGCTGGCCGACGCGGTGAAGGAACGGGGGCGCGTCGAGCCGCGGGAGGCCGCGCGCATCGGCCTGTGGGTGCTGCGGGCGCTGCGCGCCGCGCACTCCGCCGGCGTACTGCACCGGGACGTCAAGCCCGGCAACGTCCTCCTCGGCCGCGACGGCCGGGTGCTGCTCACCGACTTCGGCATCGCCCAGATCGAGGGCGACTCCACCATCACGCGCACCGGAGAGGTCGTCGGATCGGTCGACTACCTCGCGCCGGAGCGGGTGCGCGGCCACGACCCGGGCCCGGCCTCGGACCTGTGGGCGCTCGGCGCCACCCTGTACACGGCGGTCGAGGGCCGTTCGCCGTTCCGCCGCACCTCACCGCTGGGCACCATGCAGGCGGTCGTCGAGGAGGACGCCGACGAGACGCGCCACGCCGGTGCGCTCGGCCCCGTCATAGCCTCCCTGCTGCGCAAGGAACCGGACCGGCGGCCGGGTGCGGAGCAGGCGGAACAGATGCTCGCCGAGGCGGCCGAGGGCCGCCACCCGGCCCAGCCGTTCATCCCGAACCAGGGCTCGGGCGTGCACACCCCCGGGACGAGCCGTTCGTCCGCCTCGGGCCACGGCTCCACGGGGACCACCGCGGGCTACGGCTCCCACGGCTACGACCCCGGCGCGACCACCTCCGGCTACGACCCCGGAGCGACCACCCCGGGCTACGGCCCCGGAGCGCCGGCGGGTCCGGGCCGTTCCGCGACCGGGCCGACGGCCGTGGCGCCCACGCCTTCGAACGCGGCGGGTGGCCCGGCGACGCCCCGGCCCCGTCCCCGGCGCAGGCTGCGCACCCTCGCGCTCGTCGTCGCCGCGGCGGCGGTGCTCGGCGGTGGCGCGGCCGTGGCCTTCCAGAAGTGGGGCGGCATGGAGCAGAACACCGGCACGAGCGGGGGTGCGGGCCCGGCCACCGCGCCGGCCTCCGCGAGCGGCAGCGCCGCGCCGCGCCCCGACGGAACGGTTCCCGCCTCGTGGAAGCGCTACGACGACAAGTGGGGCTTCAGCATCTACCTGCCCAAGGGCTGGTCGCGGAAGGAGGTGGAGAGCAAACCCAGCGTCCCCTCCCTCCGGCAGGTCGACTACACGCCCGACGGCGGCAAGCACTTCGTCCGTATCGCTCTCGACACCTCACCGGACTTCAAGGACGCCTACTCGCACCAGATCAACCTGGAGGAGCAGATCAGCCGGCGGCTGGTCGGCTACCACCGCGTCCGGCTGCAGAAGAACATCTACCGCGACCTCGGCGGCTCGGTCTGGGAGTACACCTGGACCGCGCTGCCGAAGGACACGCCGTTCCCGGGACCGCGGCGTGCCGTCGAGGAGACGTACATCTCCTGGAAGGGCAACGAGTACGCGGTCTACCTCTCGTCGCCCGCGGCGGACTGGGCGACGACCAGCAAGCAGTTCAAGGCGGTTCTGCAGGGCTGGCAGCAGCCGAAGGACGGCTGACGACGGCTGATACGGCCGAAAAACGCTGGTCGATCGGCCCGGCTTGGCCGATCGGCGCCCCGGAGCGCATGGGTCCGGTGCGGCATGATGGGGCCCATGGGGACCGAGGGCGCCGACTTCCGGGTGATCGCGGGCCGTTACCGCCTGGAGGCACGCATCGGGCGTGGCGGCATGGGAGTCGTGTGGCGGGCCCTCGACCAGGTACTGGGACGGCGTGTCGCGGTCAAGGAACTCCTCCCGGACGACTCCCTCACCGAGGACGACGCGCGGCGCCGCCGGGACCGTACGTTCCGTGAGGCGCGGGCGGTCGCCCAGTTGCGCCACCCGCACATCATCGTCGTGCACGACGTGGTGGAACAGGACGAACGTCCTTACCTGGTCATGGAGTTGGTCGACGGAGGCTCGCTCGCCGACCGGATCGCGCGGCAGGGACCGGTCGACGCCGCCGAGGCCGCGCGGATCGGTGTCGCCCTGCTCAGCGCGGTGCGCACCGCGCACGAGGTGGGGGTGCTGCACCGGGACATCAAGCCCGCCAACGTCCTGATCGAGTCCGGCACCGGCCGGGTGGTGCTGACCGACTTCGGTATCGCGCAGGTCGCGGGCGCCACCACGCTCACCGAGACCGGCTCCTTCGTCGGCTCGCCCGAATACACCGCACCGGAGCGGATGTCGGGGCTGCGCACCGGGCCGGAGTCCGACCTGTGGTCGGTGGGCGCGCTGCTGTGCACGGTGCTCAGCGGCGAGTCGCCGTTCCGGCGCGACTCGCTCGGCGGCATCCTGCACGCCGTGGTCGCCGCCGACATCCGGCCCCCCGCCGAGGCGGAGCCCCTGCTGCCGGTCGTACGGGGGCTGCTGGAACGCGACCCCGACCGGCGGCTCGGCGCGGCACCGGCCGAGCAGATGCTGCGGACGTTCCTGGAGACGGGCCGGACACCGCCGGCACCGGGCCCGTCCGGCACCCCGGCCCCCGGGCACGCCCACCGGACGGGCGGGGGCCGGACGCCGCGGCCCGGGACGGCGGCGAGTCGTGCGCCGCACGCCGCCACGCCGTACACGCCCACCGAGCCGGCCCCTCCGCACCGGACACCGCAGCCGCCCGCCGCGGCCGGGCCGACGGCCGAGCCGCCGCCCCGGACGTCCCCGCGCGGGGTGCTGCTCGCGGCCCTGCTGATCGCCGCGCTCGCCGGGGCCGGTGTGTCGGCGGCGGCGCTGCTGCTGCACCGGGACGGGGGCGGCGGCAGCCCCGGCGGCACGGCGACGTCCCCGGCGACCGGGAGCGGTACGCGTCCGCCCTCGGCACCCGGCACCGCCGTGCCGGCGCCCACCGCGACACGCCCGACGGTCACCGGTCCCGCCTCGACCGGCTCGCGCACCGCGCCCTCCGGCTACCGCACCGCCCGGGATCCGGCCGGCTTCTCCCTCGCCGTGCCGCAGGACTTCACCCGCAGTCCGCAGGGCGAGCGCGTCTTCTACCTCTCGCCCGGCCAGACCTACCGCCTCGGCGTGAAGGTGACCGGTGCCCAGCCGGGCGGCCCGCGGGGCGCGCTGGAGCGGTCGGCCGCAGGCGGGTCCGCCACCAACCCCGGCTACCGCGACGGCCGGGTCACCGCCGCCACGCACGACGGGCATCCGGCCGCGCTGTGGGAGTTCACCTGGGACGGCTTCAACGCGGCGGAGGGCCCGCGCCACACCTACGACCTGTGCTGGCAGGAGGCCGGGCGGATGTACGACGTCTGGGTGTCGGCGCCGGTCGGCAAGGTGCGGGAGGCGCGGGAGTACTTCGACGTGGCGGTCGACACCTTCCGGGCGGGCTCCTGACCGGCCGCTCGGTCACGGGTGTGTGACCGGTTCGCGTACCCGGTGGCTGTCGGCACCGGTGGCGCGCTATGGATGGTCCATGAGCAGCGACGGGGGAGTCGGTCACGGCACCGACGACACGACGAGTTTTGTCCTGCGACCGCCGCGGCAGCAGCCGCAGGTACCGTCGCATCCACGACCGGACGCCGTCCCGCCCCCGCAGCAGGAGGCGGGTGCCGGACGGCTGGTCGCCGGCCGGTACCGGCTGCTCGGCAAGCTGGGCCACGGCGGGATGGGCACGGTGTGGCGGGCCAAGGACGAGACGGTGGACCGGGAGGTGGCCGTCAAGGAGCCCCACGTCCCCGACCACCTTCCCGAACGGGAACGCGCCAACGCCTTCGAGCGCATGCGCCGCGAGGCCCGCGCGGCGGCCCGGCTGGACCACCCGGCGGTGGTGAACGTCCACGACGTCGCGGTCGTCGACGGCCGGCCCTGGATCGTGATGGAGCTGGTGCACGGCCGCACCCTCGGCGACGTCCTGCAGGAGGGCACGCTGGGCGCGCGCGAGGCGGCCAGGATCGGGCTTCAGGTGCTCGGCGCGCTGGAGGCGGCGCACGCGGCGGGCGTCCTGCACCGTGACGTCAAGCCCGACAACGTCCTGCTCGGCCGGCACGACCGGGTGGTCCTCACCGACTTCGGGATAGCCCGGATCGAGGGCGACACGCGGCTCACGGACACCGGCGGCTTCGTCGGCTCGCCCGAGTACGTCGCACCGGAGCGGGTGCTGGGCCAGCGGCCCGGCCCGGCGAGCGACCTGTGGTCGCTGGGGGTGCTGCTCTACGCGGCCACCGAGGGCGTCTCGCCGTTCCGCCGCAGCAACACCCCGGCCACGCTGCAGTCGGTCCTCAACTCCACCCCGGCCGCGCCCGCGGCCGCCTCCGGCCCGCTGGCCGAGGTCATCGACGGACTGCTGCGCAAGGACCCCGCGCAGCGGCCGCCGGCCGACCGGGTCCGGGCGCTGCTGGAGGAGGCGGCACGGCCCCCGGCGCCGTCGGCGCCCCCGGCACCGACGCAGCCCGCCCTGCTGCCCCCCGCGCCCGGCCGCTCCCGGCGCTTTCGCCGCGCGGTGTGGCTGGGCGCGGGCGCGGCGCTGGTCGCTGCGGCGGTGGCGGTGTACCTCGTCCTCGCCGACCCCTTCGCGGGCCCGCTGCCCGACGGCTGGGCGAAGAAGCCGGAGGCGAAGCTGGGCGCCACGGTCGCCGTGCCCGCCGGTTACCGGGCCGTCAGACCCGGCAAGGACGCCACCGACAAGAACTGGGTGACGTACGAGGACTCCAGCGGCAGTGTCTGGGTCGAGCTGCACCTGGCCCGGAAGGCGGACGACTCCCTGCACGAGATCAAGAACAGCGCGCGGTCCCAGATGTACGCCGACGACGAGAAGTTCCGCACCGACGGCGAGTACACCCTGGACATGCCCAAGGGTGCGCGGACCCACCCGGACGACACCGCCACGTACCACGGCAGGCAGGCCGCGAAGAACACCGTCGGCTACCGGACCGACGACAGCGAGAACCCGCGCCCGCGCGAGGTGCAGATCTTCTACTACCGCACCGGCGGCGGAGACATGTACACCCTCACCGTCGGCTATCCGGACCGGAGCGACTTCACGGCACGCGGCCGGGAGGTGGCCAGGGCGGCGATCGCCAACCTGGACGTCACGAAGCCCTGACGCGCGAGGCGTTCAGGTTCCGGTACCGGCCCGGTGTGATCCCGGACTCCTGGCGGAAGGCGTGCGAGAGGGCGTACGGGCTGCCGTACCCGGTCTCCCGCGCCACCGTCGCGAGCGGCGCGTCAAAGGCGCGCAGCCGGGCCGCCGCCGGCGTCAGCCGCCACCAGGTCAGGTAGGCCATCGGCGGCCGCCCGACGAGGGAGGTGAAGCGGCGGGCGAGGGTGGCGCGGGAGACACCGGCCTCGGCGGCGAGGCGGACGGCCGTCCAGGGGGCCGCCGGATCCGAGTGCAGGGCGCGCAGCGCGGCCGTCGTGACCGGGTCGCCCAGCACCGCCGGCCAGGCGCCCGTCTCCGCCCGGTCCATCCAGGCGCCGCCCGGCCGGCGTTCGTCCAGCTCACCGGCCAGGAGGCCGACGGCGGTGCGCAGTTCGGGAACGCGCGGCGGCCGAACGGGAGTTGGTCGTCCGGGCGCACTTCGGGGGTGCCGGCGCGGTGGAGGTGAGGAAGGCGGGATACGGCTTCACCCTGCACCGCTGGGCGGTCTGACCCCCGCTTCGACAACGGCGTGGTGCTCACGGTACTCATGTGACATGAGTGGAGACGGCGAACACCCGCCCGACGCACGTCTGATCGGCGGCCGCTACCGGCTGGCCGGACGCCTCGGCGGGGGGCCCACCGGAACCGTCTGGCGGGCCCGGGACGAACAGCGGCAGGACCGCCGCGTCGCCCTCAAGGAGCCCTCGCTGCCCGGCGATCCGGCCGACGACGAGGACAGCCGCCGTATCGCCCACCGGCTCTACCGGGAGGCACGCGCCGCCGCCAGGGTGCGCCATCCCGCCGCCGTCACGGTCTACGACGTCGTCACCGAGGGCCATGTCCCCTGGATCGTCATGGAGCTGGTGGCGGGCGAGTCCCTGCGGGAGGTCCTGCGCCGCGGGCCCCTCCCGCCCGCCGAGGCCGCCCGCGTCGGGCTCGCCGTCCTCGGCGCCCTGCGGGCCGCGCACGCCGTCGGCATCGTGCACCGGGACGTCAAACCGGCCAACGTCCTGCTGGAGTCCGGGACCGGGCGGGTGGTCGTCACCGACTTCGGCACCGGCGACGGGCATCCGGCCCAGGCGCCCGCCGGGTTCGTCGCGCCCGAGCGGACCGCGGGCCCCGGCGCCGGCCCGGCCTGCGACCTGTGGTCGCTGGGCGCCCTGCTCCGCGCCGCGCTGGGGGACGCGGACCCCGGCCCGCTGGGTCCGCTGCTGGACCGGCTGCGCGCCGAGCGGCCCGAGGAGCGCCCGGCCGCCGAGGACGTCGCGGCGGCACTGCGCGCGTACCTCGGGCTCACGCCGGTACCGGACACCACGCCGGAGCCGTCGTCCGCGCCCGCCTCGCCGCCGCCTGCGGAACCCCGGCGGCGGGCCCCGCGCACCGCGCTCGGGCTGCTCCTGGCGAAAAAAGCCGGACTCGAATGATCGTTCCGCTCGCGACCGTGTCAACGCCCTGATCAGCACATTCTCTGCCAGTGATCACTGGCGGTATGTGAGCACTCGGTGAATCCGCGTTACCGACGGGTACACAAAGACTCCGCCCCGGCATACCCTGCGCGTCATGACGGACACGCAGGCCCCGGACAGCACCGGCACCAACCCCCTCGCGGCCGCCCCCGAGGGCGTCCGCACCGCCGCCGACGTGGTCACCCCGGAACTGGTGGCCCAGCTCACCAAGGGCGTCACCGGCTCCGGCCGCACCGCCAACCACACCCCGTTCACCGGCGACAAGCTGGCCGACCTGCCCGAGTCCACCTCCGAGGACGTACAGAAGGCCTTCGAGGCCGCCCGTGCCGCGCAGGCCGTGTGGGAGCGGACCCCGGTGCGGCAGCGGGCCGCCGTCCTGCTCCGCTTCCACGACCTGGTGCTGCAGCGGCAGGCCGAGGTGCTCGACCTCATCCAGCTGGAGACCGGCAAGGCCCGCCTGCACGCGCACGAGGAGGTGCAGGCCGTCGCGGTCGCGGCCCGCCACTACGGCCGCAAGGCCCCCGCCTATCTGCGGCCCAAGCGGCACACCGGCGCCGTCCCCACGCTCACCAAGGTCACCGAACTCCGCCACCCACGCGGCGTCGTGGGCCAGATCGCCCCCTGGAACTACCCCCTGGAGCTGTCCGTCGGCGACGCGCTGCCCGCGTTCGTCGCCGGCAACGCGGTCGTGATGAAGCCGGACACCGAGACCTGCCTCACCGCCCTGTGGGCCCGTGACCTGCTCATCGAGGCCGGCCTGCCCGAGGGCGTCTTCCAGGTCGTGCTCGGCGAGGGCCCGGTCGTCGGCCCCGAGGTCGTCAAGCACGCCGACTACGTCTCCTTCACCGGCTCCACCCGCACCGGCCGCGAGGTCGCCCAGGGCGCCGCCGCCCGCCTGGTCGGCGTCTCGCTCGAACTCGGCGGCAAGAACGCCATGCTGGTCCTGGACGACGCCGACCTCGAAAAGGCCGCCGCCGGCGCCGTACGCGCCTGCTTCTCCTCCGCCGGACAGCTCTGCATCTCCATCGAGCGGCTGTACGTCCACGAGTCGGTCGCCGACGCCTTCCTGGAGCGCTTCGCCGCCCGCACGAGGGCGATGCGGCTCGGCAACTCCCTCGCCTACGGCGCCGACATGGGCTCGCTGGTGGGGGAGCGGCAGCTCAAGACCGTCGAACGGCATGTCGAGGAGGCCGTCGCCAAGGGCGCGAAGGTCGTCGCGGGCGGCAAGGCTCGTCCCGACATCGGCCCCTACTTCTTCGAGCCGACCATCCTCGACGGCGTCGAGGACTCCATGGCCGTGTGCGAGGAGGAGACCTTCGGCCCGGTCGTCTCGGTCTACCGCTTCACGACGGACGACGAGGCCGTCGAGCGCGCCAACGCCACGCCGTACGGCCTGAACTCCTCCGTCTGGACGAAGAGCGCCGTGCGCGGCCGTGACGTCGCCGGCCGCCTGCGCACCGGCACGGTCAACGTCAACGAGGGCTACGCCCCCGCCTACGGCAGCGTCCAGTCCCCGATGGGCGGCATGAAGGACTCCGGCCTCGGCCGCCGGCACGGCTCCGAGGGCATCCTCAAGTACACGGAGGCCCAGACGGTCGCCCAGCAGCGGCTGCTGCCGATGGCGCCCTCGCTGGGCATGGACGACGAGGGCTACGCCCGGTTCATGAGCACGAGTCTGCGGCTCATGAAGGCATTCCGGTTCCGCTAGAAACACCCGTTCTCGACGAGGAGAGCACGTGTCGCAGGAGAAGTCTGTCCAGACCCGGGACGAGGACGGGTACGACTACGACGTCATCGTGGTCGGATCGGGGTTCGGCGGTTCGGTGTCCGCCCTCCGCCTGACCGAGAAGGGATACCGGGTCGGTGTGCTCGAAGCCGGCCGCCGTTTCACCCGCGAGTCCCTGCCGAAGAACTCCTGGGACCTGAAGAACTACCTCTGGGCGCCGAAGCTCGGCATGTTCGGCATCCAGCGCATCCATCTGCTGGGCAACGTGATGGTGCTGGCCGGCGCGGGCGTGGGCGGCGGCTCGCTGAACTACGCCAACACCCTCTACGTCCCGCCGAAACCCTTCTTCGACGATCCCCAGTGGCGGGACATCACTGACTGGCAGGAGGAGTTGAAGCCGTACTACGACCAGGCCCAGCGCATGCTCGGTGTACGGCTCAACCCGACGATGACCCCCTCCGACGTGCATCTCAAGGCGGCGGCCCAGCGGATGGGCGTCGGCGACACCTTCCACCTCGCACCGGTCGGCGTGTTCTTCGGTGACGGCAAGGACGCCGACGGCACGGCGAAGGCCAGGGCCGGCGAGCAGGTGGACGACCCGTACTTCGGCGGCGCGGGCCCCTCCCGCAAGGCCTGCACCGAGTGCGGCGAGTGCATGACCGGCTGCCGGCACGGCGCGAAGAACACCCTCAACGAGAACTACCTCCACCTCGCCGAGAAGGCGGGCGCGGTGGTGCACCCGATGACGACGGTCGTGTCCGTGACCGACGACTCGCGGGGCGGATACGCCGTGGCCACCCTGCCCACGGACCAGAAGAAGAAGGGCAGGGGCCGGATCCTCACCGCGCGCCGGGTCGTGCTCGCGGCGGGCACGTACGGCACCCAGACCCTGCTGCACCGCATGAAGGCGGGCGGCCAGCTGCCGTACCTGTCGAAGCGGCTCGGCGAGCTGACCCGGACCAACTCCGAGGCGCTGGTGGGCGCGCAGACCGACAACCGCCGCTACCGCAGGGCGACCGGCGAGCCGAGGGCCGACTTCACCCGGGGCGTCGCGATCACCTCCTCGATCCACCCGGACGAGAACACCCACATCGAGCCGGTCCGCTACGGCAAGGGATCCAACTCCATGGGCGGCCTGTCGATCCTCCAGGTGCCGTACGCCGAGGGTTCCTCCCGGGCGCTGGCCTGGCTGGCGAACGCGGCCCGGCACCCGCTGCTGGTCCTGCGCTCCCTGTCCAACCGGCGCTGGTCCGAGCGGACCATCATCGGCCTGGTCATGCAGTCGCTGGACAACTCCCTGACGACGTATCTGAAGCCCGGCGGCGTCGGCAGGGGCCTGCTCACCGCGCGGCAGGGGCACGGCTCGCCGAACCCCAAGCAGATCAAGGCCGCCACCCAGGCCGCCTCCGTGCTCGCCGCCGAGATCAACGGCTTCGCGGGCAGCAACGTCGGCGAGCTGATGGGCACCCCGCTCACCGCGCACTTCCTCGGCGGCTGCCCCATCGGCGACTCCCCCCGGACCGGCGTGATCGACCCGTACCACCGCCTCTACGGCCACCCCGGCATCTCGGTCGTGGACGGCGCCGCCGTCTCGGCGAACCTGGGGGTGAACCCGTCGCTGACGATCACCGCGCAGGCCGAGCGGGCCATGTCCTTCTGGCCGAACAAGGGCGAGGAGGACCCGCGGCCGGCGCCGGGAGCGGCGTACGAGCGGCTGAAGCCGGTGGAGCCGCAGGCCCCGGCGGTCCCGGCGGAGGCGTTCGGCGCGCTGCGACTGCCGTTCCTGGGGATGCCGGCGGTGCCGCCGAAGCAGTAGCCCTGCCGAGCGGGCACGGGCCCGAGTCGAAAAAGAGGGACCTGCATCCCCCTCCGAAAGCAGGTCCCTCTTTTTCGACTCGGCAGGTTTGATCTGCGAAAGCCGTGAAGGGTTGCTCCTGCGCCCGGAATATTCGTGTGGCGTGGGTCACCTACATGACGAAGAGCCCCGCATGACGAAGAGCCCCGCGGGACGGAGAGACCGCGGGGCCCTTCTTCGGTCAGCACCGACGTCAGGGCAGCGCCGGTGCCTGGGTGCGGCGCCGGGGGGTTGCGCCGCTGGTCCTGGTGTGGGAGTGCGGTTCTTCCGCCGGTCGGCCCCGGGCGTCCCCGGAGCCGACCGTTCTCTTGGGTGACCGGGCTGCTGTCCCCTGCCGTCCGGTCACTTCCCTGGAGCGAGGTCCCACGGCGCACGGCACGACCCGTACGCCTCATCGCTCCAGCGAGCCACGCGTGGTTCTGTCGGGCCCGCCCCTGGCTGGCACGGACACCCCGCTCAACGAAGCGGTGCGGGGACCGGTCACGCGCCGTACGGGTGAGAACGGGACCGAACTCAGATGCGACCACGGCACAGCTCGAGCAGGGTCATGGCGAGGCCGGTGCCGGGCTTGCCGAGGGCATCGCGGTAGCGGCCGAGGATCTCCATCTCGCGGGACAGGTGCACCCGGCGTCCGCCGGAGGCGATGCGGGTCTGCTGGACGACGGCGGAGACGGCCATCCGCTCCTGGATGAGGCCGATGATCCGGTCGTCGAGCGCGTCGATGCGCTCCCGGGCGTCGGCGATGGTCGCTTCCGGGGTGCCGGTCGCTTCCGGGGTCGTGGTGGTCATGTCGGGGCTCCTCGGTCGGGAAGGGTGGACGCCCCCGGACGACAGGACCCGGAAAACGACAGGCGCCCCGGGCCTTGTCGGCCCGGGGCGCCTGGGAAGTGCTTGGCGTTTGGCTCAAGCAGCACGACCATGGCAGCCGGCGGGCCGGGTGCCATAGGTAAAGACGAAGGTCGTGTGCTGAAGCATGGGATCAGTATGCCACGGCGAAGTCCAGGGGAGGCCTTCACGTCCACACCGTTAGACTCGGTAGCACAGACCCCGCCCGACCACCAGAAGGCACCCCGTGTCATCAGCGACTTCCACTGCCGCCACCACCGACACCGTCCTGGTCGTCGACTTCGGCGCGCAGTACGCCCAGCTCATCGCCCGTCGCGTCCGCGAGGCGCGGGTCTACAGCGAGATCGTGCCGAGCACCATGCCGGTCGAGGAGATGCTCGCCAAGAACCCCGCGGCGATCATCCTCTCCGGCGGCCCCTCCTCGGTGTACGAGACGGGTGCCCCGACCCTCGACCGCGGGCTCTTCGAGGCCGGCGTCCCCGTCTTCGGCATGTGCTACGGCTTCCAGCTGATGGCGCAGGCCCTCGGCGGCACCGTCGACAACACCGGAGCCCGCGAGTACGGCCGTACCGACCTGCACGTCTCGAAGAACTCCTCCACCCTGTTCGAGGGCACCCCGGACGAGCAGCACGTGTGGATGTCGCACGGCGACGCCTGCTCCGCCGCCCCCGAGGGCTTCGCGGTCACCGCGTCCACGGACGTCGTGCCGGTCGCCGCGTTCGAGAACGACGAGAAGAAGCTCTACGGCGTCCAGTACCACCCCGAGGTCATGCACTCCACGCACGGCCAGCAGGTGCTGGAGCACTTCCTGTACCGCGGCGCGGGTCTGAAGCCGGACTGGACGACCGGCAACGTGATCGAGGAGCAGGTCGCCGCGATCCGCGAGCAGGTCGGCGACAAGCGTGCGATCTGCGGTCTGTCCGGCGGCGTGGACTCCGCCGTCGCCGCCGCCCTCGTCGCGCGCGCCATCGGTGACCAGCTGACGTGTGTGTACGTCGACCACGGCCTGATGCGCAAGGGTGAGACCGAGCAGGTCGAGAAGGACTTCGTGGCCGCGACCGGCGTCAAGCTGGTCGTCGTGGACGCCGAGGAGCGCTTCCTGACCGCGCTCAAGGGCGTCTCCGACCCCGAGGAGAAGCGCAAGATCATCGGCCGGGAGTTCATCCGCGTCTTCGAGCAGGCGCAGGCGGACATCATCGCCGACGAGGGCCCGGCCGTGGAGTTCCTGGTCCAGGGCACCCTGTACCCGGACGTGGTCGAGTCCGGCGGCGGCACCGGCACCGCCAACATCAAGTCGCACCACAACGTCGGCGGCCTGCCCGAGGACCTCGAGTTCAAGCTCATCGAGCCGCTGCGCAAGCTGTTCAAGGACGAGGTCCGCATGGTCGGCCAGGAGCTGGGCCTGCCGGAGGAGATCGTCCAGCGCCAGCCGTTCCCGGGCCCCGGCCTCGGCATCCGCATCGTCGGCGAGGTCACCAAGGAGCGCCTGGACCTGCTCCGGGACGCCGACGCGATCGCCCGCGAGGAGCTGACCGCCGCCGGGCTGGACCGCGACATCTGGCAGTGCCCGGTGGTCCTGCTCGCGGACGTCCGCAGCGTCGGTGTCCAGGGCGACGGCCGCACCTACGGCCACCCGATCGTGCTGCGCCCGGTGTCCTCCGAGGACGCCATGACGGCCGACTGGTCGCGCCTGCCGTACGACGTCCTCGCCCGCATCTCGACCCGGATCACCAACGAGGTCCGGGACGTCAACCGCGTCGTCCTCGACGTGACCTCGAAGCCCCCGGGCACCATCGAGTGGGAGTAGTCCCCAGGGGCCCTAGGCGCGCTTGAGCGTGCGCAGGGGCTCACCGGGCTTCCAGACCTGCGTGACGAGGTACTTCTCGTCCTCGACGTAGGTCCGTACGACCTCGGTCAGCTCGGTACGGAAGAGGTGGAACGGCTGCGGCGGTTCCACCTCTTTCGCGTACGTCCCCTTCACGGCCGCGTCCACGACCTCGAACGCCCGCCCGCCGACCCGGACGTCCCCGCCGTCGCTCATGTCGTCGGCACCGGGGTGGGTCTGGAGCGCGAAGCGGGGGTCGCGGAGCAGGTCGAGCGCCTTCACCGAGCCCGGCATCATCCCGAGCCACAGCTCTGAGCCCAGGAAGCGGACCTCCAGGCCGGAGGTGCGCGGGGAGCCGTCCTTGCGCAGGGTCGCGAGGACGTGGTGCCGGTACGCGCCGAAGCGTGCCTCGGCGATCGTCGCCAGTTCGGGTGCGGCGGATGTGAAGGCTGCCCAGTTCATACCCGCCAGTCTCACCGGAAAACCGGACAACCTCTGTCGGGTATTCACCGCGTACGCCATCTTTACAAAACAGCTCTGCCCTTTTGGGCTGACCGGCGGTAACTTCCGGCGCGTACAGCAATTCGCCCGCTGGAGGACCTATGCACGGGCCCACCCCGCCCCTGCCGCTGCCCACCGACCAGCTGCGGTTCGCCATGCCGCCGATGCACGAGTCGGTGGAGGCCGAACGCCAGCACCGCAAGGAGCGGCTCGCCGGAGCCCTGCGGATCTTCGGCCGGGCCGGGTTCGAGGACGGGGTCTCCGGGCACATCACCGCCCGCGACCCGGAGTTCAGCGACTGCTTCTGGGTCAACCCGTTCGGCATGCCGTTCAAGCACGTCACCGTCAGCGATCTCGTCCTCGCCAACCAGGAGGGGCAGGTCGTCGAGGGCCGCTACCACGTCAACCAGGCCGCGTTCACCGTGCACGCCCAGGTGCACGCCGCCCGCCCGGACGTCGTCGCCGTCGCCCACTGCCACTCCGTGCACGGCCGCGCCGTCGCCGCGCTGGGCGAGCTGATCGACCCCATCACCCAGGAGAGCTGCGCCTTCTACGAGGACGTCGCGCTCTACGACGCCTACACCGGCGTCACCGTCGACATCGAGGAAGGCCGCCGCATCGCCGGCGCCCTCGGCTCCCGCAAGGCGCTCGTGCTGCGCAACCACGGGATGCTCACCGTGGGCGACTCGGTGGACGCGGCGGCCTGGTGGTTCATGTCCATGGAGCGGTCCTGCCAGGTGCAGCTGATGGCGAAGGCGGCCGGCCGTCCGGTCCTCATCGACCACAAACTGGCCGTCGCCACCCGGGAACAGCTCGGCGGCGACCTGGTGGCCTGGATCAACTACCAGCCGCTGTGGCAGGACATCAGCCGCACCGAACCGGACCTGCTCAGCTGACCGGGCCCCACTCCTGACCGGAAGCCGGGGCGGCGACCGGGTGCGCCTGGTCGGCCGGCGCGTCCCCTCAGCCGAAGCCTCTGAGCACGGCGGCCTTGGTCGTCGCGAACTCCGTGTCCGTGAGGACCCCGTCCCGGTGCAGCTCGCCCAACTCCCGTAGCCGGCGCAGCAGGACGTCATGGTGGTCGGCCTGCCCCGGCACGGCCGTCCGCCGCCCGTCCCGGCCGTCGAAGCCGGTGCCCGTGCGCAGGGACGGATGCGGCAGCCGGGCGGTGACGGCCGTCGCGACCAGCGCCGTCAGCAGATCGCGCCGCACACTGCCCCACAGGTCCAGGGTGTAGGGGTCCCGCTCGGGCGGCAGCTTGGAGAACACCGTCTCCGGCGTCACGAACCGCAGGAAGCCGTCCTCGTACCCGCGGTTGGGCAGCCACTCCACCTGCACCAGGTCGCCGAGCGCGATGATCCGCGGGCCGGTCGCGCGCTTGATCCGGTCGGAGGTGTCGGCCCAGTCGATGCGCACCTGCGTGCCGTCGAAGGAGACCGTGCCGTCGGAGGACCGCACGGACACCGGCACCGGCGGGCCCGGCAGCAGATAGGCGTGCGTGGGCTCCTTGGGGACCCGGTCCAGGAGCAGGGCCTGCCGGATCTCCTCGGCGACGTACTCCGCGACCCCGCCGCGGTTCGCGTCCACCGTCAGCCGGTAGGGGTCGGCCGGGTCCGGCAGCCGCCCTCCCGTCGCCTGGAGCAGTGGGTCGGCGCCCTCGCGCAGCCGCATCCGCAGCCGGCCACCCCCCCGCTCGGGTTCCCAGACGACGTCCGAGACCGCCTCCAGGGGCACGCAGACCTCCCCGTACGTCTGCCGGAACAGCGGTACGCGGCGGTGCAGCCCGGGGGTGATCCGGATCGTGCTGCCGTCGAAGGCCCAGGTCCCGTCCCGCTGGATGATCTCGGCCATGCGGAAATTCTCGCAGCCGGGTCAACACGACGGCTCGTACTTCACCCGCCGTGACCCGCTCCGAGGGCTCCTGACGGCCCGGCATAGGGAACAATTCGCTGTCGATGCAGGGGAGTTGCACGGCGGCGGGGCCTCCAACGGGGCGCCGCCGGCCGTGCCGGAAGGTCGTGGGGAAGGCGGGCGCCGGGCGTGGCGGTGCAGGAGGCGGGGCAGGGCACGGGTGCCGAAGGGATCCACGGGGGCGGCTGCACCTGCGGGGACTGCCCGCACGGCGCCCGCGAGGGGCACCGGAGGGCCGTCGCCGCGTTCCTGCGCCTGCGTGACGGGTACGCGGCCGGGCAGGGCCTGCCGGTGGGCGTGGCGCACTCCGCCTCGGCGTCGCGCCGGTGGGTCTCCGAGGAACTGACCCAACGGGCGGAGGCCGTCGCCGAACGCGGGCGCGCCGAGGGCGAGGCCCGGCTCGCACGGCTGTGGCTGCGGACGGTGTGCACGGTGTGGGGCGCGGTCCTCGCGCTGCTGCTCGGCGAGGCGCTCACCGCGGTCGGCACGGGCTGGACCGGCCCCCGCACCGCGGCCCTGGCCGCCGCGCTCGTGGTCGCCACCACGCTCAGCGCCGCCTCCTGGCTGCACCGGGCGCGCGGCGGAGCGCTGGCCCCGGTGATCGGCGAGGACAACCGGATGTCCACCTCCCGCACCGTGGCCGCCGGCTGGGTGCTGTTCGTCGGCTACGCCGTCCTGCTGCTGGCCGCCCGGCTGGCCGCCGCCTCCGACCACGCCGAACGCGACGCGCTGATCTCGGGCCTCGACCTCGCGCGCGGCGCCGGCGTGGTGACCGTCCTCGCCGTGGTGTGCGGCATCGCCGTCCTGGTCCGCCGGGTGGTGGGCCTGCGCATCCTCACGCAACGGCTGCAGAAGGTACCGGCGCACCGGCCGCGCGCCGCCGATCTGCTCACCGACGACTCCGGCCGGGGCGCCTTCGCCGACATCCAGTACGTCGCCGTCAGCGCCGTCGCCGTGCTGTTCGCCGCCGTACGGCTCGCCCGCCGCACCGACCAGCTGCCCGACCTGCCCTGGGGGCTGGGCCTGGTGGTGCTGGTCTCGGCCGCGACCTACCTGGCCGGCAAGTACGCCGAGGGCGGCCGCCCGGTCGTCCTGTCCGTGGTCCGCGCCCGTGAACCCGGCGACCTGGACGGCCCGATCCGCACCGGCGACGACGTCGAGATCCGCGGAGCCGGCTTCGTCCCGCCAGGTGCGCAGACCGCCGAGCGGCTCTCCCGGATGGTCGTCCGCATCGGCGCGGTCGACGTCCACGTCCCGCTGGTCCCGGTCACCGGCGGCTTCCGCAACCCCACGGACAACCTCCTGACCGTGCCCGTACCGGCCGACGTGGAACCCGGGGCGGTGGAGGTGCAGGTGGTCACCGCGGCCGGGGTCGCGACCAACCGGTGCATCGTCCAGGTGACCGAGTGAACGGCACGCACGACCGGGCGGCGCCGAGGCGCCGAAATCCGGAAAAACACCTGGGACGGGGTTGAACCGCCTCCCCTTGTCATACGTATGGTCAGATGAGGGAGCGGCACGGCAGGCGAGAGGCGGCTGGCGACGATGACCCACGGCATCCGGACGGACACGCACACCACCAGGCTGAACGGCCCCCGCGGCTGGCGGGAGACCGCCAACCACTACGCGCTCCTTCCCCTGCGCGTCTTCCTCGGCGTCACGTTCATCTACGCCGGCCTGGACAAACTCACCGACAGCGCCTTCATGAAGTCCGGCGGTGCCGGGTCCGTCGGCGAGACCATGCGCGCCGCCCGCGACTCCGCCGCCGTCCCGGCCCTGGTCGACCTGGCCCTGAAGGCTCCGGTCGGCTTCGGCTACGGCATCGCCCTCGGTGAGCTGGCCGTCGGCATCGGCACCCTGATCGGGCTGTTCGGCCGGCTGGCCGCGCTCGGCGGCGCGCTGATCTCGCTCAGCCTGTGGCTCACGGTGAGCTGGGCGACGAGCCCCTACTACTACGGCAACGACCTCGCCTATCTGATGGCCTGGCTCCCCCTGATCCTCGCCGGCGCCCCCTATCTCTCCCTCGACGCGGCCTGGCGGGCCCGCCGCCGACCGCCGCTGGGCGGCTACCACTAGCCGACCGGCCGCCTGGGCGGGCACTGGGCGACCGGACGGGCCCTGGCCGGGCAGGCACTGGGCCGGGCCGGATGGCTGGGCGGGCGCTGGGCGGATCGGCGGGCCCTGAAACGGGCCGGGCGACCGGACGGCGGTTGTACGGTCTCCGACGAGCCGACGAGCCGACGAGCCGACGAGCCGACGAGCCGACGAGCCGACGAGCCGACGAGCCGACGAGCCGACGAGCCGAGCCGGCGGCCGCACGGCGGCACATCGGGAACATCGCGGCCTTCCGGCGGAGCGCTCAGCCGCTCTCGGCGCCGCCCCGTCTGCGGACGGCCCGCCCCACGGCCGCCGCGACCCCGGCCAGACAGAGACCGCCCACGACCAGCGGGACGGCCGCGAACCACGGCGTCTGCCACAGTCCTTCCGCGTCCCCCGCGAACACCACGCCCGTGGCGGCGAGGAACAGTCCGGCGACCAGCTTCCCGGGCTGGAACTCATGACGCAGCACGACTGACCTCCACCTGTCCCAGACCGACCCCGAGCGTCAGATCCAGCGTGCCGGCGTCCTTGGCGCCCTTGGCCGGAGCCAGCGTCACGACCTTGTGCCGGTCGGGCTGCACGTCCACGTCCTTTCTGCTGTCCCCGGGCAACCGGATGTCGCCCACGCCCACGTCGATCTTCATCCGCACGGTCGCGTCCGCCGGCACGATCACCTTCAGCTGCCCCGCACCCACATGGGCGCCGGTCGTGACCGTCCGCCCCGTGCCTGGGTGCACCCGGCTCAGGTCCAGGGTGCCGCGCCCGCTGCCGAGGTCGTAGGCCGGCCGCACCTGCGCCGACGCGGCAGGTCTCCAGGAGGCGTCCCTCCAGTGGGTGGTGATGTCCTTGGGCAGGGCCGCCGCCCCGGCCAGCAGGGCCGCGGTGACGATCGCCAGGAAGACCGTCCCGGCTCCCGTGCGGCCCAGGAACGAACTGACCGCGACACCCAGGCCGAAGACGCCCAGCGCGCACGCCAGACCGGCCTGCAGACTGGCGCCCAGCGGATGCGTGTCCCACGTCAGTCCGGTGCCCAGGCCGCCCGCCACCAGGGCCAGCAGGAACACCCAGCCGCCGATCCAGCGCGGACCGCGTGGTCTCGGAGGCGCGGCGGGCCGCGGCTGCGGGGAGCCGGGGTGCGTCCAGGGGGTGGCGATGCCCACGTCGATCACCGAGGTGACGTCCGGGTCGCGGGCGTCGCCGGGACCCCACAGATAGCCGGTGCCGCCGACATGCGTGCCGTCCTTGACGATCGGATCCCGCCACCAGGACGGATAGGTGGTGACGACCGGGGGGGCCTGGGCCTCCGGCGGGGCGTCGGCCGCGGCCTGCGCGGCGAGCGGGTCGGTGTCGGGAGCACCGCGGCGCCGAGACCAGTACCCGGCGCCCGCCAGGAGCAGGGAGAGCACGACGGCGAAGGTCAGCACGCCGCCGTTTCTCAGCATGGTCAGGAAGATCCCGCAGCCGACCAGGGCGAACAGCACGGCGGCGAGCGCCTGGCCGTCGATCCGGCCCGTCAGCAGCTTGCGGACCTCGTTCTCCTCCTCGTCCTCGTACGGCACGAGGAGCCAGGCGAAGCCGTAGAAGATCAGGCCGATGCCGCCGGTCGCCGACAGCACGGCCAGCGTGATCCGGAAGATCACCGGGTCCATGTCCGTCTGCCGGCCGAGGCCCGCGCACACGCCCGCGATCATCTTGTGCCGGCGGTCGCGCCGGAACCGCTCGGGGGCCGCGGCGGCGGACCGCTCCCGGTCCTGCTGCTGTGCGTCGACGTGCGTGCCGGTGCCGGCGGTGGCCGCTCCCGTCTTCTGAGTCGCGGCGGGCGCGGCATCCGTCGGCCCGGTGCCCGGGACCGGGCGCGGGCCGGGGCCGGGTCCCGGACCCGTCGCGGCGTGCTCGTGATCCGTCATGTGTCCATGGTGACGGCCCGTCCACCGCCGCGGCAGTCGGGACGACCCTGGCCGAACCCTGAAATCGGCCCTGAGACGGGGCGGGGAACCGTTCGACCAGCGCGGCGACGCCGCCGGCCGGTGCTCCCCGACCCGGCCCCGGCCGAAGATCAGGGGCGTCTCGGGGGCCGACCCTGATGCCCAGCCCCGCCGGCCATGTGACCATCGTTGGCATGCCGGAAGCCGCACCCCTGCCAGTCGACGACCCGCGGCCGCCGCGCAAGCTCTACCGCAGCAGCGACGGACGCTGGCTCGGCGGAGTGGCGCGGGGCCTCGCCGGGCATCTCGGGCTGCCCGTCATCTGGGTGCGGCTCGCCTTCGTCGGCCTGTTCATGGCCCACGGATTCGGAGCGCTGCTGTACGCGGCCTTCTGGTTCTGGGTCCCGCTCGGCGTCGGCGGAGTCGTCGAGCAGAGGCAGTCGCTCGCCGGCGGCGAGAGCGCGCCGGACGGCCGCCGCAGACTCGTGGCCCGCAAGCCGGACAAGGGCCAGATCGTCGCGCTGCTGCTCATGGTCATCGTGTCCGTGGTCTTCGTCAGCAGCGTCAATCTGGGCAGCGGCGCCAAGATGTATCTGGTGCCCGCCGTCCTCGTCGCGGCCGGTGTCGCCCTCGTCTGGCGTCAGGCGGACAACGCCCGCCGGGCCCGCTGGGTGGAGGTCGGCCGCCGGCGCCGCACCCTCACCCTGCTGCGCGCGGCCGGCGGCGTCCTGCTCGTCACGGCCGGTGTCTCCGCCATCTTCGTGCTGCAGGGCTCGGCCGCCCACCTCGGCGCGGTCCTGCAGGCGGCCCTCGCCGTCCTCGTCGGCATCACGCTCCTCGCCGGCCCCTATCTGGTCCGGATGACGCAGGACCTGTCGGAGGAGCGCCTGATGCGCATCCGGGCCCAGGAGCGCGCGGAGGTCGCCGCCCACGTCCACGACTCCGTGCTGCACACCCTCACCCTGATCCAGCGCAACGCCGACAACGCGAACGAGGTGCGCCGCCTCGCCCGCGCCCAGGAACGCGACCTGCGTACCTGGCTGTACAAGCCGGAGGGCACCGGCAAGGACGAGGCCGACGAGCCGGACACGGTCGCCGAGGCGGTGCGGCGCAACGCCGCCGAGGTGGAGGACAAGCACGGGGTGCCCATAGAGGTCGTCATCGTCGGCGACTGCCCGCTGGACGAGAGGACCGGCGCACAGATGCAGGCCGCGCGCGAGGCGATGGTGAACGCCGCCAAGTACGGTGGCGAGGGCGGTGCCGTACAGGTCTATGCCGAGGTCGAGGGTAAGACGGTCTTCGTGTCCGTGCGCGACCGCGGACCGGGCTTCGACCTCGACTCGATACCCGCCGACCGCATGGGCGTTAGAGAATCGATCATCGGCCGCATGGAGCGCCACGGCGGCACGGCCCGGCTGCGGTCGGTGCCGGGCGGCGGCACGGAGATCGAGCTGGAGATGGAGAGGGCGGAGAAGACGTCATGAGCGACGCGACCGAGGCGAACGGCACGGCGGGAGTCCCCGAGGCGGCCGGGTCCGGGGCCGGCGGCGGCGCGGGCGGACGGCACGTGCGGGTGGTGCTCGTGGACGACCACCGTATGTTCCGCACCGGCGTCCAGGCCGAGATCGGGCAGACCGCCGAGACCGGCGTGGAGGTGGTCGGCGAGGCCGCGGACGTCGACCAGGCGGTCACCGTCATCACCGCGACCCGGCCCGAGGTGGTCCTTCTCGACGTGCACCTGCCGGGCGGCGGCGGTGTCGAAGTGCTGCGCCGGTGCGCGGCGTTGACGGCGGACGCCGAGCGGCCCGTCCGTTTCCTCGCCCTGTCCGTGTCCGATGCGGCGGAGGATGTGATCGGAGTGATCCGCGGCGGCGCCCGCGGCTATGTCACCAAGACCATCACCGGCACCGACCTGGTCGACTCCATCTTCCGCGTCCAGGAGGGCGACGCCGTCTTCTCCCCGCGGCTGGCGGGGTTCGTCCTCGACGCCTTCGCCTCCACCGACGCCCCGCCCGTGGACGAGGACCTGGACCGGCTCACCCAGCGCGAGCGCGAGGTGCTGCGGCTGATCGCCCGTGGCTACGCCTACAAGGAGATCGCCAAGCAGCTGTTCATCTCGGTGAAGACGGTCGAGTCCCACGTCTCGGCGGTGCTGCGCAAGCTCCAGCTCTCCAACCGCCACGAACTGACCCGCTGGGCGACGGCCCGCCGGCTGGTCTGACCCCTGCCGCGGCGCCCCTACACGACCCGGGTGGCCCCCGCGAACGGCATCAGGTCGACCGGGGCCAGCCGCACCGGGGCCGAGGGGTTCGGAGCGTGGATCATCTGCCCGTTGCCCACGTAGATGCCGACGTGGCTGATCCCGGAGTAGAAGAACACCAGGTCTCCGGGCTGGAGTTCGGAGCGGGAGACGCGCCGGCCCGCGTTGATCTGGGTGTAGGTGGTGCGGGGCAGGGTGATGCCGGCGGCGCGGTAGGCGGCCTGGGCCAGCCCCGAGCAGTCGAAGGCGTTCGGGCCGGCCGCGCCCCACACATAGGGGCTGCCGAGCTTGGCGTAGGCGTAGGAGACGGCCGCGGCGGCGCGCGCGTTCGGGGCGGCGGCCGACCCGGCCTGCCGCAGATCCTCACGGGTGTCCGAGGCCGAGCGGGAGGCACGTTCCGGCGCGACGCCGTCACCGGTGACCGTGCCGTGCTGCTGCGGGGTGAGCCGCGCCAGCAGCCGACGGGCCTCGGCCAGCTTGCCGGTGACGGCCTCCTTCTGTCGTCCCAGCTGCGCCTGCCGGGCGCGCAGCGACGTCAGCTCGACGCGCGCGGCGCCGCGCAACCGTTCGATCTCCCGCAGCTGTTCGCGCACCCGGGACACGGTGGAGGCCTGCCGGTCGCCGGCCCGCTCCGCGAGCGCGGCGTTGTCCAGGTACCGGTCGGGGTCGCCGGACAGGGCCAGCTGCCAGGCCGGGGCGAACCCGCCGTCGCGGTACTGCGCCGCGGCGAACGAACCGAGCGTCTCCCGGGTGGAGTTGAGCTTCTCCTGCTTGCGGGCGGTCTCGTCCCGCAGCGCGTTCAGCCGCTGCTGCGCCGTGTCCGCCTCGTCCTTCGCGCCGTTGTACTTCTCGGTCGCGGTCTCGGCCTCCTGGTACAGCTCGTCCACCTTGGCCCTGACCTGGGCCGGCGTCAGCTGTGTCTCGGCGTGGCCCGTCCCGTCGAACCCCGTCGCGGTGGCCGCGCCCGCCAGGGCGAGCGTGGCGGCCGTCCGGGCCGTAGGGCCACCGAGCGAGCGTTGCCGGGGCTTGCGGTGTGCTGCCACCTGGGCCGTCACGTCCTTCCGTACGACGCGTACGGCCGAAGGCCGGGCCGGGCGGCCCGACCGAGTGGCCCGTACGTCGCGTCCGGCGGCGGCCCGCACAGGGGGAGCGGGCCACCGCCGGACCTCTCGGTGGTGGTGGCCGACGGCCGTCCCTGGCCCGGGCGGCGGTGGGGAGCCGGTCACCTGGAGGAGGAGGCTAGGACGGACGGTGACAACCAGGTAACGCGGTGTACGGAACTGGTCCGGACAGACCGGGAAGTGACCGTATGTGACCATGCCGCCGGTCTGGAGTCGTTGCCTTCACGCAGCGTAGTGACCGATGTGTGGAAACCAGGGCGGACGGGAGGTGCGGAGTGCTATGGGGCGCATATATGCGGGTCCCCTGCGCAAGATCATCGACTGCTTGGGGCGGGCCCGGTGACAGAGGGCCCGCACACCGCTGGCTAGGCTCCGGCCCCATGGACGTACTCATCCATCTCTTCGTCGGCCTGCACATCATCGGTATCGCCGCGCTGCTCGGCGGCTTCCTCACCCAGATGAAGGCGATGGGCCAGGGCACGGCCCGCTTCGTGCCCGGGATGCTGCACGGCGCGCTGACCATGCTGGTCACCGGTGTGGCCCTGGTCGGTCTCAACCAGGCCGACGACCACCACGTCAACACCATCAAGATCGGCGTCAAGCTGGCGCTGCTGATCGTGATCCTCGGGCTGGTCTACGTGAAGCGCGACGAGGAGAAGATCGACAAGGGCACGTTCGGGCTGGTCGGCCTGCTGACCATGGCGAACATCTTCATCGCCGTGCTGTGGACCTGACCGTCAGCCGTCCCTGCCACCGGCGCGGGCCGCGAGCACCGCACCGGCGGCGACCGTGAGCCACACCGCCACCGCCACCCCCAGCAGCACCCGTCCCGGCCATCCGAGCCACGGGACGCCGACGGCGGTCGCGACGGACAGCGTCGCCGTCGCCGTCATCCCCATCGGGAACACCGTCGCCCATCGCAGCATGTGGTAGCCGCGCCGGGGCCGCGCCGCCTCGGCGGCCAGCAGCGCGAGGTAGCAGGCCAGATCCAGCACGAGCAGTGCGACCGTCGTGGTGCGCAGCACGGCGCGGTCGTCGTCGTCCCACAGGTAAGGGCCCGCATCCGCGGCGATGAGCAGTTTCGCCCCCGCCAGCGCCGAGATCGCGAGTGCCCCGCCCGCCACCCAGTGGTCGCCGGCCCCCTCCCACACCTGCCGTGCGTCGAAGTGGGCCAGCGCGAGCCCGTAGAGCACCAGACCCAGCCAGAACAGCACCAGCGCGGTGTGGGCGAGCCACGCCCGGTGCTCGGCGGCAGCCAGTGTCGCGGCCAGTACGGCGAGCCCCTGTGTGGCCACACAACACAGGAACACCGAGCCCGGCATGCGCCGCCTCCAGTGCCGTACGACCGTGACCAGCAGCACCGGCCACAGCAGCGCCGCGAGCGCCAGCAGGGCCCCGGCGAGGGTCTGCCGGCCCAGCGCCGAGATCCCGGTGCCGAGCACGGTGGTCGCGGCGACGGCGTTGAGCGCGCCGGGGCTCTGAGCCTCGGCCGCCCAGCGCTGCCGCCGGCCGAGCAGCCGCAGGGCGAAGTCGGCGGCCAGCGCCACCCAGGCGACGGCGGTCAGTGCCAGCGCCAGCCGGGAGACCGTCTCCGCGCCGGTCAGCTGCAGGCCCACCGACAGGATGCCGGTCGCCATCACGGCGGCCCCGGCCGCGGGAGGCCGCTCCGCCCACCACGTACGCAGACCTGAGATGCCGGACATGCGCCGATGCTAGGGAGCCGCGCGGTTCCGGCCAGGAAGGGCACGCGCGCGTGGAAGGCGAAAACCCCGGTACGCGCGCGTGGAGCGGAGAAAGCCGGCTCGGTCAGCCCGGCCGGACCACGCTGTGGATGATCGACTCTCCGCCGTAGTACACCGACTCCTCACGGACGTACGCGCCCGGCTTGGGGGCGTGGATCATCATGCCGTTGCCTATGTAGACGCCGACGTGGCTGATGTCGTCGTAGAAGAAGATCAGGTCGCCCGGCCGCGCGTTCGCCAGTGACACCGTGGTGCCCGCGTCGACCTGGTCGTACGTGGTGCGCGGAAGGGAGACGCCGGCGGCCTTCCAGGCGGCCTGGGTGAGGCCCGAGCAGTCGTAGGAGTCCGGCCCGGTGGCGCCCCACACATACGGCTTGCCGATCTGCGCGCGGGCGAAGGCGATCGCCTTCTCGGCCTTCGTGTCGTACGCGCCGGACGTCGTGGAGCCGGTCGACCCGGACCCGGAAGACGAGGACGAGGACGACGACGAGGAGGACGACGAGGAGGACGAGTCGGACTGCTGCTGGGCCTGCCGCTTCGCCAGCTCGGCGGCCTTGCGCGCCGCCTCCTGCTGCTTCTCCCGCTCGATGGCGGCCAGCCGCGCCTTCTCCTGGGCCGTCAGCCGGGACAGCAGCTCGCGCGCGGAGGCGAGCTTCTGCTGGACGGTCGTCTTGGCGGTCTGCAGGTCGTGCTGCGAGTCGGTCAGCGTCCGCAGGCTCTCCGCGGCCTCCCGCCGCTTCTTCATGGTCGTGGCCTGCTCGCCGATGTAGTCGTCGACCGCGCGCTTCTCCCGGGAGGTCAGCCGGTTCATCAGCTGGCTCTGGTCGAAGTAGTCCTGGGGGCTGTCCGCGAGCAGGAAGGTGGCCGTGTCGGGCGCGGCGGCGCCGGTGCGGTACTGGGCGGCGGCGAAGGAGCCCAGTTCCTCGCGCGCCTTGTTGAGGCGGTCGGTGCGCCGGGCGACCTCCTCGCGCAGGGCGTCGACGCGACTCCGCTGCTTCCCGGTCCGCTCCTTGTTCGCGTTGTACTTCTCGGTCGCCGACTCCGCCTGGCGGTAGAGGTCGTCGACCTTCTTCTCGACCTCTTCCAGGCTCGGCTTGGCGTGATCGGTTCTCGGGGCGGCCTCGGCGGTCTGCGAGAGCATGGCCATGGAGGTGAGGGCGGCGGTGGCGAGGGCGGGGGTGCGGATGCCCGCTCCGGTGGTCCCGCCGGGGCGCGGCTTGCGGTGCGACGCCAAGGGAGGCGACTCCTTCCAATGAGCCGCCTACCGGGTTAGCTGTCGGGTTCGGGCGGTGGTTCGGAAGGGTTGCCCTACGGCGTCGTCCCGGGCGGGAGTCGGCCGATTCACCCCAGGATCGGTGGGTCCCCGGCTCCGGGCGCCAGGGGGGCGCGCCGGACTCGGCGGAGGCCGCGCACGCGGCCTGACGGCAACCTAGCCAACTGGTGTGACTAGTGTGAAGGTTGGTGCGTGATATGTCCGATACATTTTCGTGATCTGGGCTGAGAATCACGTTCTTGTCATCGGACGATTCCCCAGCGTGAGGGCCGTGCGGAGGGTGTTCGCCGCTTTCGCCCGTGGGGCCGTCTTCCCGGGACGGCGACCGGTTGTCGGTGGGGCGCCCTAGACTCGTAGAGCGATGAGCAGCCTCTTTGACGACAGCTTCCTGGCGGACCTCCAGCCCCCTCGCGGGCGCGAGGAGGAGCCCCCGCCGCCGCCCGAGGACGATCACGCCCCGGAGCCGCTTCCGGACGACCTGTTCGGCGGCAGGTTCGACGTGCCGCCGGACCGGGACGCCTACTACCGCGACGGCGCCCCCCGCCCCGCGCTCGACGCGGCAGCCCTCCTGGAGGGGCTGAACGACAACCAGCGCGCCGCGGTCGTGCACGCCGGCTCGCCGCTGCTCATCGTCGCCGGCGCCGGCTCAGGCAAGACCCGTGTGCTCACCCACCGCATCGCCCACCTCCTCGCCGAGCGGCATGTGCACCCGGGCCAGATCCTCGCGATCACCTTCACCAACAAGGCCGCGGGCGAGATGAAGGAACGCGTCGAGCAACTCGTCGGCCCGCGTGCGAACGCGATGTGGGTGATGACCTTCCACAGCGCGTGCGTGCGCATCCTGCGCCGGGAGAGCAAGAAGCTCGGTTTCACGTCGTCGTTCTCGATCTACGACGCCGCGGACTCCAAGCGCCTGATGGCCCTGGTCTGCCGCGACCTGGAACTCGACCCCAAGCACTTCCCGCCGAAGTCGTTCAGCGCCAAGATCAGCAATCTGAAGAACGAGCTGATCGACGAGGAGGACTTCGCCGCCCAGGCCACCGACGGCTTCGAGAAGACCCTCGCCCAGGCCTACGCGCTCTATCAGTCGCGGCTGCGCGAGGCGAACGCCCTCGACTTCGACGACCTGATCATGACGACGGTCAACCTGCTGCGCGCCTTCCCGGACGTCGCCGAGCACTACCGCCGCCGCTTCCGGCACGTCCTGGTCGACGAGTACCAGGACACCAACCACGCCCAGTACGCCCTGGTACGCGAGCTGGTCGGCACGGGTGAGCGCGCCGACGAGGCCGACACCCCGCCCGGCGAGTACGACCTCGCGCCCGCCGAGCTGTGCGTCGTGGGTGACGCGGACCAGTCGATCTACGCCTTCCGGGGCGCGACGATCCGCAACATCCTGCAGTTCGAGGAGGACTACCCGAACGCGACGACGATCCTGCTGGAGCAGAACTACCGCTCCACGCAGACGATCCTGTCCGCCGCCAACGCGGTCATCGAGCGCAACGAGTCCCGCCGCCCGAAGAACCTGTGGACCAACGCCGGCCAGGGCGCGCGGATCACCGGTTACGTCGCCGACACCGAGCACGACGAGGCGCAGTTCGTCGCCGACGAGATAGACCGCCTGGTCGACGCGGGCGATGCCAAGGCCGGCGACGTCGCCGTGTTCTACCGCACCAACGCCCAGTCCCGTGTCTTCGAAGAGATCTTCATCCGCGTCGGCCTGCCCTACAAGGTCGTCGGCGGGGTCCGCTTCTACGAACGCAAGGAGGTCCGGGACGTCCTCGCCTACTTGCGCGTTCTCGCCAACCCCGAGGACTCGGTGCCGCTGCGCCGCATCCTCAACGTGCCCAAGCGGGGCATCGGCGAGCGCGCGGAGGCGATGATCGACGCCCTCGGCCAGCGCGAGAAGATCAGCTTCCCGCAGGCGCTGAAGCGTGTGGACGAGGCGTACGGCATGGCCGCGCGCTCCACCAACGCGGTCAAGCGGTTCAACGCGCTGATGGAGGACCTGCGCACGATCGTCGAGTCCGGAGCCGGACCGGCGACCGTCCTGGAGGCGGTGCTCGAACGCACCGGCTACCTCGCCGAGCTGCAGGCCTCCACCGACCCGCAGGACGAGACCCGCATCGAGAACCTCCAGGAACTCGCGGCCGTGGCCCTGGAGTTCGAGCAGGAACGCGGTGAGGGCGAGTCGGTGGGGCTGGCCGACTTCCTGGAGCAGGTCGCCCTGGTCGCCGACTCCGACCAGATCCCCGACGAGGAGGACGGCGACGGCGTCATCACACTGATGACCCTGCACACCGCCAAGGGCCTGGAGTTCCCGGTCGTCTTCCTGACCGGCATGGAGGACGGCGTGTTCCCGCACATGCGCGCCCTGGGCCAGACCAAGGAACTGGAGGAGGAGCGGCGCCTGGCGTACGTCGGCATCACGCGCGCGCGGGAGCGGCTCTACCTCACGCGCTCGGCGATGCGCAGCGCCTGGGGCCAGCCGTCGTACAACCCGCCCTCCCGTTTCCTGGAGGAGATCCCGCCCACCCATGTGGACTGGAAGCGGACGGGAGCGACGGCACCGATGTCCTCCGGCCCGGCCTCCGGGATCGCGGCCTCGCTGTCCTCGTCCCGCTCGCGTTCCTCGGCGTCGGGCGCGTCCGGCTTCGCCACACGGCGTACGGCGGAGAAGCCGGTGGTCGCGCTGGCCGTCGGAGACCGGGTCACCCACGACCAGTTCGGGCTCGGCACGGTCGTCGCCGTGAAGGGCACGGGCGGGAACGCGGAGGCGACGATCGACTTCGGCGACGCCAAGCCGAAGCGGCTGCTGCTGCGGTACGCGCCGGTGGAGAAGCTGTAGGAGGCCCGGGGGGCGTAAGCCTCCCGTTCCCCCGTACCTGTGGGTGCGAGCCCCCGGGGCCTATGTGGGGTCGAGCCCGTGGCTCCGCAGCCACGGCAGCGGGTCTATGGCCGCCCCGCCCGCGGGTCGTACCTCGAAGTGCAGGTGCGGACCGGTGGAGTTGCCGGAATTGCCGGAATAGGCGATCGGCTGGCCGGCCTTGACGACCGTCCCGGAGGCGACGCGGTAGCTGGACAGGTGGCAGTACCAGGTCTCCGTGCCGTCCTTCGCCGTCAAGATCAACATGTTGCCGTAGGCGCTGTTCCACTTGGTCGTGACGGTGCCGTCGGTGGCGGCCATCACCGTGGTGCCGTAGGAGACGGGGAAGTCGATGCCCGTGTGCACGGACATCCAGTTCACGCCCGCCTGGCCGAAGTAGGCGCTGAGCCCCCTCTGTGTGACCGGCAGCACGAACTTCGGGCGCAGCCGCTCCTTGAGCGCGGCCTCCGCGGCGGCCTTCTTCTTCTCCTGCTCCTGCTGGTTCTTGAGGTCGATCCGCTCCTGCGTCCGGCTCGCCCGGTCGGCGAAGTCGTCGGCGCCGGCGGACAGGGTCTTCAGCTGGGAGTCCAGCTTGCTGTTGGCGATCGACGGCTTGACCGCGTGCGCGTCCGAGGCGGCGGCCGTGGTGTCCTTGCCGCCACCGTCGGTCAGGGCGCCGACCGAGGCGGCGGCGATCCCGGCGACCCCCATCACACACGCCGAGGGCACGGCGACGGTCAGCAGTGCGGAGCGCTTGGCGGGGGTACGGCGGCGGGAGCGCGCGGCGCTGCGCGCGCCGGCGCGGGTCGCCGGTGCCGGAGTGACCTCTTCCTGGTCGTCCAGCAGGCCGGTCACGGCGGGCAGTTCGCCCGTGCCGCCCGGCTCGTCGGTCCCGGGAACCTGTTCGGCGAAGCCGGTGTCCGCGTACGGCGCCTCGTGCTGGTACGGCGTCTGCGCGAAGGCCGCGGTCGCCTGCGGGTCGCCGACCTGCTCGAAGAGGGCGGTGGCCTGCTGGCCGAACGGTTCTCCGGCCTCCGGCTCCGCCGGTACGCCCTGGCCGCCGGAATTCCACTGGGTGGCGTCGTACGTGCCCGTCTCGAAGGTCTGGGTGCCCCACTCCCACTGCTGCGTCGGGCCGGCGCCGTCGGACTGGTCGGGCTGCAGCCAGGCGCTCGCGTCCCACTGGCCGCTGATGTCGTTGCCCGTCGCCTGGGCGGGGACCGTCCAGGCGGTGGTGTCGTAGGCACCGGAGTCGTAGGCGGTGTGGTGCTGGGCCGCGTACGGGTCGTGGTTCAGGTGCTGGCCGGTCTGCCACTGCGTGGTCTCGTACGCGCTGGTGGTCTGCTGGCTGGGCAGGCTGCCGAAGAGCGGGTCGGTGGAGAAGGAGCCCGTGCCGGTGCCGTCCGGAAAACCGGTGGCGCCGTAGTCGCCGTACGTGGTGAGGTCGCCGTAGGGGGCTTCGTGTGTGCCGTACGGCGCGTAGTGCGCGGCGGAGGCGTCGGAAGCCGGGGCCGGGGTGGTCATGGTCCCCGACGGGTGACGGTCGTTCACCAACTTCTCTTTCGCCTCGACAACAGGGGCTGCCAGAGCAGTGCGGCGACTGTACCCGCCGGTACCTGGGCGCGACAATCTTCAGCTGGTTTCGGGTGCAGGGGAAACGGGCATTCGGCGGTGTTTCGGGGGGTGCCGGACACGAGTTTGGCCGAGAGTTCGATTGGTGTTCGATGTGAGGTGACTGTTCGTCACCTGTGCGTCACGCCACCGTCAGGCCGTCGTCGACCCGGCCCCCCTGGCGCGGTGTGTCGAGCGCGGTGCGTATCCCGGCCGCGACGGCGGGGTGTACAGGCAGGGCGAGATGCCCGATGCCGGTCACGCGGATGTTCTCCGCGTCGAGGTCGGGGTGCTCGATGCAGGCCGTCTCCAGCGGGACCATCACGGAGTCCAGGTCGCTCCAGAAGCTGACGAACCGGGTACGGCAGCCGGGCGCCGGCCGGGCCAGCTCCTCGATGACCCCCGAACCGGGCCGCATCTGCCGCACGATCGGATGGGCGTCGGCCAGCGGCGCCGCGCTGGTCCCCGCATGCGGCGTACCCAGCGTGACGAGCGTGCGCACCCGCAGGTCACCGCCGAGGCACTGCGCGTAGTAGCGGGCGATGAGCCCGCCGAGGCTGTGCCCCACGATGTCGACCCGGTCGCTGCCGGTGCGCTCGCAGATCTCCTCCACGTGCCGGCCGAGCAGCTCGGCGGCCGCACGGATGTCACAGGTCAGCGGGGAGTAGTTGAGCGAGATGACGCGCTGGCCGCCGTGCTGGGCGAGGTTGCGGCGCAGCAGCACGAACACCGAACGGTTGTCGATGAAGCCGTGCAGCAGCACCACCGGTGGGCCGGACCGGACCGGAAGCTGGGCGGTGCCGTCCTGGGCGGGCAGCGCGGGCCAGTGGCGTTCCTGGGTGAGGCCGGTGGGGTACAGCAGGAGATGGCCGGTCAGGATCGCGGCCTCCAGGGCGGTCGCCTTCAGCAGCGCCACCGAGAGTCCGGCCAGTCTGCCGGGCCACAGGCGGCGGCAGAACGGGAGGAAGAGCGGCAGTACCCCGGTGACCTTCATGGCCGACCTCCTGTCGGCACGCCGGAGGACGGCTCGATCCCCCGTGTGCCCTCATGTCCCACCATGTGATTTCCCCCTCGCTGCGCACCGTAAAACTGCCGGTTGCGGGATGCTGGAGATAACGTTCGTTCACTTCGCGACGGGTGGCGGAACGCGCCAAAAGTGCGGTACTTGTCGTTACGGACGGAAGCGATCGCTTCCGGGGTCGTTTGATGGAGGCAGTGATGGGTGTGGCAGCCGGTCCGATCCGCGTGGTGGTGGCCAAGCCGGGGCTCGACGGCCACGATCGCGGGGCCAAGGTCATCGCGCGTGCCCTGCGCGACGCCGGTATGGAGGTCATCTACACCGGGCTCCACCAGACGCCGGAACAGATCGTGGACACCGCCATCCAGGAGGACGCCGACGCTATCGGCCTGTCCATCCTCTCCGGCGCGCACAACACGCTGTTCGCCGCGGTCATCGACCTGCTCAGGGAGCGCGAAGCCGAGGACATCCTCGTCTTCGGCGGCGGCATCATCCCCGAAGAGGACATCCCGCCGCTGAAGGAGAAGGGCGTCGCGGAGATCTTCACTCCGGGGGCGACGACCGTGTCCATCGTGGAGTGGGTGCGGGCGAACGCCGGTCAGCCGGCCGCGTCGGGGGGCTGAGCCGGCGGTTGCGGTGAGCGGGGCCCGGTGTCCTTGGGGACACCGCCCCCGGACTCCCGGCCGGCTTGGCTGCCGTGCTCTCGAACACCACCACGAGCGGCACCGCCGGACGGGCTGACGGGGGCCAACTCCCGGGCCATCTCCGCCCGCAGCCGTAGTGTGGTCACCAGCCGCTGGAACGCCTCCGCCCAGTATCCCCCGGCCCCGGGCGCGGCGTCCTCCCGTTCGTCGGGTATCGCCAGCAGCGCCTCCAGACGGCCGGCCTCCGCGGGTTCCAGGCAGCGTTCCGTCAGACCCATCACGCCACTGAAACTCCACGGGTAACTGCCCGCGTCCCGCGCGATGTTCAGCGCGTCCACGACCGCCCGGCCCAGCGGCGCAGCCCAGGGCACCGCGCACACCCCGAGCAGCTGGAACGCCTCCGACAGACCGTGTGTCGCGATGAACCCGGCCACCCAGGCGGCCCGTTCCGCCGGCTCCAGGGCGGCCAGCAGCTTCGCGCGCTCGGCCAGTGACACCGCGCCCGGACCGCCGGCCTCCGGCGCCGACGGCGAGCCGAGCAGCGCCCTCGACCACTCGGCGTCCCGCTGCCGCACCGCGGCCCGGCACCAGGCCGCATGCAGCTCGCCCTGCCAGCCGTCCGTCACCGGCAGTGCCACGATCTCCCGTGCCGTCCGCCCGCCGAGCCGATCCCGCCAGACGCCGAGCGGAGCCGCCTCCACCAACTGCCCCAACCACCATGAGCGTTCCCCTCTGCCTGCGGGAGGTGTGGCGGCCACACCGTCACGCTCCATACCGGAGTCGCACTCGAGCGGCGCCTCCACCGCGATCGCCGGCGCGTCGCCCGTGCGGTCGAGGGCCACGCAGGCCGCGGCCCGTACGGCCATGCGCGCGGCGAGCGCCGAAGCGGGCAGCGCCGACAGCAGCTCCGCCGCCGTCGCCCGCACATTACGGCTGCGGTCGGCCAACGCCTGCTCCAGGAACGCCTCGTCCGCGGCGGACAGGCCCGTGCGCAGCGAGTCGAGGAACATCAGCCGGTCCTCCGCCCGCTCCGTGGACCAGGTCGACGCCAGCAGCTCGCGCGCGAGCTCGGGCGTACCGGCGCGCAGCGCGCCCAGCAGGGCCACCCGCTCGGCGAACAGCCCTTCCTGCCACAGCCGTAGCACCGCCTCGGCGTCCCCGGGATCGGGCAGCGCGGCGCCGCCGCCGGGGGTCGCGCGCAGGGCGAAGCGCCAGTCGGCGTTCAGCCGGGCCAGCCACAGCGCCCGCGGGCCCGCGAACTCCAGCGCCGCCGGGCGCAGGTCCGTACGGCCCCGGGCCGCGTCGAGCAGGGCGGGCAGCGCCTGCGGAGGTGCCGCGTACCCGTGTGCGTTGGCCGCCGCGAGCCACTGGGGGAGCAGTTCCATGAGGTCCGGGGAACTGCCCCGCCGGCCACCGGTCCCGCCACCGGAACGGTCGGCCAGCAACGTGGCGAGCCGGCGGGCCGCCGCGGCGGGCAGGACCGGGCGCGGATCCTCGGGCGCCCGTTCCGGCCGGCGGGCCACCCGGGCGGGCCGCAGCCCGGCCCGCCGCCGTACGGTCGCCACGGCGGCCTCGTCCAGCAGTGCCAGGGGGGCCTGGCGGCCGGACCCGCCTTTCGCCGGCGGGCGCCGGTCGGTGCCGAGGAGAGCGGTGGTGACCAGGTCTTCCCAGGAGCTCGCGGCGGCCGCGGCGGCGCCGGCGGTCGAAGTCGTCCCGTTCATCGCGTCCCTTTCCTGCGTGTGGCTGTGGGGTGCTGGTGCGGGGTGCCGGTCCGTGTGCGCCCGAGAGGTGCCCCCGCTGTCCGCGTCCCACCGGCGCGGGCGTCTTCCCGGCAGACGGTCAGCACAGCGGTACCGCCTCGCCCGTGCCCTCCTGCCAGGCCGTGAGCGGCGTGAAACCGCGATGACCGCACTCGCCGAACACGGTGACCGGACCGCCGCCGGACAGGGCGACCAGCCGCCACAGCCCGGGACGGGAACGGGCGGACCGGGTCAGCGGCAGAGCGGAGTCCGCGTCGGCGTCGGCCAGCTGCCACAGGTCGCCGTCCGGGACCGGTACCACCCGGGCCAGCGTCACCGGGACCGACTCCAGCCAGGGGTCGTCCCGCAGCGCCTCGCCGTACCGTGCCGCCGCCTCGGCCGTGGTCGTGCCCGGCGGGCGGAACGCGGCCGGTGCGGGCGGGGCGTGTCGCTCACCCAGGGCCGACCGCGGCTGGCCGGCGCCGGGATAGGCGGTCAGCTCCGCGTCCAGGGCCAGGCCGACCGGCAGCGACAGCTCCGGAGCCCGGCCGGCCGCGCCGTAGGACAACAGCAGCCGGGTGCGGCCCGAAGCGGCGCCGTGCAGCCATATCCGCCGGGTCGTCAGTTTCGGATCCACCGTGTCGTACTGGGCGAGGACCAGCCAGCGGTCGCGGACCGGTGCACCCTCTGCCGTGGCGGGCAGGCCCAGCCGGGCGCGGACCGTGGCCGCGAGGGCGTCCGGCAGCCGGTCGCGGCCCAGCCAGCCCTGATCGAGCAGGTGCAGCAGCGCGCACTCCTCCAGCAGCCGGGCCGGCCAGCCCGCCCCGGACGCCGGGATCGCCCCCAACTCCCTTACGCGCGCCGCAAGTCCGGGCGCCTGAGCGTCGACCATGCGGGCCGCCGTCTCGTCCCACAGGCCGTACCCCGCCTGCTCGGCCGCGGCCAGGCCGCCGCGCAGCAGATCCGCGAGGCGCTGCTCCAGCTCCGTCGCGCCCGCGGTGACCCGCTCGGCCCGGCGCTCGGCCCGCCGCCGCGCCGCCTCGGGATCGGCGGACCCGCTCGCAGAACTCCCCTCAATCCGGTCCTGCTTGCCCTCGGCCCGCCTGCGTCTGCCCGCGAGCCACTGATCGGCCCAGTCCGGCGGCTCGGCGGACGCCGTCACCGAGCCGTCGTCGCCGGACCACAGCAGGAGCAGCCCGAGCGCGTGCTTGCACGGGAACTTACGGCTCGGACAACTGCACTTGTACGCCGGACCGGCCGCGTCGGCGAGATCGACCACCGTCTGATACGGCCTGCTGCCGCTGCCCTTGCACAGCCCCCACACCGTCCCCTCTCCGCTCCCCGCCTCGGACCACGGACCGGCCGTGCCGAGCTTTCCGCCCGCTTTGCGTGACGCGGCGTCAGGCGCCAGTGCCAGCACCTGCTCCGCGGTCCAGCGCACCCCCTGCTCAGTCATGCCACCGACGGTAGGACCCGCCACTGACAATCGCTCCACAGCTGGCGTTTGTGCAGGTCAGAGCGATTGTCAGTGGCGTGGTGCACGGTGGGTGCCAGAACCGAACCGGCCGAGCTGGAGGGGGCCTCAGCCATGTCCGCCACGTCTGCTTCTGCCACGTCTGCGTCTACGTCCGTGCGACCGACCACCGCACCACCGAGCCACGACACGAGCGCCGAGGTGCTGCGCCCGCACGCCGAGCACGCCTTCGCCGCCGAACTGTCCGCGCTCGCCGCGCAGGACGACCGCCCGCGCCCCGCCCGCTGGAAGCTGTCGCCGTGGGCGGTGGCGACGTATCTGCTCGGCGGCACCCTGCCGGACGGCACGGTGATCACCCCCAAGTACGTCGGCCCGCGCCGGATCGTCGAGGTCGCCGTCACCACGCTCGCCACCGACCGCGCCCTGCTGCTGCTCGGTGTGCCCGGCACCGCGAAGACCTGGGTGTCGGAGCACCTGGCGGCGGCGGTCAGCGGCGACTCCACCCTGCTGGTGCAGGGCACGGCCGGCACGCCGGAGGAGGCGATCCGCTACGGCTGGAACTACGCGCAGCTGCTCGCGCACGGCCCCAGCCGCGACGCCCTCGTGCCCAGCCCCGTGATGCGTGCCATGGCCGAGGGCATGACGGCCCGCGTGGAGGAACTGACCCGCATCCCGGCCGATGTGCAGGACACCCTGATCACGATCCTGTCCGAGAAGACGCTGCCCGTCCCGGAGTTGGGCCAGGAGGTCCAGGCGGTCCGCGGGTTCAACCTCATCGCCACCGCCAACGACCGGGACAGAGGCGTCAACGACCTCTCCAGCGCGCTGCGCCGCCGCTTCAACACCGTGGTCCTGCCGCTGCCGGAGAGCGCCGACGCCGAGGTCGACATCGTCACCCGCCGGGTCGAGCAGATCGGCCGCTCCCTCGACCTGCCGGCTGCGCCCGACGGCATCGAGGAGATCCGCCGGGTGGTGACCGTCTTCCGGGAGCTGCGCGACGGCATCACCGCCGACGGCCGCACCAAGGTGAAGTCGCCCAGCGGCACGCTGTCCACGGCCGAGGCGATCTCCGTCGTCACCAACGGCCTGGCCCTGTCCACCCACTTCGGCGACGGCGTGCTGCGCCCGGGCGATGTCGCCGCCGGCATCCTCGGAGCCGTGGTCCGCGACCCGGCGGCCGACAAGGTCATCTGGCAGGAGTACCTGGAGACCGTCGTCCGCGAGCGCGCGGGCTGGACGGACTTCTACCGCGTGTGCCGGGAGGTGAGCGCGTGAACGACACCCGCTGGCCCCAGGCCCACGACTCCGGGCCGCTCCTGCTGGGTGTGCGGCACCACGGCCCCGGCTCCGCCCGCGCGGTGCGCACCGCCCTGGACGCCGCCCGGCCCACCGCCGTCCTGATCGAGGGCCCGCCCGAGGCCGACGCGCTGATCCAGCTGGCCGCCGACCCGGACCTGCGGCCTCCGGTCGCCCTGCTCGCCCATGCCGTGGACGAGCCGGGCCGCTCGGCGTTCTGGCCGTTCGCCGAGTTCAGTCCCGAATGGGTGGCGATCCGCTGGGCCCTCGAACACGAGGTCCCCGCCCACTTCATCGACCTCCCGGCCACACACACGCTCGCGTGGGAGGAGCCGGGGGAGGAGAAGGAGGAGCCCCGGCAGGAGAACGGGGGGCCTCGGGAGGAGAGAGGGGAGAGAGGGGAGAGGGGAGAGCAGCAGCGGGGAGAAGAGGGAGAGAAGGGAGAGGCGGGGGAGGCGGGGGAGGGGCAGGGCGCCGGTGCCGACGTCGAGCAGGTCCGTGTCGATCCGCTCGCCGTGCTCGCCGAGGCCGCCGGGTACGACGACCCCGAACGCTGGTGGGAGGACGTCGTCGAGCACCGGGGCCCGGGGGAGCGGGACCCCTTCGCCCCGTTCAGCGCACTGGAGGACGCCATGGGCGCACTCCGCGAGCGGTACGGCGCCGGAGGGCACTCCCGGGACCTCGTCCGCGAGGCCCACATGCGGCTCCGGCTGCGCGCGGCGCGCAAGGAGTACGGGGACGGGCCGGCCGTGGTGTGCGGGGCCTGGCACGTGCCCGCGCTGCGCGCGAAGACCACCGTCGCCGCCGACCGCGCCCTGCTGAAGGGGCTGCCCAAGGTCAAGGCCGACCTGACCTGGGTGCCCTGGACGCACCGCAGGCTCGCCCGGTCCAGCGGGTACGGGGCGGGCATCGACTCGCCAGGGTGGTACGGCCATCTGTTCCATGCCCCCGACCGGCCGGTCGAGCGATGGCTGACCAAGGTGGCGCGGCTGCTGCGCGAGGAGGACCGGATCGTCTCCTCGGCCCATGTCATCGAGGCCGTCCGGCTCGCCGAGACCCTGGCGGCGCTGCGCGGCCGCCCGTTGCCCGGACTGAGCGAGACCACCGACGCCGTGCGCGCGGTGATGGGCGACGGCTCGGACGTGCCGCTGGCGCTGGTGCACGACCGGCTGGTGGTCGGGGACGTCCTCGGCGAGGTCCCGGAGTCGGCGCCGGCGGTGCCGCTGCAGCGCGACCTGGCCCGGCAGCAGCGTGCGCTGCGGCTCAAGCCGGAGGCGCTGGAACGTGAACTGGAGCTGGACCTGCGGGGCGACACCGACGCCGGCCGCAGCAGGCTGCTGCACCGGCTGCGGCTGCTCGGCGTCGGCTGGGGCGAGCCCGCGCGGTCACGGGGGAGCACGGGCACGTTCCGGGAGACCTGGCGGCTGCGCTGGGAGCCGGAGCTGTCGGTGCGGGTCGCCGAGGCGGGCGGGTGGGGGACGACCGTACTGGCGGCGGCGCAGGCCAAGGCCGAGGCGGACGCGACGGCCGCGCGCACGCTGGCCGACGTCACCGCGCTGGCCGAGCAGTGCCTGCTGGCCGGTCTGCCGGACGCCCTGCCCGTGGTCATGCGGGTGCTCGCCGACCGGGCGGCGCTCGACGCGGACGTCGGCCATCTCGCCCAAGCCCTGCCCGCCCTGGTCCGCTCCCTGCGCTACGGCGACGTGCGCGGCACCGACACGGAAGCGCTGGCCGGCGTCGCGGCGGGCCTCGCCGAACGCATCTTCGTGGGCCTGCCTCCGGCGTGCGCCGCGCTCGACAGCGATGCCGCGGAGGAGATGCGGGGCCATGTGGACGCCGTGCACACGGCGGTGGGGTTGCTGACGGAGACCCTGACCGGTGCCGGTGCCGGTGCCGGTGTGCCCACTCGGGCCGACCCCGGCGGTTCGGCTTCCTCCGGCCACGGCCACGGCCACGGCCCGGACACGAGTGGCCGTGCCGTCGGCGAAGCCGGCCGCGGCGATCTGCGGGACCGATGGCGGGCCGTGCTGCGGACCCTGTCGACGCGAGACAGCGTGCCCGGTGTGTTGCGCGGGCGGGCCGTGCGGTTGTTGCTGGACGAGGGGGAGCTGCGGTCCGAGGAGGCGGCGCGGCTGATGGGGCTCGCGCTGTCGCCGGGGACACCGCCCGCCGACGCCGCCGCCTGGATCGAGGGCTTCGTCGGCGGCGGGGGCGGGCTGCTGCTGGTGCATGACGAGCGGCTGCTCGGGCTGGTGGACAGCTGGCTGACCGGGGTGTCGGCGGAGGCGTTCACGGACGTACTGCCGCTGCTGCGCCGCACGTTCGCGGCGTATGAGCCGGGGGTGCGCAGAACGCTCGGCGAGCTGGTCCGGCGGGGCCCCGGAGACGGGGCGGCGGGCCGGGCCGCTCACGGAGCCGTGACGCCCGGCTTCGCCGCCGAGGCCGACACCGAGCGCGCCGACGCGGTTCTGCCGGTGCTGCGGCTGCTGCTCGGCCTGGACGACCCGGCCGAGCGTGACCGGACCGAGCGTGACCCGACCAGACGTGACCGGACCGAACGTGACCCGACCAGGCACGACCCGGCCGAAAGTGATCCGGCTCAGGGTGGCCCGGACACGCATGACCCGGCCGAGCGTGACCGGGCCGAGCGTGACCCGACCAGACGTGACCGGACCGAGCGTGACCCGACCAGGCACGACCCGGCCGAAAGTGATCCGGCTCAGGGTGGCCCGGCCGAGCGTGACCGGGCCGAGCGTGACCCTGGCAGGCATGATCCGGCCGAATGTGCCCCGGCTCAGCGTGACTCGGACAGGCGTGACGCGGCCGATTGTGATCCGGCTCAGCGTGACTCGACCGAATGTGACCCGGCTCAGTGTGACCCGGCCAGGCGGGCCCCGGTCGCATGTGACCTGGCCGAGTGCGGCCCGGACAGGCGTGACGCGGCCGCATGTGACCCTGCTCAGGGTGGCCCGGACACGCATGACCCGGCCGAGCGTGACCGGGCCGAGCGTGACCCTGGCAGGCATGATCCGGCCGAATGTCACCCGGCTCAGCGTGCCCCGGCCAGGCATGCCCCGGCCGAATGGGACCCGGTTCAGCGTGACCCGGCCGAGGGTGATCCGGCTCAGCCTGGGTCGGTCGGGTGTGTTGCCACCCGGGGTGGCACGTGTGATGACAACAGCCTTGCGGGGGTGGGCGCATGACGACCGGGTCGATGCCGGTGGATCTCGACGACCGGGCGCGGGAGAGGCTGCGGCGCTGGCGGCTGGTGCTCGGCGGCGACCAGGCCGACGGCACCGGATGCGCGCTGTCTGGCCGGGACGCGGCGATGGACAGCACGCTCGCCGCGCTGTACGGCAAGGGGGACAAGCCGCAGGCGGGACGCGACCGCTCGGCGGGCCTCGGCGCCTCGGCACCGTCCGTGGCGCGCTGGCTCGGCGACATCCGCACGTACTTCCCGTCCTCCGTCGTCCAGGTCATGCAGCGTGACGCCATCGACCGGCTCGGGCTCGCCTCCCTGCTGCTGGAGCCGGAGATGCTGGAGGCGGTGGAGGCGGACGTGCATCTCGTCGGCACGCTGCTGTCGCTGAACAAGGCGATGCCGGAGACGACGAAGGAGACGGCACGCGCGGTCGTGCGGAAGGTCGTCGAGGACCTGGAGAAGCGGCTCGCGAACCGTACCCGGGCCACCCTCACCGGCGCCCTCGACCGCAGCGCGCGGATCAGCCGGCCACGCCACCACGACATCGACTGGAACCGCACCATCGCGGCCAACCTCAAGCACTACCTGCCCGAGTACCGCACGGTGGTGCCGGAACGCCTCGTCGGATACGGGCGCGCCGCGCGGTCGGTGAAGAAGGAGGTCGTCCTGTGCATCGACCAGTCCGGGTCGATGGCCGCCTCGGTCGTCTACGCGTCGGTGTTCGGCGCGGTGCTCGCCTCGATGCGGTCGATCAGCACCCGGCTGGTCGTCTTCGACACGGCGGTGGTCGACCTCACCGACCAGCTGGACGACCCGGTCGACGTCCTCTTCGGTACCCAGCTCGGCGGTGGGACGGACATCAACCGGGCGCTCGCCTACTGCCAGTCACAGATCAGCCGGCCGGCCGAGACGGTGGTCGTGCTGATCAGCGACCTCTACGAGGGCGGTATCCGCGAGGAGATGCTCAAGCGGGTGGCGGCGATGAAGGCGTCCGGGGTGCAGTTCGTGGCGCTGCTCGCGCTGTCGGACGAGGGCGCACCCGCCTACGACCGGGAGCACGCGGCGGCGCTCGCCACGCTCGGCGCACCGGCCTTCGCCTGCACACCCGACCTGTTCCCCGACGTCATGGCCGCGGCGCTCGAAAAGCGGCCGCTGCCCATTCCGGACACCGCGTGACGCCGGGCGGGAAAGGGGAGCGAAGGGAAGGGGAGGGGAGGGAAGGGGAGGGAGAGAAAAGGGACATGACTACCCATCGGTAACCGCGGGGTTGCGCTGCCTCGGACGTGCCGTGCAAGGATCGGCGGAGCCCGTGTCGTGCCGAGCCGAGGATGTTCAGCTCCTTGACCCTCCCAGCAGCCTTCCTTGGTGCCACCGTGCGCGTGCTGCGCACGGCGGGTGGGCGGCGTGCGCTCCAGCTGGTGCTGCTGGTCGGCGGACTGTTCACGCTGGGCTTCCTCTGCGGTGAACAGGCGCACGCGGCGGACGGCATCCCGGTGCCGGCCGAGGTGACGTCGATCGCCGCTCCCATGCACGGTGCCGGCGAACGGGTCGTCCCCCCTGTACGGCGAACCGGCGCACAGGCCGTCGCTCCGGTACGCGACGTGGTGACCGCGGTGACCGCGGTCTCCACGGAGCTCCGGTCCATCAAGGACGCCCCCGGCGCCCGAGCCGTCGGGCAGACCCGGTCCTCGGCACCCTCCCCGCACCTGCCGCCCCTCACCCAGGCACCGGACGACGGCACCGCGGTCCCGGCCGCCCCCGCGCCTGAGGCGCCGCAGCCGAAGTCCATGGCACCCGGCCCGCAGCGGTACGGCGGTGCGGCCCCGCCCGGCCGGGCGGGGCACCAGCGGCCCCACGCCCGCGCCCAGGCCCGCGGTGCAGGCGGCGCACCGGCGCAGGTCGCCCCGTACGGCCCGCAGGCCGCCCCCGCGCCCCGGCGCGCGGCGCACACCCCGGCGTACGACGGCATCGCCGCCGTGGGAGCCCCCGGCTGTCCCGCGCCGAGCGGAGACCCGGCCGGCGTGCTCGGCAAGCAGGCGGCCGACGGTGCGGCGTCCCGCCATGGTGACGCTCATGCCGTCACCCTCGACCACCGGGCACCCCTGTGGCGCGGGCCCTGCGCCACCGCGTACGCCGAGGCGCCCCGCACCCGGGAACGGCACCGGGACATCCCCGTCTTCCCCGGCTAGGCGGCAGGGCCGGCGCCCCACAGGCGGTGCCGGTCATCCGTACGGCCGTACCGCCGTGCCCCGATACCCCCACGACCTCGACGACGCCCACGACGCGCGACGCCCGCGGCCTCTCCGTCCGGGGCGTTCAGGGCGTCCGGGCTTCGCGGTCCGTCCAGGCCTCCGGCGAGCAGGGCCGAGGCCCCCACCGCTCCGCGGGTGTCCTGACCCGGGCGGCCGAATGCCGTCGGTTCGTCCGGGCGGGGCCCCGCGGCCCGGGCGGGGGGGCCCCCTCCGGGGGGGGGGCCACCCGCCCCGGCCCCGGCACCACCGGGGTCGCCCAGAGGCCTCACCGGGTCAACCCCAGCCCGGTGAGGCCTCGCACTTCACTCCGGTTGCGGCACGGCGTGTCAGGAAACCCGGCATCATGTGACAGGTATCACCGCTCGTGTGTGACCCTCGATTTAGGGAGCCCCCGCAAGCGGCGATAACCTGCGAGACGGACATGCCGCGCGCTCGGACACCGTGTGCGCCTCCCTTGTGACAAGCGGACGTCACGTTGCCCTTCGCGGCACGCCCACGCATCCAACGAACCGCGAGATCACTGATAGGGACGGAAGCGCGTGGACCTGTTCGAGTACCAGGCGAGGGACCTCTTCGCCAAGCACGATGTACCGGTGCTGGCCGGTGAAGTCATCGACACGCCTGAGGCGGCGCGCGCGATCACCGAGCGTCTGGGCGGCAAGTCCGTCGTCAAGGCGCAGGTGAAGGTCGGTGGCCGCGGCAAGGCCGGTGGCGTCAAGCTGGCCGCCTCCGCGGACGAGGCCGTCGCCCGGGCGACGGACATCCTCGGCATGGACATCAAGGGCCACACGGTCCACAAGGTCATGATCGCCGAGACCGCCCCGGAGATCCTCGAGGAGTACTACGTCTCCTTCCTCCTCGACCGTGCGAACCGCACCTTCCTCTCCATCGCCTCCGTCGAGGGCGGCATGGAGATCGAGGAGGTGGCCGCCACCCGTCCGGAGGCCGTCGCCAAGACGCCGATCGACCCGATCGACGGTGTGGACGAGGCCAAGGCCCGCGAGATCGTCGCGGCCGCCAAGTTCCCGGCCGAGGTCGCGGACAAGGTCGTCAACGTCCTGATCAAGCTGTGGGACACCTTCATCAAGTCGGACGCCCTCCTCGTCGAGGTCAACCCGCTCGCGAAGGTCGCCTCCGGCGAGGTCATCGCCCTCGACGGCAAGGTGTCGCTCGACGAGAACGCCGAGTTCCGCCACCCCGAGTACGAGGAGCTCCACGACAAGGACGCGGCCAACCCGCTCGAGGCCGCCGCCAAGGCGAAGGGCCTCAACTACGTCAAGCTCGAGGGCGAGGTCGGCATCATCGGCAACGGCGCGGGTCTCGTCATGAGCACCCTGGACGTCGTCGCGTACGCCGGTGAGCAGCACGGTGGCGTCAAGCCCGCCAACTTCCTGGACATCGGCGGTGGCGCCTCCGCCCAGGTGATGGCGAACGGCCTGGAGATCATCCTGGGCGACCCGGACGTCAAGTCCGTCTTCGTGAACGTCTTCGGTGGCATCACCGCCTGCGACGAGGTCGCCAACGGCATCGTGCAGGCCCTGAAGCTTCTGGAGGACCGCGGCGAGAACGTCTCGAAGCCGCTCGTCGTCCGCCTCGACGGCAACAACGCCGAGCTGGGCCGACAGATCCTCACCGACGCGAACCACCCGCTGGTGCAGCGCGTCGACACCATGGACGGCGCGGCCGACAAGGCCGCCGAGCTGGCCCACGCCGCCAAGTAAGCACTCAGGACGAGGACACAACACACCATGGCTATCTGGCTCAACAAGGACAGCAAGGTCATCGTCCAGGGCATGACCGGCGCCACGGGCATGAAGCACACGAAGCTCATGCTCGGTGACGGCACCAACGTCGTGGGCGGCGTGAACCCGCGCAAGGCGGGCACCACCGTGGACTTCGACGGCACCGAGGTACCGGTCTTCGGTACCGTCAAGGAGGCCATCGAGAAGACCGGCGCCAACGTCTCCGTCATCTTCGTGCCGGAGAAGTTCACCAAGGACGCGGTCGTCGAGGCGATCGACGCCGAGATCGCGCTGGCCGTCGTGATCACCGAGGGCATCGCCGTGCACGACACGGCGTCCTTCTGGGCGTACGCCGGCAAGAAGGGCAACAAGACCCGCATCATCGGCCCGAACTGCCCCGGCATCATCACCCCGGGCCAGTCGAACGTCGGCATCATCCCGGGCGACATCACCAAGCCGGGCCGCATCGGCCTGGTGTCGAAGTCCGGCACGCTGACGTACCAGATGATGTACGAGCTGCGTGACATCGGCTTCTCCACCGCCGTCGGCATCGGTGGTGACCCGATCATCGGTACGACGCACATCGACGCGCTCGCCGCGTTCCAGAACGACCCGGAGACCGACCTCATCGTGATGATCGGTGAGATCGGTGGTGACGCCGAGGAGCGTGCCGCGGCGTTCATCAAGGAGAACGTGACCAAGCCGGTCGTCGGCTACGTCGCGGGCTTCACCGCGCCCGAGGGCAAGACCATGGGCCACGCCGGCGCCATCGTCTCCGGCTCCTCCGGCACCGCGCAGGCCAAGAAGGAGGCCCTGGAGGCCGCGGGCGTCAAGGTCGGCAAGACGCCGACCGAGACGGCCAAGCTCGCCCGCGAGATCCTGGCCGGCTGAGACACGTCAGCTGAGCGCCGGTAGGCCCGTCCCGTTCGCCGGGGCGGGCCTACCGCCGTTCGCGACGGACGCGCTCAGTGAGCGCCTCCCGCGAGGAGGGCCGGTTCACCCGGGTTCCGGCACCAGCCGTTCCGGACCCCTCGCGGCGGCCCGCAGCTTCGCCCGCAACGCCTGCTGGTCCGGCGACAGCGGGCCCATCACCCCCACCGACGGCACCCCCTCCACCGCCTGGGCCGGAGCGATCGGGGGCTCGTAGTGCGTCGGTGCCGTCCGCAGCGTGAGCGTCGTCGCGCCGACGATCGTCACGGTGAACGCGATCGCCGCCCGGGTCCAGAACACGTTCCGCCGTTCGGTACCGGTCCGCACCACCGGCGGCTTCGCCGCACGCACCTGCTCCGCCGAGCCCAGTTCGAGCAGCCGGCGATGCAGTTCCGCGGGGTCGGCCAGGGCCGGCAGCCGCGCGGCCACCGCCGCCCGCGCGTGGGTCAGCCGGCTCGCGGCCGCCGGCGTGCTGGCCTCCGTCTCCGCCGCCGTCTCGGGCAGGTCGAGGCCCACCCCGTCGTAGAGGACGAGCGTGCGCCGGTACGACGGCGGGAGCTTCAGCAGGGCGCTCAGCAGCGCACGGTCGGCCGGATCGGCGGGCGGCGGCTCGGGGTGCCGGTACCGGGGCCGGAAGCGGTGCCAGGGTGAGAGCGCGCAGTCGTACGCCACCGCCCGCACCCAGCCGCCCGGATCCCGGTCCAGGGCCACCTCGGGCCAGCGCTGCCAGGCCAGCTGGAAGGCCTGCTCCACGGACTCGCGGGCCAGCTCCCGGCGCCCGGTGAGCAGATACGTCTGGCGTACGAGGGCCGGGGCGCAGAAGGCGTACAGCGCGTCGAAGGCCTGAGCCGGCGTCAGGGGAGCGGCGGAGCCCATGGCCGTGTGTCCGGCGGGGGCGAGGGCGGCGGCGGTCGCGGTCGGCTGCTCCCGGAGCGCCTCGGCCGTCGACGTGTCCTCGGCCGCCGGTGCGGCGAGCGCCCGCAGCAGCCGGGCGTACGCCTCGCCCTCGCGTCCGTGCGGGACGCGGCGGCCGGACTCCCACGCGCGCAGCGTCGAGCGGCTGACGCCGATCCGCGCGGCGACCTGAGCATTCGTCAGCGACCGGGACTCACGGAGCCGTCGGCGTTCGTTCGGCGGCGGCAGCGGGCCGGCCGGGTTCTGCGTCGTCGTCACCATGCGCCCTTCCGTGCGAAAAAGAACATAAACGTATATTGGGCGACACAGCGGAAGTTCGCCTCTTGCGTGGGGAAAGCGGGTGGCATTGGCAGCATGGCGTGGTGACTCTGATGACCGCTCGCCGACCGTCGCTGGCCCCCCTGCTGACCCGGATGCGGGACCGTGAGCCCGGACTGGCCGCGAGTCTGCTGGCCGGAGCCGTCGCGGCCGGACTCGGATTCGCCTCGTACGCCGCGCTGCTGATGGTGCTGTGGGTCAGCTCGCCGTACCCCGACAGCGGTCCGGCCGGAGCGCTGCACGTCGCCGCCGGGCTGTGGCTGCTGGCGCACGGCGTCGAACTGGTCCGCACCGACACGCTCTCCGGTACGCCCATGCCGGTGGGCGTGACCCCGTTGCTGCTGCTCGCGCTGCCCGTGTGGCGGGTGTACCGGGCGGCCAGGGACGCGGTGGACGCACCCGAGGACGCCGACGGCCCGCCGCCCGTACCGGCGCGCACGGTGTGGACCGGGGTCGTTCTCGGCTATCTGGGTGTCGGCGGCGCGATCGCGCTGTACTGCTCCGGCGGTGAACTGCGCCCCGCCTGGCCCTGGGTGACGGCCTGTCTGCCGCTGGTCGCGGCGGGCTCGGCGGCGGCCGGGGTGTGGTCGGCGTACGGCCGTCCGCGCGAACCGGTGCTGCGTGCGCTGACGGTGTTGCCGGGGCCGGTGCGGCGGGCGGTGTTCGGTGCGGACGCACGCGCCCGGGTGGGTACGGCCGTACGGGCCACCGGTGCCGCCACGGCGGTGCTCTTCGGCGGCGGGGCGCTGGTGCTCGGGGTGTCGCTGGTGTGGCACGGAGAGGCGGCGCAGGCGTCCTTCCTGCGGCTGACCGAGGGCTGGACGGGACGGTTCGCGGTGCTGCTGCTCGGTATCGCGCTCATCCCCAACGCGGCGCTCTGGGCCGCGTCCTACGCCCTCGGTCCCGGCTTCCTGCTCGGCACCGGGCACGGGGTGACCCCGTTCGCCTCCGATCCGGCGCCGCTGCTGCCGCCCTTCCCGTTGCTGGCCGCGGTGCCAGACCCGGGCGCCGGGACGCTGCCGAACTGGCTGGCGGGGCTGGTGCCGGTGGCGGCCGGGGTGATGGCGGGGTGGTTCGTGGCGCGGGGTGCCGTGGGGGAGCCGGAGTCGGGGGGAGCGGCCACGGCTCGGTGGCCCCTCGCTCGTACCGCCGGGGTGATGCTGCTGACCGCGACGGTGTGCGCGGTGGCCTTCGCCCTGCTCGCCGCGCTGGCGGGCGGTCCCCTGGGCGTGGCCGCGCTGGCCCGTTTCGGGCCGGTGTGGTGGCAGACCGGGGGAGCGGTGGGCACGTGGACGGTGGTGTTCGGGATGCCGGTGGCGCTGGTCGTACGGGCGTGGCGGCTGTGGCACGGGCGTACGCGGGGCGGGGAGATCCCGGCGCAGGATGCGGGGGCCGGGCGGGAC
>NZ_JNXR01000028.1:0-96355 GCF_000725475.1 Streptomyces durhamensis
ACTGCAGTCCTCCAACCCGGCGGTGCTCGCCTTCCTGCGCGAGTTCGAGGACGACCTGGTGCTGTGCGTCCACAACTTCTCCCGCTTCGCGCAGCCCACGGAGCTGGACCTGAGCCGGTTCGGCGGGCGGAACCCGGTCGAGCTGTTCGGCGGGGTCCGCTTCCCGGCGATCGGCGAGCTGCCGTACCTGCTCACCCTCGCGGGGCACGGCTTCTACTGGTTCCGGCTGCGCCGGGACGCGGCGTAGAACCCTTGTGGTGGGGCGGTTTCCCCCGCCCCACCCGGGGCACGCAGAAGTGACACCCCCCCTCGCGTTCCGGGGAAAGGACGTGACGCCCATGGCGGAAACGGTCACCTCTTCCGGCACCACCAGCTCCCTCCTCGCTTCGCTGGACCCTTTGTTGCGCGAGTGGCTGCCGAGGCAGCGCTGGTTCGCCGGCAAGGGCCGGCCGGTCACCGGGTTCACCCCCGTGGCCGCCACCGAACTGCTGCCACCCGACAGCCGGCTGGGCCTGTACCACCTGCTCCTGCGCGTCCACCAGCCGTCCGCGCTGGGCGCCGAGCCCCATCCGGGCGACTGCTACCAGCTCCTCATAGGCGTGCGCGAGGCGCTGCCGCCCCGGCTGGCGCCCGCGCTGATCGGACATGTGGAGGACGGGCCGCTCGCCGGACGCACGGTGTACGAGGCCCTGTACGACCCCCGGCCCGCCGAGGTGCTGCTGGAGGCCCTGCGCACCCGGGCCCGCATCGGCGGGCTGAGTTTCGAGCGGGACCCGGGCCAGGAGATCCGCGAGGGTCTCGTGGCCCGCCTGATGACCGCCGAGCAGTCCAACTCGTCGGTGGTCTACGGCGATACGTTCATCCTGAAGCTGCTGCGCCGGGTGGTGCCCGGCATCAACCCGGACCTGGAGATACCCCTGGCGCTGGCCCGCGAGGGATGCCCCCGGGTGCCGGCGCCGACCGCCTGGCTGCACGCCGAGCTGGGGACGGAGCCGTACGTCCTGGCGGTGCTGCAGCCCTTCGTCAGCGGGGCGAGCGACGGCTGGGAGCTGGCGCTGCGCGAGCTGGCCAAGGGCGAGGACTTCGCCGCCGAGGCGCGGGCGCTGGGCCGGGCCACGGCCGAGGTGCACACCGCGCTCGCCCGCGCCCTGCCGACCGTCACGCTGGGCCACACCCAGCTGCAGTCGCTGGTCGGCGGGATGACCGAGCGGCTGGAGGCCGCCGTCCAGGCCGTGCCCGGCCTGCGGCCCTACGAGAGCGGGCTGCGCTCCGCCTACCAGGCCCTGGCCGGGCTCGCCACCGAGGGCCGCACCTGGACCGCCCAGCGCATCCACGGCGATCTGCACCTGGGCCAGTGTCTGCGCTCGGCCTCCGGCGACTGGTCGCTGATCGACTTCGAGGGGGAACCGGCCCGGCCGCCCGCCGAACGGCGCATGCCGCAGCCGCCGGTGCGTGACATCGCGGGGATGCTGCGCTCCTTCGACTACGCGGCCCACTCGGTGAGCCCGCCCGCGCCGGACTGGGCGCGCGTGTGCCGGGCCGCCTACTGCTCCGGGTACGCGGACGTGACCGGCCGCGACCCGCGCACCGATCCGGTGCTGCTGCGGGCCTTCGAGACCGACAAGGCGGTCTACGAGGTCGTCTACGAGGCCCGGCACCGCCCCGACTGGCTCCCCGTACCGCTCTCGGCGATCCGTCGCCTCGCCGCGTAGACCAGGAGGCTCGTCCGTGACGACCAAGAAGCCGGCCACTTTGAGGAACACCCCGGATGCCGCCGTCTGCCGCGCCGACCGCGAGCGGCTGCTGCACGGCACCCACCACGACCCGCACGCCGTGCTCGGCGCGCACCCGGTGAAGAAGGGCGTCGCCTTCCGTGTCCTCAGGCCGTACGCGCGGTCCGTCACGGTCGTCGCCGGCGCACTGCGGGCCGAACTGCACGACGACGGCGACGGGTTCTTCTCGGGGTCGCTGCCGCTCGCGGACGTACCGGACTACCGGCTGCTGGTGGCCTACGAGGGCGGCGTCCTGGAGACCGAGGACCCCTACCGCTTCCTGCCCGCCCTCGGCGAGCTGGACCTGCACCTGATCGGCGAGGGCCGGCACGAGCAGCTGTGGCAGGCCCTCGGCGCCCATGTGACCACCCACCAGGGCGTCACCGGCACCCGGTTCGCGGTGTGGGCGCCCGACGCGCGCGGGGTGCGGGTCGCCGGCGGCTTCAACTGCTGGGACGCGACGGGCTTTCCGATGCGCTCACTGGGCTCGTCGGGGGTCTGGGAGCTGTTCGTGCCGGGGATCGGCGAGGGCGAGGTGTACAAGTTCGAGATCACCCGCCCGGACGGTTCGCGCACCCTGCGCGCCGATCCGCTGGCCCGCCGTACCGAGGTGCCGCCCGCCACCGCGTCCATCGTGCACGCCTCGCACCATGAGTGGGCCGACGCGGAGTGGATGGCGCACCGGGCCGACACCCCGGTGCACGAGGCGCCGTTCTCCGTCTACGAGGTCCATCTGGCCTCCTGGCGGCCCGGCCTGACCTATCGCCAGCTGGCAGAGCAACTTCCCGCGTACGTCCAGGAGATGGGTTTCACCCACGTCGAGCTGATGCCGGTCGCCGAGCACCCCTTCGGCGGCTCCTGGGGCTACCAGGTCACCGGCTTCTACGCGCCGACGGCCCGGCTCGGCACCCCGGACGACTTCAGGTACCTGGTGGACAGGCTGCACCAGGCCGGCATCGGGGTGCTGATGGACTGGGTCCCGGCACACTTCCCGCGCGACGACTGGGCGCTGGCCGAGTTCGACGGGCGCCCGCTGTACGAGCACCACGACCCGCTGCGGGCCGCGCATCCCGACTGGGGCACGCTGGAGTTCGACTTCGGGCGCCGTGAGGTGCGCAACTTCCTGGTCGCCAACGCCGTGTACTGGTGCGAGGAGTTCCACATCGACGGCCTGCGCGTGGACGCGGTCGCCTCGATGCTCTACCTCGACTACTCGCGCGAGCCGGGCCGGTGGACGCCGAACGAGAACGGCGGCCGGGAGAACCTGGACGCGGTGGCCTTCCTGCAGGAGATGAACGCCACGGTCTACCGGCGCTGCCCGGGCGTGGTCACCATCGCCGAGGAGTCGACGGCCTGGGACGGCGTCACCCGCCCGACCCACCACAAGGGTCCGAGCGGCTTCGGCGGGCTGGGCTTCGGCCTGAAGTGGAACATGGGCTGGATGCACGACTCGCTGCAGTACATCCAGAAGGAGCCGGTGCACCGCAGGTACCACCACCACGAGATGACCTTCTCGATGCCCACCCCGGCAAGCAGCTGCTCTTCATGGGGCAGGAGTTCGCCCAGGGAGCGGAGTGGTCCGAGGCGCACGGCCCCGACTGGTGGCTGCTCGACCCCGCCTACGATGCCGGGGCCGACCACCGGGGGGTACGGGATCTCGTCCGGGACCTGAACGGGCTGTACCGGGCGACCCCGGCCCTGTGGCAGCGGGACACCGACCCGGCGGGCTTCCAGTGGATCACCGGGGACGCGGCGGACGACAACGTCTTCGCCTTCCTGCGCCTGGACGCCGACGGCTCACCGCTGCTCGCGGTCTCCCACCTGGCACCGGTGGTCCGCCACGACTACCGCCTGGGGGTCCCCGAGGACGTCCCGGCCTGGCTGGAGGTCCTGAACACCGACGCGGCCCGCTACGGCGGCAGCGACGTGGTCCACCCGGACCCGGTCAAACCGGAGCCGCAGGGCGCACACGGGCGCCCTGCGAGCATCCGGCTGACGCTGCCACCGCTGGCCACGGTGTGGCTGCGGCCGGCCTAGGGGCGGCCCGCGTCACCCGGGCGACGCGAAGAGCTGGACGGCGTAGTCGCCGCTGACGGCGACGCCGGTGTCCTTGTACGAGCAGTTGAGGATGGTCTCGCGGTGGCCCTTCTGGCTGTTCATCCAACCGTCGACGATCGTCTTGGCGTCGGTGGTCCCCCAGGACATGTTCTCCGACGACGGCCCCGCGTTGTAGCCGGCGTCCTTGATGCGCTGGGTGTAGCTGGAGCCGTCGGAACCGGTGTGGCTGGTCAGGTGGTTCTTGCTCGCGTCGTCCGCGAACGTCTGGGCGGCCTTGGTCAGCTGCGCGTTCTCGTGCAGGGCGGGACAGTTGGCCTTGGCCCGCTCGGCGTTGACCAGTTGCAGGATCTCGCCGGGCGAGGCGGCGGGGGCGAGGTTCACCGCGGCCCCGGCGCCGGCCGCTCCGGTGAGCAGCAGGGGAACCGCACAGGCGGTGGCGCACAGACGGCGCGTGAGTGTGGTCGTGATCCGCATGGGAATCCCTTCGATCGGGAAGTAGCGGCGAGAAGGCCCCCCGGAACTCCGTCAGGTGCGTGAAGGGTTCGCGCACTGGCGCGGACACTGCGAGCGAGCGCCCGGAGAACCCTGGGGCACCGGCGGTTCGGTGCCCGGCGCGCCTGCGCTCGCACCTGTCCACCGTACGCCCGTCACGGTGGACTCACGAGTCGGACGGCCGGGGCACCCTCCGTCGCCTCCCGCCGGCCGCGCGTTACCCGAACGCCTCGGCCAGTGCCTTCGGCAGTTCCCCGGCGTGCACCACACCCAGGCGCTGGGTGGCCCTGGTCAGGGCCACGTACAGGTCGCTGGTGCCGTACCGCCCCGGCTCGACCACCAGGACGGAGTCGAACTCGAGCCCCTTGGACTGGCGCGGATCGAGCAGGACGACCTTCTGCGTCAGGTCGGGTTCGGCGCCCGCGGTGACGCCGTCCAGCCGGGCCGCCAGCCGGCGGTGCAGCTCGCGCGGGGCGATCACCGCCAACCGGCCCTCCGCCGGGACGAGTTCGGCGACGGCCTCGGCCACCGCGCCGGGCAGGTCGTCGTGCGCCCGCCGCACCCAGGGCCGCACCCCGGTCGAACGCACCGAGCTGGGCGGCTCGAAGTCCGGGTGCTCGGCGCGGACCACGGCGGCGGCCAGTTCCATGATCTCGGACGGCGTGCGGTAGTTGACGCCGAGTCGGGTGTGTTCCCAGCGGTCCTCGACATAGGGGGCGAGGATGTCCGACCAGGAGCCGACGCCCGCCGCCTCCGCGGTCTGGGCCGGGTCGCCGACCAGGGTCATCGAGCGGGTCGGGCTGCGCCGCATCAGCAGCCGCCAGGCCATCGGCGACAGCTCCTGCGCCTCGTCCACGATGATGTGCCCGAACGCCCAGGTCCGGTCGGCCGCGGCCCGCTCGGCGGCGCTGCGGTGGTCCGCCTCCTCGTGCCGCTCGGCGAACCGCTCCGCGTCGATGATGTCGTGGGCCGACAGCACTTCGGACGCCTCGGGATCGCTGTCCTCCTTGTCCTCGAACTCGTAGGTCCGGGAGGCGTAGGAGACGTCCAGGACGCCCTGCGCGTAGGCCACCTGGGTCTCGCGCTCGCGCTCGGCGCGGGCCCGCGCCCACCGGTCGTCCTCGCCGAGGAGTTCGGCCGCCTCGTCGAGCAGCGGGACGTCGGCCACGGTCCAGGCGCGGGTCACCGGGCGCCGGACGGCGGCCGCGTCCTCGTCGCTCAGATATCCCTCCGGCTCCGCGAGGAAGTCGGCGACCAGCCGCTGCGGGGTGATCCGCGGCCACAGCCGGTCGACGGCGGACCAGACCTCGGGGTTCTCGGCGAGTTCGTCGCGGATCTGGGTGATGTCGGAGGCGTCGAGCATGCTGCTGCCGTCGTACGGGTCGGTGCCGACGCGCTCGGCGTACAGCTCGGTGAGGGTGTTGAGGATGTGGCCCTCGAAGTACTCGCGGGCCGCGTTGTGCGGCAGCCGCGCCGCACGGGTGCGCTCGCGGGCGACGCTCACCAGGCCGTCGTCCAGCATGAGGACCTCGCGGTCGTGTTCGACCGTGATGACCGGGTCGGGCAGGGCCTGCCGGTCGCGGACGACGGCCGCCAGCACGTCCGCCATGTCGGCGCGGCCCTTCACCGCGGCCGCCTCGGGGGTGTCGGCGGCGCTCGCCCTCACCCCGGGGAACAGCTCGCCGACCGTGGCCAGCAGCACGCCGGTCTCCCCGAGGGAGGGCAGCACCTCGCCGATGTAACCGAGGAAGGCGGGGTTGGGGCCGACGATGAGCACGGCCCGGCGGGCCAGCAGCTCCCGGTGTTCGTAGAGGAGATAGGCCGCCCGGTGCAGCGCTACCGCCGTCTTGCCGGTGCCGGGACCGCCCTCGACCACCAGCACACCGCGGTACGGCGCCCGGATGATCTCGTCCTGCTCGGCCTGGATGGTCTGCACGATGTCGCTCATGCGGCCGGTGCGCGCCGAGTTCAGCGCGGCCAGCAGCACGGCGTCGGCGTCGTGGTCCTCGTAGCCGGTGCGGGTGGCGTCGCCGAGGTCGAGGATCTCGTCGTGCAGGGAGGTCACGGTCCGGCCCTGGGTGGTGATGTGCCGGCGGCGGCGCAGGCCCATCGGGGTGTGCCCGGTGGCCAGGTAGAAGGGGCGGGCGACGTCGGCCCGCCAGTCGATGAGGACCGGGGTGCGCTCGGCGTCGTCCTCGCGCAGCCCGATCCGGCCGATGTGGTGGGCGGCGCCGTCGGCCGGGTCGATCCGGCCGAAGCAGAGCGAGCCGTCGACGGCGTTCAGGGCCGCCAGCAGCCCCGAGCGCTCGGCGACCAGGATGTCCCGTTCGAGCCGGGCCTGCATGGGCTTGTCCCCCTGGGCGAGCGCGTCCGTGACCGACGTCTCGGCCGCGCCGCGCAGCACGTCCACGCGCGCGTACAGTCCGTCGATGAATTGCTGCTCGTTCCGCAATTCGTCGTCTGGAAATTCGGTGTTCGCCACGTCGCTGTTTGACAATTCCGCTCCCGCCCGCATATACTGTGCACAGTGAACTTCCCGCGACCATTCGAAAATGAAGTCGCGAACCACTGAATATACGCACAGAAATCCCCCGAGCGCAATTGCTCAGGGGATTTTTCCGTACGGGGACCGCTTTACAGCACGTCGGCCAGCTCCTCCAGCAGCCGCCGCTTGGGCCGCGCCCCCACCATCGACCGCACCGGCTCACCGGCCCGGAAGACCATCAGGGTCGGCGTGGACAGCACGCCGTAGGCGATGGTCGTCTGCGGATTGCGGTCCACGTCGAGCTGTACGACCTTCAGCCGGTCGCCCTCCTCGAAGGCGATGTCCTTCAGCACCGGTGCGAGCTGCCGGCACGGCCCGCACCAGTCGGCGGTGAACTGCACCAGCACGGGCAGATCCGATCCTTTCACCTCCGCCTCGAAATCCGCGTCCGTCACCTCGGCCAGTCCGCTCACCAAGCTCATCGCGAAAGCCCTCCCAGCTCGCACCCGGGTTCCGGGCCACCCGGAACCAGCGCCTCGGCGGCCAGCGCGTCCCGGGCCGACTCCGCCCGCCGCAGCTGCCCGGCGACCGTCTCCCGCACCGCCGACAGCTGCCCGATGAGCGCGTCCAGCTCGTCCAGCTTGCGGCGGTAGACCGCGAGCGAGGCCGGGCAGGAATCGCCCTCCGGGTGCCCGGAGCGCAGGCACTCCACGAAGGGCCGCGTCTCCTCCAGCTCGAACCCGAAGTCCCGCAGCGTGCGGATCTGGTCCAGCAGCCGGAGGTCGGCCTCGTCGTACGTGCGGTGTCCGTTGCCGTCCCGCCGGGCCGGCAGCAGCCCGCGTGCCTCGTAGTAGCGCAGGGCGCGGGTGGTGGTCCCGGCCCGTGCGGCCAGCTCGCCGATTCGCATGTCCACGACCGTAGGGGTTGACGTCGGCGTCAGGGCAAGCGGTGGTCGTCCCCCTCAGGCCGGAGGCAGCAGCGGCTTGCGGCGCACCGGTGAGGACAGCACGACCGACGTCGTGGTCCGGCCCAGCGCCGAGGTCTGCTCCAGGATCTCCTCCAGGTGGACGGTGTCGGTGACGGCGACCTTGAGGATCCAGCAGTCCTCGCCCACCACGTGGTGGACCTCGATGATCTCCGGACGGCCGGTCAGCTCCAGGGTCCTCGGGTGCTTGAGGGTGTAGCCGCCGTGCGGGTTCACCCGGATGAAGGCCTGGATGCCGTAGCCGAGCCGGGCCGGCACGACCTGGGCGCCGTAGCCCTCGACCACGCCGGCCGCCTCCAGCCGGCGCACCCGCTCGGCCACGGCCGCCGGGCTCAGACTGACCCGCCGGCCCAGCTCGCTGAGCTTGATCCTCCCGTCGGTCTGGAGCAGTCCGAGAATCCGCCGGTCCACCCCGTCGAAGGCGACCGGTGTTTCGGCGGCGATGGCGCGCGGATGGCGCTGTTCTTTCGGCGAGGTCGCCTGATCTCCCATGTCTCCCCCTTCAGAGCGGCCCGTCCGGCCCGGAAAATTATGATCATGACAAAGGCGCGTGAGGTACTGGTCATCGGCGGCAACCGCTACTTCGGCAAGCGGCTGATCGCGCGACTGCTGGCGGCCGGCGACCGGGTCACGGTCCTGAACCGGGGTTCGTCGGCGCCGCCGCCGGGCGCGGAGCATCTGGTGGCCGACCGCGACGACGAGAAGGCGCTGCGGGGCGCGATCGGCAGCCGGACCTTCGACGTCGTCGTCGACCAGGTCTGCTACACCCCGCGCCAGGCGATGACCGCACGCCGGGTCTTCGCGGGCCGCACCGGCCGCTATGTCATGACGTCGACGGTGGAGGTGTACGAGCGCGAGGACTCGCCGGTGCCGGTACCGGAGAGCGCGGTCGATCCGCGCACGGTCGCCGTGGACCTGGAACTCCCCTGGCAAGAGCCGGAGTTCGCCGAGGCGCACTACGGCGAGGGCAAGCGGCAGGCCGAGGCGGTGTTCACGGGCTCCGGCCTCCCGTTCGTGTCCGTGCGCGTCGCCCATGTGCTGGGCGGCGACGACGACTTCACCGGCCGGCTGGAGCACTACGCCCACCGCGTGCGCACCGGCGCGCCCATCGCCGTGCCGCCGGTCGCGCACCCGGCGACGTACATCCACGTCGAGGAGATCGCCGACTTCCTGTTCTGGGCGGCCGGGGCGGACTTCACGGGCCCGGTGAACGCCGCCTCCCACGGCCTGCTCACCCTGGACGAGCTGTGCGCCGCGGTGGCGGCACACCTGCCCGGGGGCGAGGTGCGCATCGAGGTGACCGGGGCCGGCGAGCTCTCCCCCTTCGCCTTCCGCCGCCGTTACGCCATGGACAACTCCCGGGCCGCGGGGCTCGGTTTCCCCTTCGACGACGTACGGCAGTGGCTGCCGAAGGCCGTGGCCGAGACCCTGGGAAAGGACGACTGAGGTGCGGTACCGCGACATCGGTGATCTGAAGGTGAGCGCGGTGGGACTCGGTGCCATGCCGCTGTCGATCGAGGGCCGGCCGGACGAGGCCCGCGCCCTCGCCGCCGTCCACGCGGCGCTGGACGCGGGCGTGACCCTGCTGGACACCGCCGACTCCTACCACCTGCCGGGCCAGGAACCCGGACACAACGAACTCCTCCTCGCCCGCGCCCTCGCGGCCTACGGCGGCGACACCGACGGGGTGCTGCTGGCCACCAAGGGCGGCCGGGGCCGTCCGGGCGACGGCAGCTGGACGACGACGGGCACGGCCCGGCACCTCAGGTCGGCCGCGGAGGCCTCCCTGAAGCGGCTCGGCGTCGAGGCGATCGGCCTCTACCAGCTGCACCGGCCCGACCCCGCCGTCCCGTTCGAGGAGTCGGTCGGCGCCCTGCGCGACCTGCTCGACGAGGGCAAGATCCGCCTGGCCGGTCTGTCGAACGTGACCGCCGACCAGATCCTGCGGGCCCGAGCCGTCCTCGGCGACCGCCTGGTCTCCGTGCAGAACCGCTACTCCCCGGACGTCCGTGACAGCGAGCCCGAGCTGCGGCTGTGCGCGGAACTCGGCCTGGCGTTCCTGCCCTGGAGCCCTCTCGGCGGAATCTCCCGCAGCTCCCTGGACGGCCCGTCGCGGCAGAGCACCGGTGCGCGCCACCGCGCCTTCCACGAGCTGGCCCGGGAGCGCGGGGTCAGTCCCCAGCAGGTGTGTCTCGCCTGGCTGCTGTCGCTCTCCCCGACCGTCGTCCCCATCCCGGGCGCGAGCCGTCCGCAGACGATCCAGGACTCGGCGGGGGCCGCGGAGCTGGTGCTGACGCGGGAGGAGCTGGCACGGCTGACGCCGTCCGCCCGGGCCCGGTGAGGCCCGGGCCCCCGGCGCGGGTCAGACGGTCAGCCCGGCCGACTCCTCGACCTCCATCAGGGAGGCGCTGTGCCGCTCCTCCTCGAACTTGCGGCGGCCGCCGCGCAGCCCGAACAGGCGCTTGGCCAGGGCGATGTAGAGGACCGCGAGGATGTTGAGGACCAGCGTGGCGATCTTCAGATAGCTCACCTTCTCCGTGAGTTCGTAGATCTCCAGCGGGAGGAAGGCGGCGGTGGCGACGACCGTCAGGTACTCCGCCCAGCGCTTGGCGTACCAGAGGCCGACCGCTTCGACCAGCTCGATCAGGGCGTAGGCGAGCAGCAGGGCGGCGACCAGCAGCAGGGTGGAGTGCTTGTAGCCGAACGCCTTCTGGATGGAGCCGACGACCGGTGAGTGGTCGAGGTCGTAGTGGAAGTGCCTGAACACGGGGCGGAAGACGTCCAGGTTCTCGTTGAACAGCCGGCGCACCGCGTCCTGGCTGTTGCTGAACTTCCACACCGCCACCGCGACCAGCACGATGAACACCCCGCGCACGGCCCGCTCGATCGCCAGGAAGCGGAGGATGAACAGGTCCCGCAGCACCTTGCCGCGCGGCACCAGCGGGGCGTCGGCGGCCGGTCCCGAGCCGTGCGGCTCGCCCAGTACGAAGTCCCCGCAGCGCAGGCAGCGCCACACGTCCCCGAGCGCGGTCTCGGCGCGCAGCCGGATCCGCAGCCGGGGGTCGTCGGGCGCGTAGGTCACATGGCCCTTGCGCGCGCAGGTCCGCCGGTCCCAGTCGATCTTCATCCCCCGTGCCTCCATTACACGTACTGGCTCGTCACACGTACGGACGCCCCGCACGAACGTGCCGTTCCGGTTGGTACGGAACGGCACGTTAGTGGATGGGAGCGGGCGGAGATCAGTTGGCTCCGGCCTTCGCCGGCTCCTTCTCCTCCTTCTCCTCCTTCTTCACCTCCGCCACAACGGCCTCACGGCGCGGCAGCAGGAAGCCCACGAGGACCGTGCCGATGCCGAGGACCACCGCGCCGACCAGGCTGGTGTGGGCGACGGCGTCGGAGAAGGAGGAGCCGACCGCGTCGGCCATCTGCCGGGCGCCGGCGGCGAGTTCGCCGGCCTGCTGCTTGAACTGGGCGGCCTGCTGCGGGTCGCTGGTGTGGGCCGCCTTCGCCGCCAGCTGCTGCGCCTTGTCGCCGATGCCCTGGGCGACGGCGTATCCGGCGCCGACGGAGTCCTGCGCGGTGTCCAGGGCGCTCGCCGGGAGCTTGCTGCCGGCGGTGGCGTCGGAGAGGTGGTTGCCGTACGACGTGGCGAGCAGCGAGCCGAGGATGGCGATGCCGAGCGAGCCGCCGAGTTCCAGCGAGGTGTCGTTGACCGCGCCGCCGACGCCCAGCTCGGACTCGGGGAAGGCGCCCATGATGGCGTCGGTGCAGGGCGAGAGGGCGAGACCGATGGCCAGGCCGAGGATGATCAGGGGAGCCACGAAGTCGGTGTACGTCGAGCCCGCGTCGACCCGGGTCAGCAGTGCCAGCGCCGTGGTGCCGCCGACCATGCCCGCGGTCACGGTGATCTTCATGCCGATGCGCGGGGTGAGGAAGCCGGTCAGGGCCGAGCCGACGAAGACCGCGCCGGCCAGCGGGAGCATCCGTACGCCGGTCTGCAGGGCGTCGTAGCCGAGGACGAACTGCAGGTGCTGGGTGAGGTAGTAGAAGGCGCCGAAGACGGCCAGGAAGAACAGGGCGACGGCGAGGTTGGAGCCGGCGAAGCGGCGGTGCGCGAAACGGCGGACGTCCAGGATCGGGCGGGGGTGGCGCAGCTCCCAGACGACGAAGGCGACCAGGCCGACGCCCGCGACCACGGCCGCCGTGATCGCCTTGACACCCCAGCCGAAGTGCGGGCCCTCGATGATCATGTAGACGAGCGAGCCGGTCCAGATCACCGACAGCAGGCCGCCGACGTAGTCGATGCGGTCGTGGTGGCCGGCCCTGGACGGCGGGATGAGCACGAAGGCGGCAACGATCGCGACGGCCGCGATGGGCACGTTGATCAGGAAGGTCGAGGACCAGCCGTGGTCGCGCAGCAGGGCTCCGGCGACGACCGGTCCGGCGGCGATGGCGAGCCCGGCGGTGGCGGTCCACAGGACGATCGCCTTGGCGCGTTCGGCGCGCGGGAAGGTCGCGGCCAGCAGGGAGAGCGTGGCGGGCATGATCAGCGCCGCCCCGACGCCCATCACGGCGCGGGCCGCGATGACGGTCGCCGCGCTGTCGGCGAGGTATCCGAAGACCGCGCCCGCGCCGAAGACGACCAGCCCGAGGACGAGCGCCCCGCGCCGGCTGTACTTGTCGCCGATCGCGCCGAGCAGCAGCATCAGCGCCGCGTAGGGGACGGTGTAGCCGTCGATCACCCACTGCAGGTCGGCGCTGGTCAGCCCGAGGTCCTTCGTCATGTCGGGCGCGGCGACCGTGAGGGCGGTGTTCGCCATCACGATGATCAGCAGGCTCAGGCAGAGCACGAGCAGTGCCCACCAGCGCCGGGCGTAGGGGCGCTCCATCTTCTCGACCGGTTCGGTCATGACGAGTCGCATGGCAGGGGTCGCCTTCCTCGGATACGCGACGGGACGTACAGTCCAGAACTTGCACAGTGGCGTGCAATTGCACAACCATGTGCAATGTACGCCGTTGCACAGTGCCGTGCAACTCGCGAGAGGACGTGCAGAATGACTGCCATGACCACGGGTAACCCCAGCCGCGCCGACGCCAACCGGCGCCGCATCCTCGACGTCGCCCTCGCCGAACTGCTGCGCGACCCCGACGCCTCCATGGACCAGATCGCGCGCGCGGCCGGAGTCGTACGCCGGACCGTGTACGGCCACTTCCCCAGCCGCGAGGCCCTGATCAGCACCCTCGTCGACGAGGCGGTGCAGGCCCTGACGGACGCGGACGCGACGGTGCGCGAGGGGGTGACGGACCCGGCGGAGGCGGTGGCCCGGTCGGTCCTCGCGATCTGGGCGATCGCCGACCGCTACCGCCTGCTGATCGCGCTCGCGCAGCGCACGGTCACCGTCCAGGGCATCCGCGAACGCCTCGCCCCGCTGCGCGCCAACAAGGTGCGGCTGCTCCAACAGGGCCTGGACGAGGGCGTGTTCAGCTCCCCGCTGCCGGCGCAGGCGCTGGCGTACGTGCACGAGCAGATGCTCTTCGCCGTGATGGAGGCGGTGAACGACGGTCTGGTGACAGCACAGGAGGCGGGCCGCTCGGCCACAGTCACGGTCCTGACCGCGGCGGGCGTGCCCGCCTCGCCGGCCGCCGCGCTGGTGGCCAGGGTGAGTGCGTAGACGAAGGAGAAGCCGGGCGGCCGAGGTACGGGGGAGACTCGGCCGCCCGGCCGTGGATCCCGGACGCCCGGCCCGGGTTCAGGCGGGGCCGGACGTCCGGAGTTCTTTCGGGTGGATCAGGCCTTGGCCAGCTCCTTCTCCCCGTCCTCACGGGCCTCGGGGACCTCGGCGACCGTCCGCTGGTCCTCGTCCAGCAGCGTGGTCTCGTCGAACGGCAGCTCACCCGCCAGCACCTGCCGCACGCGCACCTTGTCGATCTCCTTGGTCCAGGTGCCGACGAGCACCGTGGCGACCGCGTTGCCCGCGAAGTTCGTCAGCGCCCGCGCCTCGCTCATGAACCGGTCGATGCCGACGATCAGACCGACCCCGTCGACCAGCGCCGGCTTGTGCGACTGCAGACCGCCGGCCAGGGTGGCCAGACCCGCCCCGCTGACCCCCGCCGCGCCCTTGGACGCCAGCAGCAGGAACAACAGCAGCGGAATCTGCTCGCCCACCGACATCGGCGTACCCAGCGCGTCCGCGATGTACAGCGACGCCATGGTCATGTAGATCATCGTGCCGTCGAGGTTGAAGGAGTAACCGGTCGGCACGGTGATACCGACGACGGGCTTGCTGACGCCCAGGTGCTCCATCTTCGCGATCAGCCGCGGCAGCGCGGACTCGGAGGACGAGGTGGACAGGATCAGCAGGAACTCGCGCGCCAGGTACTTGAAGAGGAGGAAGATGTTGAGTCCTGCGACGATCCGCAGGATGGCGCCCAGCACCACGAAGACGAACAGCGCACAGGTGACGTAGAAGCCGAGCATCAGCACGGCGAGGCTCTTGAGCGCGTCGAGGCCGGCCGAACCCACCACCGCGGCGATGGCGCCGAACGCGCCGATCGGCGCCGCCCACATGACCATCGACAGGATGCGGAAGACGAGCCGCTGGATGTGCTCGACACCGCGCAGCACCGGCTGCCCGGCCGGGCCCATGGCCTGCAGCGCGAAGCCGGCGAGCAGGGCGATCAGCAGCGTCTGCAGGACCTGGTCCCCGGTGAAGGCGGAGACGAAGGTGGTCGGGATGATCGACAGCACGAAGTCGACGGGCCCGAGCGCCTTGCTGTCCACCTGGGCGTGACCGGTCTGCCTGATCGCGTCGGTCACGTGCAGCCCGTCACCCGGGTGGAGCACGTTGCCGACGACGAGCCCGATGGCGAGCGCGACGAGCGACATCACGAGGAAGTAGCCGAGGGCGATACCGCCCACGGCACCGACCTTGGCGGCCTTGCGTACAGACCCGATACCGATCACGATCGTGCAGAAGATGATCGGCGAGATCATCATCTTGATCAGGTTCACAAATCCGGCACCGAGCGGTTTCAGCTGCACCGCCGCGTCGGGCCAGATGAGGCCGACGGCGATGCCGAGCGCGACCGCCACGATGACGGCGATGTACAGGTAGTGGGTCCGGTCCCGCTTCACGCGGGGTGCGGCAGGTGCCGTGTCGGGGGTGCTGGCGGCCACGACTGCCCTCCTTGACGTCTTCGTCGGCGAACAACCGGCGTGCGGCTCACGTCCGGGCGTTACTGGGGAATGCCGTGACTATCTCCCGCCCTGTGAGGGCGGTCACCCTTCCGTTCATTTAGTTCACGCTCGACCGCGGAGGCACACTGCTGACATGCGCGTTCCCCGCCTCCCCCGACCCCGCAGCCTGGCGGGCCAGCTGTTCGCGATGCAGGCCGTGCTGATAGCGCTGGTCGTGGCCGGGTACGCGCTGTTCACCTACGTCAGCGACCAGGGGCAGGCCGAGGACGCGGCGGTCCGCCAGGTCACGGCGGTGGCCCGCTCGATCGCGGACGCCCCCTCGGTCCGCGCGGCGATCCGCACCCCGGACCCCACGGCGGCCCTGGAGCCGTACGCGCTGCAGGTCATGCGGGACACGGACGTCGACTTCGTCACGATCATGAACACGGACGGGATCCGCTGGACCCACCCCGACCGCGCGCAGATCGGCAAGCGCTTCCTCGGCCGTATCGGCCCCGCCGTGCACGGCCACACCTTCACCGAGACCTACACCGGCACCCTCGGCCCCTCCGTCCGCGCGGTGACCCCGGTCGAGGAGAACGGCCGCGTCATCGGTCTGGTGAGCGCCGGCATCAAGGTGGAGGAGATCAGCGCCCGGGTCCAGGACCAGGTCACGGCCCTGCTCGGGGTGGCCGGCGGCACACTGCTGCTGGGTGCGGTCGGCACCTACGTCGTCAACGCCCGGCTGCGCCGGCACACCCACGGCATGAACGCCGCCGAGCTGAGCCACATGCACGACTACCACCAGGCGGCGCTGCACGCGGTGCGCGAGGGCCTGCTGATGCTGGACGGCCAGTACCGGGTGGCGCTGATCAACGACGGCGGCCGGGAGCTGCTGGGCCTGGCGGTCCCGGACACGGAGCTGGTCGGCCGCTCGGTGGCCGAGCTGCGCCTGCCGGCCCCGCTGACCGGCGCGCTGCTGTCCTCCGAGCCCCGGGTGGACGAGGTGCATCTGACCGCGTCCCGGGTCCTGGTGGTGAACACCTCCCCGGTGTCGGGCGGAGAGCGCCGCGGCACCGTGGTCACCCTGCGGGACGTCACCGAACTCCAGTCGCTGATGGGCGAGTTGGACTCGGAGCGCGGCTTCACCCAGGCCCTGCGCTCGCAGGCGCACGAGGCCGCCAACCGCCTGCACACGGTGGTGTCCCTGATCGAGCTGGGCCGGGCCGAGGAGGCGGTGGAGTTCGCCACGGCGGAACTGGAGCTGGCCCAGGCCCTGACCGACCAGGTGGTGGCGGCGGTACGGGAACCCGTGCTGGCCGCGTTGCTGCTCGGCAAGACGGCCCAGGCCAACGAGCGGGGCGTGGAGCTCGTGGTGTCGCGGGACAGCCGCCTGGACGACGGGCTGCTCCCCGAGAGCCTGCCCGCCTGTGATCTGGTCACCATCCTCGGCAACCTGATCGACAACGCGGTGGACGCGGCGCAGGGCAGCGTCGGGGCCCGGGTGACGGTGACGGCGTACGCCTCGGACGCCGAGGTGGTCCTGCGGGTGTCCGATTCGGGCCCCGGGGTCGACCCCGCCCATGCCGACCTGGTATTCCAGCGGGGGTTCTCGACGAAGCCGGCCGGGCCCGGCGGCCGGGGCCTCGGGCTGGCCCTGGTCCGGCAGGCGGTGAGCCGCCACGAGGGCACGTTGACGGTGGCGGAGTCCGACGAGGACGGCGAGGGCGGAGCGGTGTTCGAGGTGCGGTTGCCGCTGAGGCCGGCGGCGGGAGACGGCAGATGACGCAGGAACAGCATCCGATCCGCGTCCTCGTGGTGGAGGACGACCCGGTCGCCGCCGACGCCCATGTGATGTACGTCGGCCGGGTGCCCGGGTTCGTCGCGGTGGGCCAGGCCCACACGGGCGCGGAGGCCCGCCGCGTCATGGACCGTACGGCCGTGGACCTGTTGCTGCTCGACCTGCACCTGCCCGATGTGCACGGCCTGCAGTTCGCCCGTTCGCTGCGGGCGGCGGGGCATCACGCGGACGTGATAGCGGTGACGTCGGCGCGTGATCTGGCGGTGGTCCGCGAGGGCGTCTCCCTCGGCGTCGTCCAGTACGTGCTCAAGCCGTTCACCTTCGCCACGCTCCGGGACCGCCTGATCCGCTACGCCGAGTTCCACGCGGCGGTGGGCGAGGCCAGCGGCCAGGACGAGGTGGACCGGGCGCTGGCGGTGCTGCGTGCGCCGTCGCCCGCGGCGCTGCCGAAGGGCTTGAGCGGGCCCACCCTGGAGCGGGTGACCGGTGCGCTGCGCGGGGCCGCGCAAGGGCTGACGGCCGCGGGCGTGGCCGAGGCGGTGGGCATCTCCCGGATCACCGCCCGCCGCTATCTGGAACACCTGGTGGAGGCGGGGCGGGCCGGCCGCAGCCCGTTGTACGGGCAGGTGGGCAGGCCCGAGCTGGTGTACCGGTGGGTCTCGACAGGGCGGTGAGGACGCCGCCCGATCCCGTGCACACGCATTGACCTGACCGGAGGACCGCTCATACCTTCACACGGCACCCACCCGGCCACGAACAAGTGCGTCCGCAGGAGGTCATGCCCGTGCGCCCCACCGCCGCCTACTCCGCCCTCCTCGCCGCCGCTCTCGCCGCCACCGCCCTCACCGCGTGCGGCTCGGGATCCGGCAGCAGCCCTGACACGGTCAAGGTGTCGTACAAGCAGTCCACCGACAACTCCATCAAGGTGATGGACACCTATCTCGCCGGGATCAAGAAGGAGTTCGAGAAGAAGTACCCCGGCAAGAAGGTGGAGTTCGTGCCGATCAAGGCGCCGGACTCGGAGTACTACACCAAGCTGCAGCAGATGCTGCGCTCCCCGAGGACCGCGCCGGACCTGGTCTACGAGGACACCTTCCTGATCAACTCCGACATCACGAGCGGCTACCTCGCACCGCTCGACCCGTATCTCGCGAAGTGGCCGGACTGGGGCCGGTTCATCGGCACCGCCAAGGCCGCCGCGAAGGGGCAGGACGGGAAGACGTACGGCGTCCCCGACGGGACGGACACCCGCGGGCTGTGGTTCGACAAGCGGGTGTTCAAGCAGGCCGGGCTGCCGCTGAACTGGCAGCCGAGGACCTGGGACGACATCCTCGCCGCCGCCCGGACCATCAAGCGGAAGGTGCCCGGTGTCACCCCGCTCAACGTGTACACCGGCAAGCCGGCGGGCGAGCGGTCCACGATGCAGGGCTTCGAGATGCTGCTGTACGGCACCGGCGACGGCACCTCCGATCCGCTCTACGACAGCACGGCGAAGAAGTGGTTCACGGCGGGTGCGGGTTTCCGGGACGCGCTGAAGTTCGTCGAGACCGTGTACGGGGAGAAACTCGGGCCCGACGTCTCCGACGCCCTCGATCCCAACTACGCCACCACCGTCAACAGCGAGCTCCTCCCCCAGGGCAAGCTCGGCATCGACCTCGACGGCTCCTGGCTCCCCCAGGCGTGGCTGCCGGGCAGCGGACGCGAGTGGCCCGACTGGTCACGGCAGCTGGGCCTCGCGTACATGCCCACCCAGAACGGGCAGGCGCCCGGCAGTGTGAGCATGTCCGGCGGCTGGACCTGGGCCGTCCCGGCCAAGGCCGGCAACCCCGGCCTCGCCTTCGACTTCATCAGGACGATGCAGACCGAGGCGAACGCCAAGAAGTGGTACATCGCGAACTCCGGCATCTCGGTGCGCAGCGACGTCGCCGAGGACCCCTCGTACGCCACCGCCCAGCCCGGCATCACGTTCTTCACCGGCCTGGTGTCGCACACGCACTACCGGCCCGCGTACCCGGCGTACCCCAGGGTGTCGACCGCCATCCAGGAGGCCATGGAGGCCGTGACGACCGGCGACCGGTCCGTGGCGAAGGCCGCGAGCGGGTACGACGACACGCTCAGGGACGTCACCGGCGGCCAAGTGGTCCACCCGTGAGCGCCCGGCGCCGGCTCGTCCGCGCCCTCCCCCTCGCCCCCGCAGTCGTCCTCCTGCTGCTCTTCCTCGCCGGGCCGATCGCCTACTGCGTCTACATCGCCTTCACCGATCTGCAGCTGACCGGTCAGGCGCACGCGTCGTTCGTCGGGTTCGCCAACTTCCGGCACGCCTTCCGGGACGACGCGTTCCTGAACGCCGTCTGGCTGACCCTGGTCTTCACCGTGCTGTCCTCGCTCCTCGGGCAGAACACCCTGGGGCTCGCCCTGGCCGCGCTCATGAAACGCGCCTCCAAGCCGGTGCGCACGCTCGCCGGTGGGGTCGTCGTCACGGCGTGGGTGCTGCCGGAGGTCGTCGCCGGGTTTCTGCTGTACGCCTTCTTCCGGCGGGAGGGGACCTTGAACGCCATCCTGGACTGGCTGCATCTGCCGCGCCAGAACTGGCTGTTCACGCTCCCTGTCCTCGCCGTGTCCTTCGCCAACGTCTGGCGCGGTACGGCGTTCTCGATGCTCGTCTACTCCGCGGCGCTGGACGGGATACCCGCCGAGATCACGGAGGCCGCCGAGGTGGACGGGGCCGGCGGGTGGCGCCGGATGTGGCACATCACCCTGCCGATGATCCGCCGGTCCATCGGCACCAACCTCATGCTCAACACCCTGCAGACGCTCTCCGTCTTCGGGCTGATCTGGGTGATGACCCGGGGCGGCCCCGGCAACAGGAGCCAGACGCTGCCGCTGTTCATGTACGAGCAGGCCTTCCAGAACAGCATGATCGGGTACGGCACCGCGGTCGCCCTGCTCCTGCTGCTCGTCGGGGCGCTGTTCTCGGTCGTCTATCTGCGGCTGTTGCGGACGGAGGTCTGATGCCCCGTACACGCGCCTCCCGGCGGCTCGTCGCGGACGCCTGCCTGCTGGTGGCGGCCGCCGCCTTCGCGCTGCCCCTCGCCTGGGTGCTGCTGTCCTCCGTGGACGCGCACGCCGGTCTGCGGGTGAAGGTCCCGCACGAGCTGACCCTGGGCAACTTCGACGCGATCCTGACCCCGGACATCACCTACACCCCGCTGCTCAACAGCCTGATCCTGTGCGGGGGCGCCACGGCCCTGACCGTCGGCTGCGCCGCCCTCGCCGCCTATCCGCTCTCCCGGTTCCGCTCCCGGCTCAACCGGCCGTTCCTGCTGTCGATCCTGTTCGCGACGAGCCTGCCGATCACCGCGATCATGGTGCCGGTGTACGCGCTGTTCGTGCGGGTGAACCTGATCGACACCCTGCAGGGCACGATCCTCTTCTTCGCCGCCTCCCAGCTGCCGTTCGCCATCTGGCTGATGAAGAACTTCATGGACGGGGTGCCCAGGGAGCTGGAGGAGGCGGCCTGGACCGACGGGGCGAACGCGCTGCAGTCCCTGGTCCGGATCGTGCTGCCGCTGATGGGGCCGGGGCTCGCCGTGGTGACGGTGTTCTCGTTCGTGATGATGTGGGGGAACTTCTTCGTCCCGTTCATGCTGCTGCTCACCCCGGACCAGATGCCGGCCTCGGTCAGCATCAACGACTTCTTCGGCAACCGGGGCATGGTGGCGTACGGCCAGCTCGCCGCGTTCTCCGTCATCTATTCGACACCGGTGATCTCTTTGTATGTTCTGGTGGCCCGCCGGCTGGGAGGGGGCTTCGCGCTGGGCGGCGCGATGAAGGGGTAACGTGGGGTAACCCCAGGTCACGGCGGGGTGACACCGAGTGTCACATCACTCTGCGCGATCAATCCGTACGTTTCTACGATCCGTGATCTCGGGCGAACCGACCGTAGTCAGGGCGCGGGCGCGCCTCTACGTTGTGCGAGGTGCGCCAACCCTCACCTCAACCGAACCATCCGGCTCTGCCGTTCAACGCGCCGGCCGCCCGCAGGCTCCGCGCCGCGCTCGGCATGGGCTCCGAGCACGTCGCGTACGGGATGCGTGTCTCGTACGGACTGCCCTACGTCACCCCCGACCTCGTCATGGCCTGGGAACGCGGCGCCGCCGCGCCCCACAGTTCCGAACTCGCCGCCCTGGCCGGCGTGTTGTGGTGCTCCCCGGGCGAACTCATCAGCCGGCCGCGGACCCTGCGCGAGCACCGGATGTCCCGGGGCGTCGCGCCCGAGGACGTCGCCCACGCCGTCGACATGGACCTGCGCGGCTATCTGCGGATGGAGGAGAGCGGGCAGTGGCGGGGCAACGAACGCCAGTCGGCCGCGCTGGCCCGGCTGCTCGATCTGGCCCTGCCGGACTTCGTGGCCGTCACGGGCCGCGAGACCAGGCTCGCCGACCTGCTGAACAGCGCCGTCACCACCCGCTGGCAGGCCTATGTGCGGCCGGTGATGCGGCTGGCACCCCTGGAGCGCGGGGTCGTGGAGGAGGTGCTGCAGGGCCTGTACGAGGACTACCAGGGGCACATGGCCGCCACCCTCAGCTGGGGTGGCGGCAGCAGGAGCGCCAGTGACTCCGGGAAGGAGTTCCTCGACCAGATCGTGGAGAACTTCTGGCTGGCCGTCGGGGACAGGACCCCCTAGAAGACCGACTCGGCCTCGTCCATCCGGTGCTTCGGCACCGTCTTCAGCTCGGTGACCGCCTCCGCGAGCGGCACCATCACGATGTCGGTGCCGCGCAGCGCGGTCATCCTGCCGAACTGGCCGCGGTGCGCGGCCTCGACGGCGTGCCAGCCGAAGCGGGTGGCCAGGACGCGGTCGTAGGCGGTGGGGACCCCGCCGCGCTGGACGTGGCCGAGGATGACCGGCTTGGCCTCCTTGCCCAGGCGCCGCTCCAGCTCGTACGCCAGCGCGGTGCCGATGCCCTGGAAGCGCTCGTGGCCGTACTGGTCGATGTCGCCCTTGCCGTAGTCCATGGTGCCGTCGAGGGGGTGGGCGCCCTCGGCGACGCAGACGACGGCGAACTTCTTGCCGCGGGAGAAGCGCTCCTCGACCATCTTGACCAGGTCGGCCGGGTCGAAGGGGCGCTCGGGCAGGCAGATGCCGTGGGCGCCGGCGGCCATGCCGGACTCCAGGGCGATCCAGCCGGCGTGCCGGCCCATGACCTCGACGACCATCACGCGCTGGTGGGACTCGGCCGTGGTCTTCAGGCGGTCCATCGCCTCGCTCGCCACGCCCACGGCGGTGTCGAAGCCGAAGGTGCGGTCGGTGGAGGAGATGTCGTTGTCGATGGTCTTCGGGACGCCGACGACCGGCAGGCCCGCGTCGGAGAGCATGCGCGCCGCGGTCAGGGTGCCCTCGCCGCCGATCGGGATCAGCGCGTCGATGCCGAACTCCTCGACCATGTCGGCGGCCCCGTCGCAGGCCTCGCGCAGCCGGTCGCGCTCCAGGCGGGAGGAGCCGAGGATGGTGCCGCCGCGGGCCAGGATGCCGCTGACCGCGTCCAGGTCGAGGGTGCGGTAGTGCCGGTCGAGCAGGCCCCGGTAGCCGTCCTCGAACCCGATGACCTCGTCGCCGTACTGCGCCACAGCCCGGTGCACGACCGACCGGATCACGGCGTTCAGGCCGGGGCAGTCGCCGCCTGCGGTGAGAACTCCGATGCGCATCGTGCTGTGTCTCCTGCTCGCTGTCGGTGCCGGTGAGCCACTGTCGATTGTTCCACGTCCGCCGGGGCCGTGAGCCACTTGACGGGCGCCTTATCCGGGGCCAGGGGTATTGTCAAGAGGGTTCTGCTCACCTTGGTGGGCGATTTTTATGCCGACGATGACGCCGAAGACGATGAGAAACGGAGTGGACACGTGACGCGCAGCGTGTACGTGACCGGGATCGACCGCGGTGACGGCCGCCAGGTCGTGGAGCTGGGAGTCATGGAGCTCCTGACCCGGCAGGTCGACCGGGTGGGCGTCTTCCGTCCGCTCGTGCACGACGGCCCCGACCGGCTGTTCGAGCTGCTGCGGGCGCGCTACCGCCTCGCGCAGGACCCGGCGACCGTCTACGGCATGGACTACCACGAGGCGTCCGCGCTGCAGGCCGAGCAGGGCACCGACGAACTGGTCTCGACGCTGGTCGACCGCTTCCACCTGGTGGCCCGCGACTACGACGTCGTACTCGTCCTCGGCACCGACTTCGCCGACACCCAGCTCCCCGACGAGCTGTCCCTGAACGCCCGCCTGGCCAACGAGTTCGGCGCCTCCGTGATCCCCGTCGTCGGCGGCCGCAAGCAGCCGGCCGAGTCGGTGCTGGCCGAGACCCGCAACGCCTTCCGGGCGTACGACGGCCTCGGCTGCGACGTGCTGGCCATGGTCACCAACCGGGTGGCCCGCGAGGACCGCGACGAGATCGCCGAGCGGCTCGCCACCCGGCTGCCGGTCCCCTGCTACGTCGTGCCCGACGAGCCCGCGCTGTCCGCGCCGACCGTCTCCCAGATCGCCCACGCCCTCGACGCGAGGGTCCTGCTCGGCGACGACTCCGGGCTCGCCCGGGACGCGCTGGACTTCGTCTTCGGCGGCGCCATGCTGCCCAACCTCCTCGGCGCCCTGACCCCGGGCTGTCTGGTCGTCACCCCGGGCGACCGCGCCGACCTGGTCGTCGGCTCGCTGGCCGCGCACAGCGCCGGCACCCCGCCGATAGCCGGCGTGCTGCTCACCCTGAACGAGGTGCCGCGCGACGAGATCCTCACCCTCGCCGCCCGGCTCGCCCCGGGTACCCCGGTGCTGTCCGTGAGCGGCACCAGCTTCCCCACCGCCGAGCAGCTGTTCTCGCTGGAGGGCAAACTGGGCGCGGCCACCCCGCGCAAGGCGGAGACCGCGCTCGGCCTGTTCGAGCGGTACGCCGACACCGCCGAGCTGGCTCGCCGGGTCTCGGCGCCGAGCAGCGACCGGGTCACCCCGATGATGTTCGAGCACAAGCTGCTGGAGCAGGCCCGCTCCGACAAGCGGCGGGTCGTCCTCCCCGAGGGCACCGAGGAGCGGGTGCTGCACGCGGCCGAGGTGCTGCTGCGCCGGGGCGTGTGCGACCTGACCCTGCTCGGCCCGGTCGACCAGATCCGCAAGAAGGCCGCCGACCTCGGCATCGACCTCGGCGACACCCAGCTGATCGACCCGGCCTCCTCCGAACTGCGCGACGCCTTCGCCGAGCGGTACGCGGCCCTGCGCGCCCACAAGGGCGTCACGGTCGAGCTGGCCTACGACGTCGTCTCGGACGTCAACTACTTCGGCACCCTGATGGTGCAGGAGTGCCTGGCCGACGGCATGGTGTCCGGCTCGGTGCACTCCACGGCGGCCACCATCCGCCCGGCCTTCGAGATCATCAAGACCACGCCGGAGTCGTCGATCGTCTCGTCGGTGTTCTTCATGTGCCTGGCCGACAAGGTGCTGGTCTACGGCGACTGCGCGGTCAACCCGGACCCGGACGCCCAGGCGCTCGCGGACATCGCCGTCCAGTCGGCCGGTACGGCCGCGCAGTTCGGCGTGGAGCCCAGGATCGCGATGCTGTCGTACTCCACCGGCACCTCCGGCTCGGGCGCCGACGTCGACAAGGTGCGCGAGGCGACCGAGCTGGCGCGCTCGCGCCGGCCGGACCTGAAGATCGAGGGGCCGATCCAGTACGACGCGGCCGTGGAGCCGTCCGTCGCCGCGACCAAGCTGCCCGACTCCGATGTCGCCGGGCAGGCGACGGTGCTGATCTTCCCCGACCTCAACACGGGGAACAACACCTACAAGGCCGTGCAGCGTTCGGCGGGGGCGATCGCCGTCGGACCGGTCCTGCAGGGCCTGCGCAAGCCGGTCAACGACCTGTCCCGGGGCGCGCTCGTGCAGGACATCGTCAACACCGTCGCCATCACGGCGATCCAGGCCCAGACGCCCGCCAACTGACCACAGAGAGCACCCGATTCACCGTGACCGCGACCCGTGTCCTCGTCCTCAACTCCGGCTCCTCGTCGGTGAAGTACCAGCTGCTCGACATGCGCGACCGGAGCCGGCTCGCCGTCGGCCTGGTGGAGCGCATCGGCGAGCAGACCTCCCGGCTCAGGCACACCTGCCTGGCCTCCGGCGACACCCGTGAGCACACCGGCCCGATCGCCGACCACGACGCGGCGCTCAAGGCGGTCGCCGGGGAGCTGGGCCGGGACGGGCTGGGCCTCGACTCGCCGGAACTGGCCGCGATCGGGCACCGGGTGGTGCACGGCGGCATGTTCTTCACCGACCCGACCGTCATCGACGACGACGTGCTCGCCGAGGTCGAGCGGCTGATCCCGGTCGCCCCGCTGCACAACCCGGCCAACCTCACGGGCATCCGCACCGCCCGGGCGCTGCGCCCCGACCTGCCGCAGGTGGCCGTCTTCGACACCGCGTTCCACACGACGATGCCGGAGCCGGCGGCGCGCTACGCGATCGACCCGAAGATCGCCGACCGCCACCGCATCCGCCGCTACGGCTTCCACGGCACCTCCCACGCCTACGTCTCGCGGGAGACGGCGCGGCTGCTCGGCAAGGACCCGGCCGAGGTCAACGTGATCGTGCTGCACCTGGGCAACGGCGCCTCCGCCTCGGCGGTCCGGCGGGGCCGGTGCGTGGACACCTCCATGGGACTCACGCCTTTGGAGGGGCTCGTGATGGGTACGCGCTCCGGAGACCTGGATCCGGCCGTCATCTTCCATTTGGCCCGGGTTGGCGGAATGTCCATGGACGAGATCGACACTCTTCTCAACAAGAGGAGCGGTCTGTTCGGCTTGTGCGGGGACAACGACATGCGGGAGATCCGCCGCCGGATCGACGAGGGTGACGAAGAGGCCGCTCTCGCGTTCGACATTTACATTCACCGGCTCAAGAAGTACATCGGGGCCTATTACGCCGTACTCGGCACGGTGGACGCGGTCGCGTTCACGGCCGGGGTCGGCGAGAACGCGGCGCCCGTGCGGGAGGCGGCGATCGCGGGCCTGGAGGGGCTGGGCCTCGCGGTCGACCCGGAGCTGAACGCCGTGCGAGCGGACCGGGCGAGGCTCGTCTCGCCAGAGGGTGCGCGTGTCGCGGTCGCGGTGGTGCCGACGGATGAAGAACTGGAGATCGCGACGCAGACCTACGCACTGGTCGGAAAGAACAACTGAATAGCACCTGAGCGGTGTGGCACTCATTTGTATCTTCCGCCAGACGGAATATTCCGTAGCGAAACAAACCGATAGGATCGCCCCATGCGCCGTTCGAAAATCGTCTGTACTCTCGGCCCCGCGGTCGACTCCCACGAGATGCTCGTCGCCATGATCGAGGCGGGCATGAATGTGGCCCGGTTCAACTTCAGCCACGGCTCCCACGCCGAGCACCAGGCGCGGTACGACCGCGTCCGGGCCGCGTCCAAGGAGACCGGCCGGCCCATCGGCGTCCTCGCCGACCTGCAGGGCCCGAAGATCCGCCTGGAGACCTTCGCCGAGGGTCCGGTCGAGCTCGAACGCGGTGACGAGTTCGTCATCACGACCGAGGACGTGCCCGGCGACAAGCAGATCTGCGGCACGACCTACAAGGGGCTGCCGGGTGACGTCTCGCGCGGCGACCAGGTCCTCATCAACGACGGCAACGTCGAGCTGAAGGTGCTGGACGTCGAGGGCCCGCGGGTGAAGACGATCGTCATCGAGGGCGGTGTCGTCTCCGACCACAAGGGCATCAACCTGCCCGGCGCGGCCGTCAACGTGCCCGCGCTGAGCGAGAAGGACGTCGAGGACCTGCGGTTCGCCCTCCGCATGGGCTGCGACCTGGTCGCGCTGTCCTTCGTCCGGGACGCCAAGGACGTCCAGGACGTGCACCGCGTCATGGACGAGGAGGGCCGCCGGGTCCCCGTCATCGCCAAGGTGGAGAAGCCGCAGGCGGTGGAGAACATGGAGGACGTCGTCGCGGCGTTCGACGCCGTGATGGTGGCCCGTGGCGACCTCGCCGTCGAGTACCCGCTCGAAAAGGTCCCCATGGTGCAGAAGCGCCTGATCGAGCTGTGCCGGCGCAACGCCAAGCCGGTGATCGTGGCGACCCAGATGATGGAGTCGATGATCACCAACTCGCGCCCGACCCGCGCCGAGGCCTCCGACGTGGCCAACGCGATCCTGGACGGCGCCGACGCGGTCATGCTGTCGGCGGAGTCCAGCGTGGGCGCCTACCCGGTCGAGACGGTCAAGACCATGTCGAAGATCGTCGCCGCCGCCGAGCAGGAGCTGCTCTCCAAGGGCCTGCAGCCGCTGGTGCCGGGCAAGAAGCCACGCACCCAGGGCGGTTCGGTGGCCCGCGCGGCCTGCGAGATCGCCGACTTCCTCGGCGGCCGGGGCCTGATCGCCTTCACCCAGTCCGGTGACACCGCGCGCCGCCTGTCCCGCTACCGCGCGACCCCGCCGATCATCGCCTTCACCACCGACGAGGGCACCCGCAACCAGCTCACCCTGAGCTGGGGCGTGGAGCCGCACGTCGTGCCGTTCGTGAACACCACCGACGAGATGGTCGACCTGGTGGACCAGGAGGTCGCCCGGCTCGGCCGCTTCAACGCGGGCGACACGGTCATCATCACCGCCGGCTCGCCCCCCGGCGTCCCCGGCACCACGAACATGCTCCGCGTCCACCACCTGGGCACGCAGGGCAACTGACAGGCCTCACAAGGGCCTTGTACGGCGCTGAGGGCGCCCCCTGGAACCAGGGGGCGCCCTCAGCTGTGTGCGGCTCCCGAACGGGCTTGCAGGACCGGTCAGTCGGTCGTGTACACGTGCATGCCGGGCACGTGCAGGTTGCCGCCGAACTGGGCGGCCTGGACCACCTTGACGTTGGTGAAGTAGATCAGCGGCAGGTTCAGCGGGGGCGGGCTGTCGGGGCTGAACGTCATCGGGATCAGGCCGAACAGGTTGCCCGAGATCTTCTCCGTGTACATCGTCGTGTCGCCGCCCCGGATGGTGGACGTCGACCCCTTGGCCGCCTGCACGTGGTAGGTCTTGCCGGACAGCTTGTCCTTGACCGTCTGGTGCAGGTCGCCGATGTCCGTGCCGTTGGAGATGACGTACTTCAGGACCTTCTTGGTGGTGCCGGACGCCGTCTTCACCTCGACGATGCCCTGGTAGTCGGAGCCCTTGAGCAGGAGCGAGCTGGCGTCCAGGTACCAGGGGTCGTCGGCCACCGGCACCTTGTTGTCGACGCCGCTGACGTCGTCCGTGGCCTTGGGGCAGTTCTCCGCCGAGGCGGAGTCGCTCGCGGACGGGCTGGGCGTGGCCGAGCCGGCCGCGTCCTGGGCCGTCTTGGCGGTGTCCTGGACGGTCTCGGCGGTCTTGGAGACCGTGTCGGTGGTCTTCTTCACCGTGTCCCCGACCGTCTCGGTGGCCTTGGAGACGGTGTCGCCGACGGTGTCGGCGGCCTTGGAACCGGACGACGAGTCCGACGAGGACGAGTCCGCCTTGGACGCGTCCGAGGACGCGCTCGCCGACGGGGTCGCGGACGGCGTCGCACTCGCGGAGGAGCCGCCGGAGTCCTTGCCGCCGCCGAGGATGCCGCCCAGCGTGTCGCCGATGGTGTCCAGCAGACCGCCACTGCTCTTGGACGCGGACGGCGTCGGCGTGGCCGTGTCACCGCTGGAGGACGACGAGCCCGAGTCCGAGCCGGAGCCCGACGAGCCGGAGGTCGCGGTCGGCTCGGGCGTGGCCTTGTCGCCGGAACCTGAATCCGGCGAAGAGGACGTGCCCGAGTGGCCGGACTTCGTGTCCTTGGAGTTCTTGGCGTCCTTGGCGTCCGCGCTCGCCGAGGGCGACGGCGTGGCCTTGTCACCGGACGCGCTCTCCGAGGCGGAGGGCGAGGGCGACGACGAGGTGTCCTTGGAGCCGTCCAGCGCCTTGACGCAGTCCTTGTACTCGTCGGCCGTCAGGCTCTTGGCCGTCGTCGACGGGGACGGGCTGCCGCCGCCGGCCGCGAGGGCCAGCGTGGAGGTGAAGCCCATGCCCATCAGCACCGCGGTGGGCATCGCCACGGAGGCGATCGCCTTGCCGGCCGGCATGTGGAACCTGGTGAACAACGGTTTTCTGGGGGCCGCGTGGCGCGGGCCGGTTCTCCCGCGGGACCCGTCCACATCGGTCCCGCGGGTCACCTCGTCAGCCGGCACTGTGCCTCCCGTTCGCCCCGTTGGCCGGGCTCGTTCCTGACAGGTCGTTCTCCCCGGGCGCGGCGAAGCCCTGGAAGGGGACATCGCCCGGCGCGTCGGCGCGCTGCTCCGGCAGCGGCGCGGTCTGCGGGGCGCCGCCCTCGCCCGGCGCCGCCTCGGCCGGCGGCTGCTGCTGCGGCGGCGCGCCCGGACTCCAGGCCACGGCCAGCGCCCCGCCGATCAGCGAGAGCAGGAAGCCGACGATGAAGCCGCCGATGTTGGACAGCGGGATGGACACCAGCGCCAGCAGGATCGCCGCGATACCCGCGAAGACCCGGATGTGCTGCTGGACCCAGAGGGTGACGCCCAGGACGATGAGCAGCGCGCCGATGATCAGGGAGCTGGAGCCGCCGGGCGTCCCCATCGTCATCGTGAGGTGGCCCAGCTGCAGGTGGGCGTACGGAAAGTACAGGATGAGAAAGCCGCCGAGCATGACGAACAGTCCGGCCCAGAACGGACGTGTGCCCCGCCAGGCGCGGAACTGCAGCCTCCGGCGGGTGAACTGGCCGGGTGCGGCGGCAGGAGTCTCGGCGCTCATGGAAACAGCTCCCTGGTGCGGCGTTGCTGTGGTGGTGATGTGTGCCGCGTGTGAAACGCGGCCGGAGAGGGGACGGGCGGGGGCGCCACCGGCTCCCCCGCCCGTCAGCGAGTGCTTAGTAGCACTCCTTGACACCCGTCGACAGCGACATGTGAAGGCCGCTGAGTTTGAAGGTGCCGGCGGTGGTCGCCCACGCCGTCTGCTTCACGTCCTTCAGCGTGGCCGAGTCGGCCTGCTGCGCGAAGCCGTACGGGTTGGTCTGCTCGCTCCCGCCCTTCAGGCCCGGACCCTTGTCGGCGTCCTTGGCGGCCACACCGATGTCGATGTTGTTGAAGGTCGCGTCGGCGTTCAGGTCGGCAACGTCGATGTAGATGTTGTCGGCCTGGACCTTGTCGTGGCCCGCGCCGCCGGCCCGCAGGATCAGGCTGACGTTGCCGAAGATCGGCACGTCCGGCGTGACCACGGACTGGCAGAGGTTGGTGATCTCCGCGTGCTTGAACGCCGAGACGGCCACCGGGTGGGCCGTCTTCTTGCCGTCCATCGTGTAGCCGCTGTCGATGGCGCCGTACTGCTCGAAGCCGGTGCCCTGGAGCTCGTCGGCGGACACCTTGAACGACTGGCCGGACACGCTGAACGAGGCGGCGAGAGCGCCCTGCGCGAGGGCGACACCTATACACGCCGTGGCGGCCACGCTGGGCACCATGACCACAGCGAACCGCTTCCATCTGGTCCCGCCACGCACCTGGGACTCCATATTTCCTCCTTCTCGGACGTACATCTCCTGGCCCGGACTCGCCCCAGTCGGCGGCTCAGTCGGGCAGGGATGGGAGAAGTGCTACGTCCTCGGGAAGGAGAGCGCCCATGCTCGGAGGCGCGAACCGCGCCCGAATCACCGGCGATCACCCCCGAGCGACAACCACTGGTCGCGCCTGACACACATCACGCACAACCCTGCTGGACAGGCTTCGCCCGAGGACGAAGACCCCCCTGTCCTAGAGCCCGCGCCACTGCCGCCGGCTCTGCTCGGTGGGGACCCAGATTCTCTCGTGACCCGACCGGATGCCGGGGTGTGGAAACGGACCGAGCGTCGCCGATCGTGGTGCATTCTCGCGCCGGACACAAGGGGGTTCGTTACTGGCTAGTAACGGCCGGATAACCGGAGGACGACCGCCCGGTCTCGGAATGCGACGCTGGGTGGCAACTGTGGGCAGAGCAAAGCCGTTGATCCCTGGACGAAACCAGACAGATCAACGGCCTCGATTTACTCGGAGTAACAGTTTGCGCAATGACCAAGATTTGGTAAAGCGCAGCCGCCCTGACGCTTCGTCGGCAAATCTTTCACCCCGGCATCACAAGCCGTGGCGTTTAGTGACTGGTCAGAACAAGGCGCGCGCGAGCGCCCTTCGAGCGCCGATCACGCGCGGGTCCTCGGGCCCCACGACCTCGAACAACTCCAGCAGCCTGCGCCGTACCGTGTCCCGGTCGTCACCGACGGTGCGCTGCACGGTGTCGATCAGACGGCCGAAGGCGTCCTCGACATGCCCGCCCACCAGGTCCAGGTCGGCGGCGGCGATCTGCGCGTCGACATCCTTCGGCTTCTCGGCGGCCTCCTGACGGACCTTCTGCGGGTCGAAGCCCTGCACCCGCTGCAGCAACTCGGCCTGCGCCAGGCCCAGCTTGGCCTCGGGGTGCGCCGGGTCGTCGGCCAGCACGTTCTTGTAGGCCTGGACGGCACCGGCCAGATCCCCGGCGTCCAGGGCGTCGGCGGCCGCGTTCAGCGCGGCGTCGTAGGGGCCCGCGTGCTCGACGGGCGCGGCGGCGCCCGGCTGCGCGTCCGGGTCGACGTTCAGGCCGGTGATGCCGAACCGCTGCTCGGCGACCTGCACCAGCTGGTCCAGGGTCTGCCGGATCTGCTCCTCACCGGCCGCTCCCTGGAACAGCGGCAGCGCCTGGCCCGCGACGACGGCGAACACCGCCGGGATGCCCTGCACCCCGAACTGCTGCATCAGCATCTGGTTGGCGTCGACGTCGATCTTGGCGAGGAGGAAGCGCCCGCCGTACTCGACGGCCAGCCGCTCCAGGACCGGGCTCAGCTGCTTGCAGGGCTGACACCACTCGGCCCAGAAGTCGATGACGACGGGGACTTCGGCGGACCGCTGCAGGACATCGCGTTCGAAGCCCGCCTCATCGACGTCGATGACGAGATCGGCCGGGGCTACGGCCCCCGTGCCGCCCTGCCGGGCGGCTTCGGCGCGCGTCTGCTCGGCCTTGGCCTTGGCCTCCTGGGCCGCCTTCACCGCGGCGAGGTCGACGACGCCGCTCATGGACATGTTCCGTGGCTGCATGCGTCTATCCTCCCCCGATCCCGCGCCTGAATGAAAAAGTCGTGTGCGCCGGCGCCGGGTCCCCACCCCACGCCGCGTGGTCGTCGCTCGTGTACGTCCCTCACGAGCTTTCGCTACGAGTCGTAGCGTAATGCCATGCGGCCCCCGCGCGACACCACCCCCCGGTGATCTCCCTCACGACCGCACAGATCCCGCCGGTTATGGTCAAGGGATGCAGAGCCGCACTCCCGCCGGCCGTACCGGCCGTCCGCGCAGCGCCGCCGCGGACACCGCGATCCTGGCCGCGACCCGGCAGGCGCTGGTGGAACTGGGCTGGTCCAAGCTCACCCTGGGAGACGTGGCGACACGCGCCGGCGTTGCGAAGACGACGCTGTACCGCCGCTGGGCCGGCAAGCCGGAGCTGGTGTGCGACGCGGTGGCGGAGCTCTTCGACGAGCTCGAACTCCCCGACCTGGGCAGTCTGGCCGCCGACATCGAGGGCGTGGTCCTGCAGTTCGCGGCGATCCTGGCCCGCCCGGAGGCGAAGAGTGGCCTGATGGCGGTGGTGGCCGAGTCCACGCGCGACGACGCCCTGCGCGAACGCATCCGCGCCTCCATCGTGGAGCGTCAGATGCGCCTGGTCCTGGAGGGCCGCGCGCGGGCACAGCAGCGGGGCGAACTCCCCCCGGAACCCGATCCGCAGGAGTCCGCCCGCACGGTGGACCTGATCTTCGACATGGTCGCGGGCGCGGTGGTCCACCGCACCCTGGTGAGCGGCAAGCCGGCGGACGAGGAGTGGGTGCGCAGCTTCACCCGCGTCCTGCTGCTGGGCCTCGCCTCCCAGCCGGCCGAGCCGGGGGTCCAGGGGGCAGCGCCCCCCGGTACACCCCCGTGCGGCGACGACACCCCCTAGAAGCCGGCCGGCTCCGTGTAGACGCCCCACTCGTCCCGCAGCACCCCGCAGATCTCGCCCAGGGTGGCCTCCGCCCGCACCGCGTCCAGCATGGGCCCGATCATGTTGGAGCCGTTCCGGGCGGCGTCCAGCATCGCGTCCAGCGCGGAGCGCACCGCGGACTCGTCCCGTGCCGCCTTCCGCTCGGCGAGCACCCGCACCTGCTCCCGCTCGACCTCGTGGCTGACCCGCAGGATCTCCAGATCCCCGGTGACGGACCCGGTGGCCACGTTGACGCCGACGACCCTCTTGTCGCCCTTCTCCAGCGCCTGCTGGTACCGGAACGCGGACTCGGCGATCTCCCCGGTGAACCAGCCGTCCTCGATCCCGCGCAGGATCCCGGAGGTGACCGGCCCGATCGGGTGCCGTCCGTCCGGGTGCGCCCGAAGACCGCGCTCCTTGATCTGCTCGAAGATCTTCTCCGCGTCGGCCTCGATCCGGTCCGTGAGCTGCTCGACGTACCAGGAGCCGCCCAGCGGGTCGGCCACGTTGGCGACGCCGGTCTCCTCCATCAGCACCTGCTGGGTGCGCAGCGCGATCTCCGCCGCCTGCTCGGAGGGCAGGGCGAGCGTCTCGTCCAGCGCGTTGGTGTGCAGCGAGTTGGTCCCGCCGAGGACGGCCGCCAGCGCCTCCACGGCCGTACGGACCACGTTGTTGTAGGGCTGCTGCGCGGTCAGCGAGACCCCGGCGGTCTGCGTGTGGAACCGCAGCCACTGCGCCTTCTCGCTCTTCGCGCCGTACACGTCGCGCATCCAGCGCGCCCAGATCCGGCGGGCGGCCCGGAACTTGGCGATCTCCTCGAAGAAGTCCACGTGCGCGTCAAAGAAGAAGGACAGCCCCGGCGCGAACACGTCCACGTCGAGGCCCCGGCTGAGCCCCAGCTCGACGTACCCGAAACCGTCGGCGAGCGTGTACGCCAGCTCCTGCGCGGCCGTCGCGCCCGCCTCCCGGATGTGGTAGCCGGAGACGGACAGCGGCTTGTAGGCGGGGATGCCGGCGGCGCAGTACTCCATCAGGTCGCCGATGAGGCGCAGATGGGGCTCGGGCTGGAAGAGCCACTCCTTCTGCGCGATGTACTCCTTGAAGATGTCGGTCTGCAGGGTCCCGTTGAGCACCCCCGGATCGACGCCCTGCCGCTCGGCGGCGACCAGGTACATGCAGAAGACGGGTACGGCCGGGCCGCTGATGGTCATGGACGTCGTCACATCGCCGAGCGGGATGTCCTTGAACAGGACCTCCATGTCGGCGGCCGAGTCGATGGCGACGCCGCAGTGCCCGACCTCGCCGAGCGAGCGGGGTTCGTCGGAGTCGCGCCCCATCAGCGTGGGCATGTCGAAGGCCACGGACAGGCCCCCGCCGCCGGCGGCCAGGATCATCTTGTACCGCTCGTTGGTCTGCTCGGCGTTGCCGAAGCCGGCGAACTGCCGGATCGTCCAGGTACGCCCGCGGTAGCCGGTCGGATGGAGGCCGCGGGTGTAGGGATACTCCCCGGGCCAGCCGATCCGCTCGAATCCCTCGTACGTGTCACCCGGCCGGGGCCCGTAGACCGGCTCCACGGGATCGCCGGAGAGCGTGGTGAAGTCAGCGTCGCGCTTGCGCGCGGCGTCGTAGCGGGCCTGCCAGCGCCGGCGGCCTTCCTCGATGGCGTGAGCGTCCATACCCTCGAATTTACTTGGACGTCCTAGTAAATGTCGATGGCAGACCGCCGCACGGCGCTCGTACGGCGGTCGAGCCGGGGCTCGGACCCGGGCTCAGGCCTTGGCGACGGCCGGTGCCGCGTCCGTGGTGCCGGCCTCCAGCTCGCGGCTGACCTTCCGCTCGACGAAGAAGGCGGCGGTGGGGATGGTCCCGGCGAGCAGCACCCACAGCTGCTTGGCGACGGGCCACTTCGCCTTCGAGCCCAGGTCGAAGGCGAAGATCAGGTAGATGACGTACAGCCAGCCGTGGGCGATACCGATGAAGGTGGTGAAGGTGTCGGCACCGTCGATGTGCAGCCCGTACTTGGCGATCACGCCCAGGGTCAGCAGGACCAGCAGCACACCGGTGACATAGGCCATGACGCGGTAGCGGGTCAGCACGCTCTTCTTCATGGAGACGAGCGTAACCACCCGTTCCGGGAGATCTTGCCCGGGGTCACTCCTCGTCGAAGTCGTGTGCCGCGACCCGCAGCGGGCGCAGCATGGCGAAGATCTCCGCGCACTCCTCCGCGTCGTACACCCCGAGCCCGAAGTCCATGGCCATCAGGTCGCGGGTGGCCGCGTCGACCACTTCGCGCCCCTTGTCGGTGATGACGGCGAGGGTGCCACGCCCGTCGTTGGGATTGGGCCGTTTGGCCACCAGCCCGGACTTCACCAGCCGGTCGACGGTGTTGGTGACGGACGTGGGATGCACCATCAGCCGCTCACCGATCTTGGACATGGGCAGCTCGCCGGCCTTGGAGAAGGTGAGCAGCACCAGCGCCTCGTACCGCGCGAACGTCAGTCCGTACGGCTTGACCACCGCGTCCACCTCGGCGAGCAGGATCTGCTGGGCCCGCATGATCGAGGTGATCGCGGCCATGGACGGCACGTTTCCCCAGCGCTGCTTCCAGAGCTCGTCGGCACGGGCGATGGGGTCGAAGGGAAGGCTGAGTGGCTTCGGCACGTCATCAGACCCTACCGGCCGGTCATATGTCGGTCAGCCCCGTCTCGGCTTTCGGTCGCCCGGGCCGCGACGGCGAGACCGCAGCAGCACAGGACGCCCGCCGCGCCGGCCCCCGCCACCGCCGTCCGTACGCCCGCCACCTGCGCCGACACGCCGGCCAGCGCCATGCCGACGCCCTGGACGGTCATCAGGCCCGCGCTCAGCACGGTCATGGCCCGTCCGCGCAGCTCTTGCGGCACCGCCCGGACGAACCACTGGTCCAGGCCCAGGGTGTACGCCGATCCGGCCCCGGACAGCAGCAGGAGCAGCAGCGAGACGGCGAGCCCGGGCCGCAGGGCGAAACCGAGGTACGGCAGCAGCGTCAGGCACAGAAGGGGCAGCGCGACGCGTTCGCGGGCCACGGGTGCGAGCCTGGCCCCGGCGAACAGCTCGCCGGCCACCGTGCCGACGGGCAGGGCACACATCAGCAGGCCGAGGCCCGCCGAGCCGCTGCCCAGCTCGTCCGCGTACGGCGCCGCCAGCGCCTCGGGGACGACCGAGAACCCCGCCGGGATCCAGAACAGCAGGAGCAGGACGCGCACCCGGCGGTCGGCGAACAGCGGGCGCAGACCGGGCGGGGTGTCCGTGCGCCGGCGGGTGCGGGCGGGGCGTTGCCGGGTGCCGCAGCGCAGCAGCCCGGCGGAGGCGAGGAAGGTGCCGACGGTGATCAGCAGGGCGTGGCGCGGGCTGACCGCCGTGAGCAGCAGGCCGCCGAGTCCGTAGCCGACGAGCAGGGTGCTCTGGGCGACGATCCGCAGCAGGGAGCGGCCGAGCACGAACAGCTCGCCGTCGCCGAGGACGTCGGCCAGGGTGGCCATGCGGGTGCCGGAGAACACCGGCGCGACGACGGCCAGGGCGCAGCGCAGCGCGAGGAGCAGTCCGATGCCGGCGCCCGGGGCGGTCATCACGGCCACGCAGCCGGCGCACACCAGGTCGCAGGTGACGAGCACCCTCCGGGCCGGGAAGCGGTCGGCGACGGGGGCGAGCAGGGTGCCGCCGACGGCGTACGGCAAAAAGCCCAGCGCGAAGGTGAGCGCGCTGAGCAGGGGCGAGCGGGTGAGGTCGTAGACGAGGACGGACAGCGCGATCTCGCTGACGATCACGCCGAGCATGGACAGCACATGGGCGGCGAAGACGGCCCGGAACTCGGGCACGGCGAGGACACGGCCGTAGCCGGCGGGCGCCGGGGCGGCCTGCGGTGGTGCGGACATGCCGGGCAGCGTGCCGGGTTCCGGGCGGGACGCCGTAGAGTTTCGGCTCCAGCCGAATCTTCCCCTGGAGGTGGGCCGTGCCCTCCCGGCTGCACTTCGGCGACGACGACTTCCTGCGCTGCCGGTTCGCGATCTCGCCGCTGTGGGAGACGCAGGAGGCGGTGCGCACCCTGAGCCGCCCCGACCGGCACGCCTATCAGGCGCCCTGGCTGCGCAGGATCAGGGACGCGGCGGCCGGGCTCGACCTGGCTCCGCTGTGGCTGCTGATGCCCCGGCGCGGCCACTCACCGGACTGGCTCGGCGCACCGCCGATCGGACCGGCGGCCACCTTCGAGGAGGAGATCGCGGCCGTGCGGGCGTCGGATCCGGAAGCGGCCCGCGAGGACACCGCCCTGGCGCTGGCCTGCACCCCGGGCGCGCTCCGGTCACCGCGGGGCCGGGCCTGGCTCGCCGACCCGGCGCGGATGATCGAGGAGCTGGCGGACGCCGTGGAGGCGGCCTGGCGGGTGCTGATCGCGCCGGACTGGCCGCGGCTGCGGGCGCTGCTGGAGGCGGACGTGGCCTTCCACTCGCGGCGGCTGGCCGAGGTGGGGCTCGGCACCCTGCTGCCGGAGCTGGACAGCCGGCTGTCCTGGGACGGCCGTACGCTGACGCTCGCGCTGCACACCGAGCACGCGCGCGACCTCGACGGCCAGGGCCTGGTGCTGATGCCGAGCGTGTTCTCGTGGCCCGACGTGATCACGGGTTTCGAGCCCCCGTGGCAGCCCACGCTGGTCTACCCGGCGCGCGGCATCGCGGGCCTGTGGACCGAGCCGGGCGCCGGGACCCCGGATGCGCTGGTACGGCTGCTGGGCCGCAACCGGGCGGCGGTCCTGGCCGCGCTGGACGAACCGGCGACCACGTCGGCGCTCGCCCACCGGCTGCGGCTGGCCCCGTCGTCGGTGTCGTCGCACCTGACGGTGCTGCGCGACGCGGGCCTGCTGACGGCCCGCCGCTACGGGCACCAGGTGCTGTACGAACGCACGCCGCTGGGCATGGCACTCACCGTGTCACCGGCCACGCCCCCGACGCCTAGGCCAGATGCCGCTCGACCGTCTCCACCTTGGAGGTGAGCCCGTCGGTCACCCCGGGACGGATGTCGGCCTTGAGGACGAGGGAGACGCGCGGTGCCCGCTCCTCGACCGCCGCGACGGCGCGCTTGACCACGTCCATGACCTGGTCCCACTCGCCCTCGATGCTGGTGAACATCGCGTCGGTGCGATGGGGCAGGCCCGACGCGCGGACCACGCGGACGGCTTCGGCGACGTACTCCCCCACGTCCTCGCCGACGCCCAGGGGCGTCACGGAGAAGGCGACGATCATGCGTTCACGATTCCTTCCTTGCGGGCGCGGGCGGCGATGACGGCGTCCTCGGCCTCCCGGCGCAGCGCGCGCTCGATGACGAAGCCACCGCCGGGGATGACCGAGTACGCGAAGTAGAGGGCTCCCTTGCCCTTGGCCCACTTGGTCCGGTTCCAGGCGTCCGCCCAGAAGAGCACGTAGAGGACGAACAGCACGCCGTGGATCGGACCCAGCACCGGCGCCACGTCGAAGGCGCTGTCGACCGTGTACTTGATGACGGTGCAGGTCGCGAGGATGATCCAGGAAATGCCCTCCGGAACGGAGATCAGTCGGAGGCGGCGGATGGCGGAGGCTGTCTTGAGGTCCACGGGTCACCTTCGGTGGGAGAGTCGCTGACGGCGCGATCGCTTCGTGATCCGGTTTGTGAACGGAAGCACAAACGCCCCGCCATTGTGGCAAACGACGCCCGTAAGGGTGCGCTCAGGGTCCGTGTCCATCCGGGGGACCTGTTCCGTCCACCCAAGGCGCCGCTACTTTCACTCCGTGGCGATGTTCCGACTGCAGGGAAGCAAGGTGCTCGCCGTCGACATGACGGGGGACACGGTGAAGGCGAAGAACGGCTCGATGGTCGCGTACGACGGGGAGATGAGCTTCAAGAAGCTGAGCGGTGGCGGGGAGGGACTGCGCGGCATGGTGACGCGGCGGCTCACCGGCGAGCAGATGGCGGTGATGGAGGTGAAGGGGCACGGCACGTGCTGGTTCGCGGACCGGGCCTCGGAGATCAACCTGGTCGGTCTCCAGGGCGACAAGCTGTACGTGGAGTCGAGCAACCTGCTCGCGACGGACACGGGGCTGCGCACCGGTACGACGTTCACCGGGCTGCGCGGCGCCTCGCAGGGCAACGGGCTGTTCACGACGACCGTGGAGGGCCACGGGCAGGCCGCGATCATGTCCGACGGGCCGGCGGTCGCGCTCCGGGTCGCCCCGCAGTACCCGCTGATCGTCGACCCGGGCGCCTACATAGCCCACCAGGGCAACGTCCGGCAGTCCTTCCAGTCGGGCGTGACGTTCCGCACGTTCCTCGGGGAGGGCGGCGGCGAGGCCTTCCAGATCCGCTTCGAGGGCGACGGACTGGTGTACGTGCAGCCGAGCGAGCGGAACACGATCGCGGGGGATCTGTAGCCATGGCCTTCCGAGAGGTCAACTCCAAGATGGTCGAGGCGACCGTGCTGCCCGGCCAGCGGCTGTTCAGCCAGCGCGGCGCGATGCTCGCCTACCAGGGGGACGTGTCCTTCACCCCGAACCTGCAGGGCGGCCAGGGCGGGCTGATGTCGATGGTCGGGCGCCGGGTGACGGGCGAGGCGACCCCGCTGATGACCGTCGAGGGCAGCGGGACCGTCTTCTTCGGGCACGGCGGCCACCACGTCCATGTCATCCACCTCACCGGCGACACCCTCTACGTGGAGGCCGACCGCCTGCTCGCCTTCGAGGGCACGCTCCGGCAGGGCACGATGTTCATGGGCTCCCAGGGCGGGGTGATGGGCCTGGTCCGGGGCCAGGTCACCGGGCAGGGGCTGTTCACCACGACCCTGCAGGGCCAGGGCTCCGTCGCCGTGATGGCGCACGGCGGCGTCTTCGAGATCCCGATCACCCCCCAGCGCCCGGTCCACGTCGACCCGCAGGCGTACGTCGCCCACCACGGCGAGGTCCGCAACAAGCTGTCCACCGCGATCGGCTGGCGCGAGATGGTGGGCCGCGGCTCCGGCGAGGCCTTCCAGCTGGAGCTGAGCGGCAGCGGCACGGTGTACGTCCAGGCCTCGGAGGAGAAGCTGTGAGCGCGCACGGAGGCATGTACGGCACCCCCGGCGGCCCGGTGGTGTACGACCCGATGACGCTGCCCGTCGACGACAACGTGAACGCGTACACGTTCTGCGTCGAGCTCAAGAGCGGGGAGTGGTTCCTGCAGAAGGGGAAGATGATCGCCTACTACGGGGCGATCGAGTTCAACGGCATCGGGCACGGCCGACTCGACCGACTTGTCCGTACCTCGTTCCATTCGCCACTGCACGCGAGCGACTGGGTCGTGGCGTCGGGCTCCGGCAAGATGCTGCTGGCCGACCGGGCCTTCGACGTCAACTCCTATGACCTGGACGACGGGAACTTGACCATTCGCGCGGGCAACCTGCTCGCTTTTCAGCCAAGTCTCGCGCTCAAGCAATCGATCGTGCCGGGTTTTCTGACCCTTATCGGAACCGGAAAGTTTGTGGCCGCATCTAACGGGCCGGTGGTGTTCATGGAACCTCCGATCCGGGTCGACCCGCAGGCGCTCGTCGGGTGGGCCGACTGCCCGTCCCCGTGCCATCACTACGACCACGGCTATCTGACGGGTGTACTGGGCGGTCTACGTGCGATGACGGGCCTCGGCGGGGTGTCCGGGGAGGAGCACCAGTTCGAGTTCGTGGGCGCCGGAACGGTCCTGCTGCAGTCGACGGAGACCCTCATGGGCGAGGCGGCGACGGGGGTCGTTCCGTCCGAACCGGGGGTGCCCGGCGGTGGCGGAACGGGAGCGGTCGGACACGGTCCGCAACCATCGGGCGCACCGCGCCTTCCCGGACAGCTGGGGGACCTCCAGCGTCGCTTCGGGCTGTGAGCGGTAGTCTGCGGAGTGTGACGTCGAACGCGTGCGCACTGTCACACCACCCGAAGTAGTTCGTCATTCAACTTCTTAGGTAGACTTCATTCATGGAGACCGAGACGGCCACGCGCTGGCTGACCGATGCGGAGCAGTGCGCCTGGCGCACCCACCTGGAGGTCAACAGGCTGTTGACGTACCAGCTGGAGAAGGATCTGCAGCCGTTCGGCCTGACGATGAACGACTACGAGATCCTCGTCAATCTGTCCGAATCGGACGACGTACGGATGCGGATGAGCGATCTCGCCTCCGCGACCCTGCAGTCCAAAAGCCGGCTCTCGCACCAGATCACACGGATGGAGAACGCGAACCTGGTGCGCCGCGAGAACTGCGAGTCCGACCGGCGCGGGCTGTACGCCGTACTGACCGAGCACGGTATGGAGACGATGAAGAAGGTGGCCCCGCACCATGTGGCGTCCGTGCGGCGGCACTTCATCGATCTGCTGTCACCGGAGGCACTGATAGAGCTGGACAAGGCACTCAAGCCGATCGCCGAGCACCTGCGCGGTCAGCGCGGACGCCCGTAACCGCGGGCGCCCGGCACCAGGGGAGCCGACGGCGGGCGGAGCGGACAGCGCTCCGCCCGCCCCGGCCACCACCTGGCCGGCACCGCACCGTCACGGCCCCCGCCGGGCATCGTCCGGCGGGGGCGGCGACGACCGACGCGGGGCCTCACTCCTGGGGCACGGCACGCTCCGGACCCCTCGCGCCGCCCGTGCCCCGCGCCACGGCCAGCGCCGTCAGCAGCATCACCCCACCGGTCACCGCGAAGCACGGCCCCGGTGGCAGCCACCCGACCAGCACCCCGGCGACCGCGGCACCCGCCGTGCCCCCCGCGTTGACGGCCGTGTTGACCCACGCCCCGGCCCGGACCCGGGCCTCAGGCGCCGCGGCCTCGTCGGCGATGAGGTACGCGGTGGTGAGCAGCGGGGAGACGAAGAGTCCCCCGGCCGCCACCGCCAGGGCGAGCGTGCCCACCCCGGTCGCCAGCCCGGCGGCGCACAGCACCAGTCCGAGTCCGGCCGCCTGCAGGGGCAGCCGCGTCCCGGCGGCGGCCCGCCACGCGACGGCCCCGTTGAGCAGCCCGCCGACGGCGCTCCCGGCGGACAGGGCGGCGAGCACCCAGGCCGCGCCGCCGTCACGGCCGTGTGCCTGGGCGAAGGCGACCACCAGCAGCTCGACCACGCCCAGCGCGAGTCCGGCCCCCGCGGCGGCGGCCACCGGCCGCCCCAGCCCCCGCAGCACCCGGCGCCCGACGGGGGGCCGGTCCGGTGTGCGCTCGCCGGCCGGTACCGCCCGCACCGCGGGGGACGACACGAACCCCGCCGTCCCCACCGCCATCAGCCCCGCCCCGGCGAGGACGCCGACGGCCGGCGGAGCGAACCCGACGACCCCGCCGACCAGCAGGGGCCCCGACACGAACAGCAGTTCCTCGGCGACGCCGTCGAGGCTGTAGGCACGCTGCAGCAGTGCCCGGTCCGGGGCGAGCCGCCCCCACACGGCCCGCATGGTGGGCCCGAGCGGCGGCGTACAGGTCCCGGCGGCGGCCGTCACGGCACCGAGGACGAGCGGCGGGACGGCGCCCGGGCGCCAGAGCAGCACGGCCAGCAGCACCAGGAGGGCGGTGTGGGCCGCGGCCATGGGCACGAGCGCGCGCCGCGGCCCGTACCGGTCGATGAGCGCCGCCCGGGCCGGCGACAGGAAGACGCTGGTGGCGGAGAACAGGGCGATGACGGTGCCCGCCACGGCGTACGAGCCGCAGGCCCGGGTCACGGCGAGCATCAGGGCCAGCGGGACGACGCCGTACGACAGCCTGCCGAGCAGGGCGGCGGCGAAGGTGCGGCGCGCGTGCGGGACGCGCAGGACGGCGGCGTACGAGGGCCTGGGCCCTGGCGAAGGGTGCGTGGACACGCTGAAGGTTCCTCTGTGAGAGGCGGAAGAGGGGACGCCGAGGGACGCGGCGGCCGTGTGTCGGGCCCCGCGGTCCGGTGCGTGCTCTACGCCATGAAGAGGAACATGCCGGTCAACCTAGCAGCATGAGCGGCACATCGGCGGCCCTCAGCCCTCCGTCAGGCCCGCGACCAGCTCGTCCGCCGCGCGGTACGGGTCCAGTTCGCCCGCGACGATGCGCTCCGCGAGCGCGCTGAGGCGGCGGTCTCCGTGCAGGTCGCCGATGCGTTCGCGCAGGGCGGTGACGGCGATGGTCTCCACCTCGCGGGCCGCGCGGGCCGCGCGGCGCTCGGCGAGCACGCCGTGCTCCTCCATCCACGCGCGGTGCTTCTCCAGGGCCTCGACGACCTCGTCGACACCCTGGGCGCGGGCCGCGACCGTCTTCACGATCGGCGGGCGCCAGTCGCCGGGACCGCGGGACTCGCCGAGGCCCAGCATGTGGTTCAGCTCGCGGGCGGTGGCGTCGGCACCGTCCCGGTCCGCCTTGTTGACGACATACACGTCGCCGATCTCCAGGATGCCCGCCTTCGCCGCCTGGATGCCGTCGCCCATGCCGGGGGCCAGCAGTACCACACTCGTGTCCGCCTGGGAGGCGATCTCGACCTCCGACTGGCCGACGCCGACGGTCTCGACCAGGATCACGTCGCAGCCCGCCGCGTCGAGGACGCGGATCGCCTGCGGCGCGGCCCAGGCGAGGCCGCCCAGGTGGCCCCGGGTGGCCATGGAGCGGATGTAGACGCCGGGGTCGGAGGCGTGCTCCGACATGCGGACGCGGTCACCGAGCAGGGCGCCGCCCGAAAACGGCGAGGACGGGTCGACGGCCAGGACGCCGACCCGCTTGCCCTGTTTGCGGTACGCCGTGACCAGCGCGGAGGTCGAGGTCGACTTGCCGACACCCGGTGAGCCCGTCAGACCCACCACGTAGGCGTTGCCGGTCAGCGGCGCCAGCGCCGCCATGACCTCCCTGAGCTGCGGGGACGCCCCCTCCACGAGGGAGATCAGCCGGGCCACGGCGCGCGGCCGGCCTTCCCTGGCCAGGGCCACCAGAGAGGAGACGTCCTGCATCAAACAGCTCCGTTCACTTCTGCGACGTACGGTCAACGACGTACAGGGAGATCAGGCCTTCGGCACCCGCACGATGAGCGCGTCGCCCTGGCCGCCGCCACCGCACAGCGCGGCCGCGCCGACACCGCCGCCGCGGCGCTTGAGCTCGAGTGCCAAGTGGAGCACGAGACGGGCGCCGGACATGCCGATCGGGTGACCCAGGGCGATCGCACCACCGTTCACGTTCACCTTTTCGGTGGACACGCCGAGGTCCTTCATCGACTGCACGGCGACGGCGGCGAAGGCCTCGTTGATCTCGATGAGGTCGAGGTCGGAGACCTCCAGGCCCTCCTTCTTCAGGGCGTGCCGGATGGCGTTGGACGGCTGGGACTGCAGGGAGTTGTCCGGCCCCGCCACGTTGCCGTGCGCGCCGATCTCGGCGAGCCAGTGCAGACCCAGCTCCTCGGCCTTGGCCTTGCTCATCACGACCACGGCCGCCGCACCGTCCGAGATCTGCGAGGAGGAGCCCGCGGTGATCGTGCCCTCGCGGGAGAAGGCCGGGCGCAGCTTGCCCAGCGACTCGGCCGTGGTGTCGCCGCGGATGCCCTCGTCCTTGCTGAAGAGCACCGGGTCGCCCTTGCGCTGCGGGATCTCCACGGGGGTGATCTCGGCCTCGAACAGGCCGTTCTTCTGTGCGGCGGCGGCCCGCTGGTGGGACAGGGCGGCGATCTCGTCCTGCTCGGGGCGGGCGATGCCCAGGCGGGTGTTGTGCTTCTCCGTGGACTCGCCCATGGCGATGCCCTCGAAGGAGTCGGTCAGACCGTCGTGGGCCATGGCGTCGAGCATCTGGACCGCGCCGTACTTGAAGCCCTCGCGGGACTTCGGCAGCAGGTGCGGGGCGTTGGTCATGGACTCCTGGCCGCCGGCCACGACGATGTCGAACTCGCCGGCGCGGATCAGCTGGTCGGCGAGCGCGATGGCGTCCAGGCCGGACAGACACACCTTGTTGATGGTGAGCGCCGGGACGTTCATCGGGATGCCGGCCTTCACGGCGGCCTGCCGGGCCGGGATCTGGCCGGCGCCGGCCTGCAGCACCTGGCCCATGATCACGTACTGCACCTGGTCGCCGCCGATCCCCGCACGGTCGAGGGCGGCCTTGATCGCGAAGCCGCCCAGGTCGGCGCCGGAGAAGGACTTGAGGGAGCCCAGCAGTCGTCCCATGGGCGTGCGCGCGCCCGCGACGATCACCGAGCTGGTCGTTCCAGAAGGCATGAGCTGCGATCCCCTTACCGGCCTGCACAGGCCGAGGAGTGAACGAGGGTTTACTTCGAATGTACTGAGCGGTAGAGCGCGCCGTCATCGGCCTTACGGTGTGATCGCGCGCACGTTGCGTAACCAGGCGAGGAGCGCTGCACTGAATCCATGCTGACGCGAATCGACCACATCGGGATCGCCTGTCACGACCTCGACGCGACCGTCGAGTTCTACCGGGCCACGTACGGCTTCGAGGTGTTCCACACCGAGGTCAACGAGGAGCAGGGCGTGCGCGAGGCCATGCTCAAGATCAACGAGACCTCGGACGGCGGCGCCTCCTACCTCCAGCTGCTGGAGCCGACCCGCGAGGACTCCACGGTCGCCAAGTGGCTCGCGAAGAACGGGGAGGGCGTCCACCACATCGCCTTCGGTACGGCGGATGTGGACGCCGAGTCCACGGACATCCGGGACAAGGGCGTACGCGTGCTGTACGACGAGCCCCGGCGCGGCTCGATGGGCTCGCGGATCACCTTCCTGCACCCCAAGGACTGCCATGGTGTCCTGACAGAACTGGTCACTTCCGCCCCTGTTGAGTCGCCCGAGCACTGACCCCCGTACATAAGGGCCGGTAGGGTTGGGGGCGGTCGTCCTTTCAACCGGGGCGACCGCATGCCGGGGTCCGGGTTTCGGGGGACGAGCGTCGGGGCAGCAGCCCGTGCTCCGCCGTTGATCTGACACCATTCCCCGGGGGCCCCGTTCGGCGGAGGACGAGGCTCGTTGGAGAAGCTGACCAGGGGACGGATGGGACCGCGCAGTGCGGGGCTACGAGAGCCAGGAGCGAGAGCCGGCGGCTGACGTCGACCACCTCTCTCGGTTCGAGGCCGAGATGAAGCGGCTGAGGACCGAGCGGGAGAAGGCGATCCAGCACGCCGAGGACCTCGGCTACCAGGTCGAGGTGCTGCGCGCCAAGCTGCACGAGGCGCGCCGCACCCTGATGACCAGGCCCGCCTTCGACGGCGGCGACATCGGCTATCAGGCCGAGCAGTTGCTCCGTAATGCCCAGATGCAGGCCGACCAGCTGCGTCAGGACGCCGAACGGGAGCTCAGCCAGGCCCGCGCGCAGACCCAGCGCATCCTGCAGGAGCACGCCGAGCAGGCCGCCCGGCTCCAGGCGGAGCTGCACCAGGAGGCGGTGACCCGGCGCCAGCAGCTGGACCAGGAGCTGGCCGAGCGCCGCGCCACGGTCGAGTCGCACGTCAACGAGAACGTGGCCTGGGCGGAGCAGCTGCGCGCCCGCACCGAGCAGCAGGCCCGCCGGCTGCTGGAGGAGTCCCGCGCCGAGACCGAGCAGGCGATGGCCACCGCCCGCGCCGAGGCCGAGCGGCTGACCCGGGAGGCCCGGGAGCGGCTGCAGAGCGACGCCGAGGCGGCCCGCGCGGAGGCCGAGCAGCTGCTGCGCCGCGCCCGCACGGACGCCGAGCGCCTGCTGAACGCGGCCTCCACGCAGGCCCAGGAGGCCACCGACCACGCCGAGCAGCTGCGCACCACCACCGTCACCGAGTCGGACGCCGCGCGCCGGCAGGCCGCCGAGCTGAGCCGGGCCGCCGAGGAGCGGATGACGGCGGCCGAGGAGGCGCTGCGCAAGGCGCAGGCCGAGGCCGAGAAGCTGCAGACGGAGGCCAAGGAGGCCGCCGCCAAGGCGCTCGCCGCCGCCGAGGCCGCCAACGAGACGCGTACGCGCACGGCGAAGGAGCAGGTCGCCCGGCTGGTCGAGGAGGCCACCAAGGAGGCCGAGCAGACCAGGTCCGAGGCCGAGCAGCTGGTCGCGGACGCCCGTGCCGAGGCTGAGAAGATCCTCGCGGAGGCGTCCGAGAAGGCCCGGACGGTCACCGCCGAGGAGAGCGCGACCCAGCTGTCGAAGGCGGCCAAGACCGCCGAGGACGTGCTCAACAAGGCATCCGAGGAAGCCAAGCGGACCACCAAGGCCGCCGCCGAGGAAGCCGAGCGGATCCGCACGGAGGCCGAGGCCGAGGCGGACCGGCTGCGCGCCGAGGCGCACGACATCGCCGAGCAGCTCAAGGGCGCGGCGAAGGACGACACCAAGGAGTACCGCGCCAAGACGGTCGAGCTGCAGGAGGAGGCCCGCCGGCTGCGCGGCGAGGCCGAGCAGCTGCGCGCCGACGCGGTCGCCGAGGGCGAGTCGATCCGTGCGGAGGCCCGCCGGGAGGCGGTCGCGCAGATCGAGGAGGCGGCCAGGTCCGCCGAGGAGCTGCTGGCCAAGGCCAAGGCGGACGCCGACGAGCTGCGGCAGACCGCGACCGCCGACAGCGAGAAGGTCCGCACCGAGGCCATCGAGCGGGCCACCGGCCTGCGCCGGCAGGCGGACGAGACCCTGGACCGCGCCCGCAAGGAGGCCGAGCGGCTGCGCGCCGAGGCCGACGAGCAGGTCGAGACGGTCCGGACGGACGCCGAGACCGCCGCGCGCGAGCTGCGCGAGGAGACCGAGCGGATCATCGAGGCGCGCCGCACCGAGGCCGCCGAGGAGCTGACGCGACTGCAGACGGAGGCGCAGGAGCGGCTCGCGTCGGCCGAGCAGGCCCTGACGGACGCCCGCGAGGAGGCCGCCCGGATCCGCCGGGAGGCCGCCGAGGAGGCCGAGCGGCTGCGCACGGAGTCGGCGGAACGGATCCGTACGCTCCAGCAGCAGGCCGAGACCGAGGCGGACCGGCTGCGGACCGAGGCCGCGGCCGACGCGTCCGCCTTCCGCGCCGAGGGCGAGGCCGTCGCCGTACGGCTGCGCTCCGAGGCCGCCGCCGAGGCCGAGCGGCTCAAGGCGGAGGCGCAGGACACCGCGGACCGGGTGCGCGCGGAGGCGCAGGCCGCCGCCGAGCGGCTCGCCGCAGAGGCGTCCGAGACGCTGGCCGCCGCCCAGGAGGAGGCCGCCCGGCGCCGCCGCGAGGCCGAGGAACTCCTCGGTGCGGCCCGCGAGGAGGCCGACGAGGAACGCCGGCGGGCCCGCGAGCAGAGCGAGGAGCTGCTGGCCTCGGCCCGCAGGCGGGTCGAGGAGGCGCAGGCCGAGGCGACCCGGCTGGTGGAGGAGGCCGACCGGCGCGCCACCGAGATGGTGTCCGCCGCCGAGCAGCACGCCCAGCAGGTGCGGGACTCCGTCGCCGGGCTGCACGAGCAGGCGCAGGAGGAGATCACCGGGCTGCGCTCGGCCGCCGAGCACGCCGCGGAGCGTACGAAGCGGGAGGCCGAGGAGGAGGCGGACCGGGTCCGCGCCGACGCCTACGCCGAGCGGGAGCGGGCGAGCGAGGACGCCGGCCGGGTCCGGCGCGCCGCGCACGAGGAGTCGGAGGCCGCCAAGGCGCTGGCCGAGCGTACGGTCACGGAGGCGATGGCGGAGGCCGAACGGCTGCGCTCGGACGCGTCCGACTACGCCCAGCGGGTACGCACCGAGGCGTCGGACGCGCTCGCCGAGGCCGACCAGGCGGCGGCCCGCACCCGGGCGGACGCCCGCGAGGACGCCAACCGGATCCGTTCGGACGCGGCGACCCAGGCGGACACCCTCATCACCGAGGCGAGCAACGAGGCGGAGCGGCTCACGACCGAGACGGTCGCGGAGGCCGACCGGGTGCGCACCGAGGCGCTGACCGAGGCCGAGCGGCTGCAGACGGAGACCGTGGCCGAGGCCGAGCGGGTGCGCACCGAGGCCCTGGCCGAGGCGGACCGGGTGCGCGCGGAGGCGCTGGCGAACGCCGAGCAGCTCATCGGGGACGCCACCGGCGACGCCGAGCGGCTGCGGGCCGAGGCCGCCGAGACCGTCGGTTCGGCGCAGCAGCACGCCGAGCGGGTGCGGGCGGAGGCCAAGCAGCTGAAGGCGGACGCGGAGGCCACGGCCGAACGGCTCGTCAACTCCGCGCGCGAGGAGGCCGAGCGGACCCTGGACGAGGCCCGCAAGGAGGCCAACAAGCGGCGCTCGGAGGCGGCCGAGCAGGTCGACACGCTCATCACCGAGACCGCGGCGGAAGCGGACAAGCTGCTCACCGAGGCCCAGCAGCAGGCGCTGAAGACCACCGCGGACGCGGAGTCGCAGGCCGACACGATGGTCGGCGCGGCGCGCAGCGAGGCCGAGCGGATCGTCGCCGAGGCGACCATCGAGGGCAACACCGCGGTGGAGAAGGCCCGCACGGACGCCGACGAGCTGCTGGTCGGTGCCCGCCGGGACGCCACCGCGATCAGGGAGCGGGCGCAGGAGCTGCGCGACCGCATCACCACCGAGATCGAGGAGCTGCACGAGCGGGCGCGGCGCGAGGCCGCCGAGACGATGAAGTCCACCGGCGACCGCTGTGACGCGCTCATCCAGGCCGCCGAGGAGCAGCTGGCCAAGGCGGAGGCGAAGGCCAAGGAGCTGGTGTCGGAGGCCAGCTCCGAGGCGGGCAAGGTGCGCATCGCCGCCGTCAAGAAGGCGGAGGGGCTGCTCAAGGAGGCCGAGCAGAAGAAGGCCAGCCTGGTCAAGGAGGCCGAGGAGCTGAAGGCCGAGGCGATCCGCGAGGCGCGGCGCACGGTCGAGGAGGGCAAGCGCGAGCTGGAGATCCTGGTGCGCCGGCGCGAGGACATCAACGCCGAGATCTCCCGGGTCCAGGACGTGCTGGAGGCGCTCGAATCCTTCGAGGCCCCGGCGGCCGGCAAGGAGGGCGGAGTCAAGGCCGGTGCGACGATCGGTGCCCCCCGATCGGGTGGCAAGTCGTCAGAGGGCTAGCGCTCGGGGTACGTTCCGGTGTCTTCTGGGGGCTTTGCCCCACTCACTGGCAAGCCGTCCTGCGGTCAGCCACCCAAAAGTGGTGCCATTCTCCAGATCAAAACCGTATCCGCTCGATGACACACCGCTTCGGCCCCTAGGATTCCCCTATCACCTCACCGGTCTCATTCGACAGGAACCCCATGAGCGACACTTCCCCCTACGGCTTCGAGCTTGTGCGGCGTGGGTACGACCGCGCTCAGGTGGACGAACGTATCTCCAAGCTCGTCTCCGACCGTGACAGCGCTCTCGCCCGCATCACCGCCCTGGAGAAGCGCATCGAGGAACTGCACCTCGAGACGCAGAACGCCCAGGCCCAGGTCACCGACGCCGAGCCGTCGTACGCGGGTCTCGGCGCGCGGGTCGAGAAGATCCTGCGCCTGGCCGAGGAAGAGGCCAAGGAGCTCCGTGAGGAGGCCCGGCGGGCGGCCGAACAGCACCGCGACCTCGCCGAGTCGGCGGCCCAGCAGGTCCGCAACGACGCCGAGACCTACGCCGCGGAGCGCAAGGCCAAGGCCGAGGACGAGGGCGTCCGGATCGTCGAGAAGGCCAAGGCCGACGCCTCCCAGCTGCGTGCCGAGGCGCAGAAGGACGCGCAGTCCAAGCGCGAGGAGGCGGACGCCCTCTTCGAGGAGACCCGTGCCAAGGCCGCGCAGGCCGCCGCCGACTTCGAGACGAACCTCGCCAAGCGTCGCGAGCAGTCCGAGCGCGACCTGGCCTCGCGTCAGCAGAAGGCCGAGAAGCGGCTCGCGGAGATCGAGCACCGCGCCGAGCAGCTGCGTCTGGAGGCGGAGAAGCTGCGCACGGACGCCGAGCGCCGCGCCCGCCAGACGGTGGAGACGGCCCAGCGCCAGGCCGAGGACATCGTGGCCGACGCCAACGCCAAGGCCGACCGGATCCGTTCGGAATCCGAGCGCGAGCTGGCGGCGCTCACCAACCGTCGCGACAGCATCAACGCGCAGCTGACCAACGTCCGCGAGATGCTGGCCACGCTGACCGGTGCGGCGGTCGCCGCCGCGGGCACGACGACCGACGACGAGCCCATTTCCCGCGGGGTGCCGGCGCAGCAGTCCCGGTAGGCCGTACGGCACGTCGACGCCCTCAGGGGCGGGGGGACCTGGTCCCCCCGCCCCTTTCGGCGTGCCCGCCCGCCTCTCAAGTGGCAGAGGTCCGGAGCCGGTCATAGCGTGGCCGCATGATCGAACTGGCGGGGCTGACCAAGCGGTACGGCGAGAAGGTGGCGGTCGACGACCTCACCTTCTCGGTCAGACCCGGCATCGTCACCGGTTTCCTCGGCCCCAACGGTGCCGGGAAGTCCACGACCATGCGGATGATCCTCGGGCTCGATCACCCCACCGCCGGCGACGTGCGCGTCGACGGGGTGCACTACCAGCGGCTGAAGGACCCGCTGACCCGCATCGGCGCGCTGCTGGACGCCAAGGCCGTGCACGGCGGGCGCAGCGCCTACCACCATCTGCTGTGCCTCGCGCAGAGCAACGGCGTCCCGGAGCGCCGGGTGGCCCAGGTGCTGGACACCGTCGGGCTCACCGCCGTGGCGCGGAAGAAGGCCAAGGAGTTCTCGCTGGGCATGGGCCAGCGGCTGGGGATCGCCGCGGCCCTGCTCGGGGACCCGCGGATCCTGATGTTCGACGAGCCGGTGAACGGGCTGGACCCGGAGGGCATCCACTGGATCCGCAACCTGATGAAATCGCTGGCCGCGCAGGGGCGGACGGTGTTCGTGTCGAGCCATCTGATGAGCGAGATGGCGCTGACCGCCGATCACCTGGTGGTCATCGGACAGGGACGGCTGCTCGCGGACACCTCCATGGCGGACTTCATCCGGCAGAACGCGCGGTCCTACGTCCGGATCCGGTCGCCGCAGCGCGAGCGGCTGCTCGATGTGCTGCACGAGGACGGGATCACCGTCGTGGAGGCGGGTGCGGGCGCGCTGGAGGTGGAGGGCGACAAGGCCGGGCGGATCGGCGAGCTGGCGGCGCGGTACGGGATCGTGCTGCACGAGCTGAGTCCGCGGCAGGCCTCGCTGGAGGAGGCGTTCATGCAGCTGACGGCCCAGGCGGTGGAGTACCACGCGCACACCGGCCCGGATCCCGCCCCCCAGGCCTGGGGGGCCGGCTGGAAGGGGGCCGAGTGATGACGGCCGTGCGGGTGATCCGCTCCGAGTGGACCAAGATCCGGTCGGTGGCGTCCACGGTGTGGACGCTGTCGCTGGCCGGGTTCGTCACCATCGCCGTCGGGACGCTGCTCTGCGGGCTGACGCGGAGCCAGTTCGACTCGATGCCGGCGCGGCAGCGGCTGTCGTTCGACCCGACCTTCGTGTCCTTCGCGGGCATGACCCTCGGCCAGCTCGCGCTGATCGTGTTCGGGGTGCTGGTCGTCTCGAACGAGTACAGCACCGGCATGATCCGGGTCTCGCTGGCGGCCGTTCCGCAGCGCGCCACCTTCCTGTTCAGCAAGATCGCGGTGGCCACCGGGCTCGCGCTGGTGGTCGGCATGGCCACGAGCTTCGCCGCGTTCCTCCTCGGTCAGGCGATGCTCGGCTCCCACCGGGCGCGGCTCGGCGACCCCGGGGTGCTGCGGGCGGTGCTCGGCGGCGGGCTGTACATGACGCTGATCGTGGTGTTCTCCATGGGAGTCGCCGCGATGCTGCGCTCCCCGATGCTGTCGCTCGGCATCCTGATGCCGTTCTTCTTCCTGATCTCCAACATCCTCGGCAACGTGGACGCCACGAAGAAGATCGGCCGGTTCCTGCCGGACCAGGCGGGCAGCCGGATCATGCAGGTGGTGCCCAGGGTGGGGGACGACGCCCCCTACGGGCCCTGGGGCGGGCTCGGGATCATGGCGCTGTGGGTGCTCGCCGCGGTCGCCGGCGGGTACGTCCTCCTCAAGCGCAGAGACGCTCAGTAGGCGATATCCGCACGTACCGTAGTGCTCTGGCTTTACTTTCCTTTGGGTGGAACCGTCAGCGACTCGATATCCTCCTAACCCTTACGGGGGCGTGTGCCCCGCTGTCCTGAACCTTTCGATGGGTGCGGAGCATGATCGAGGCTGTCGGCCTGACCAAGCGCTACGGCGACAAGACCGCCGTGTACAACCTTTCCTTCCAGGTGCGGCCAGGAGCCGTCACCGGCTTCCTCGGGCCGAACGGCTCGGGCAAGTCGACGACGATGCGGATGATCCTCGGCCTGGACAACCCGACGTCCGGGTCGGTGACGATCGGCGGCCACCCGTACCGGAGGCTGCCCAACGCCCCCCGCCAGGTCGGCGCGCTGCTCGACGCCAAGGCCGTGCACGGTGGCCGGTCCGCCCGCAACCACCTGCTGAGCCTCGCCCAGCTGTCAGGCATTCCCGCCCGGCGGGTGGACGAGGTGCTCGGGGTCGTCGGCCTGCAGGAGGTGGCGAAGAAGCGCTCCAAGGGCTTCTCGCTCGGCATGGGCCAGCGCCTCGGCATCGCCGCCGCACTGCTCGGCGACCCGCAGGTGCTGCTGTTCGACGAGCCGGTCAACGGCCTCGACCCGGAGGGCATCCTCTGGGTCCGCAACCTGATGAAGGCCCTCGCCGCCGAGGGCCGTACGGTCTTCGTCTCCTCGCACCTGATGAGCGAGATGGCGCTGACCGCCGACCACCTCATCGTCATCGGGCGCGGCCAGCTGCTCGCCGACATGAGCGTGAAGGACTTCATCTCGGCCAACTCCGCCGACTTCGCGCGCGTGCGCACCCCCGACAGCGAGCCCCAGCTGCGCGAGAAGCTCGGCACCGCGCTCACCGAGGCGGGCGGCCATGTGCTGCCGGAGCAGGACGGCGCGCTGCGCGTGACCGGGCTGCCGCTGCCCCGGATCAGCGACCTCGCGCACGAGGCGGACGTACGGCTGTGGGAGCTGTCGCCGCACCAGGCCTCGCTGGAGGAGGCGTACATGCGGATGACGCAGGGCGCCGTGGACTACCGCTCGACCATCGACCAGAAGGCGGGCCTGCAGCAGCCGCTGCCGCCCGGCGCCCAGCCGCCCGTGCCGGTGCCCGGCCAGGGCCAGCCCGGCTGGTACGCCCCGCCGCCGCCCCAGCAGGGCGGGCAGCCCTTCGCGATGCCGCAGGGACCCTCGGGACCGTACGGCGGCGCGCAGCCGGGCGCCTACGCCGCTCCCGGCGCCCCGGGCGCCGACGCCGCCAACCCGTACGCCCAGCCGGCCCCCCAGGCCCAGCCGGTCCCGCAGGCGCAGCAGGCCCCGAAGGACCGGACGGCGATCCTGACGCCGCAGGCGCAGCCGGCCGCTCCGGCGCCGCAGGAGCAGCCCGCCGTCACGGCCCCCGCGGCACCGCCCGCGCCGCAGCAGGCGCCCGCGGCCGCTCCCTCCGCCCCCGCCGACCTGACCAAGCCCGAGGACGCCCGATGAGCACCCACCAGCCCCCGATGCCGCAGGCCCCCGCAGCCGCGCCCGACTGGCAGGCGGCGCCCGGCGGGTCGTACCCCGGTTACACCTCGCCGATCCCGGTCGTGCGCACCCACCTCGGGCACGCCCTGGCCTCCGAGTGGACGAAGATCAAGTCCGTACGCTCGACGGTGTGGACGCTCGGTGTGTTCGTGCTGCTCGTCGTCGGTATAGGCGTGCTGACCGCCTCGGTGGTCAACGCGAACTCCTCCAACGGCGTGGACGGCCAGAACGCGCTGCAGTTCGGGTTCTTCGGTCTGCTCCTGGGCAGCATGTGCATCATCACGCTCGGGGTGCTGACCACCGCCTCGGAGTACGGCACGGGCATGATCCGTACGACGATGACCGCGTGCCCGAGCCGTGTGCGGGTGCTCGCCGCGAAGTCCGTCGTCTTCTTCGCTCTCGCCTTCGTGGTCACCCTCGCCACGTCGTCCTTCGTGGCCATGGTCCAGGTGTCCATGCTGAGCGGCTCCGGCGCCGCCAGCCCGACCGGCGGCGAGTGGGCCAAGGCGACCCTCGGCATCAGCCTCTACATCGCCCTGCTCGGACTGCTCTCGCTGCTCATCGGTTCGATCATCCGGCACTCCGCGGGCGCCATCACGATCATGATCGGCGCCGTGCTGGCCCCTCTGGTGATCGCTCTGTTCATGGCCTCGCAGTCGCTGGAGAAGGTCCGCGAGTGGCTGCTGGAGTACTCGATCCCGAGCCAGATGAGCTGCTTCTACGACAACACCCTGAGCCGTTCCGGCCCCACGGGCTGGGACCCGCTGTGGATCATGCTGGGCCTGACGGCGGCCGCGTTCGCCGGCGCCTACGCGCTCCTGCAGAAGCGGGACGTGTAGCGGCGGGGGGCTTTCAGAACCTCGGCGCGTTACGGGACCGCTGCACCCGCGTGGTGCGGCGGTCCTTCGCGTTCCAGCACGCCTTGTGCCAGTGGCGGCGGTCGTCGACGCCCGCGTGCCCGGGCCAGGCCACCACGTGCGGGACGCCGGAGGGGATCACCTGGTCGCAGCCCGGGCAGCGATAGCTCTTGCCCTCGGAGCTCGCCCCGGCGACATGCCGTACGCTCCACTCCTCGCCCTGCCAGTTCTCGGTCGACTGCCACCCGCCGTACCGGCCGGTGCGGTCGTCCTCGGCGCTCCGGCCCGACGATCCGGCTGCCTTCGGTCGGTTGCGACGCGGGGACACGGGACACCTCTCGGGGCTATACAGGAAGCACGGACTGCATCCAGCCTACGCTCCGCCGACAGGGGTACGCGTACGGAACCAACCCGTACAAGTCCCCCTCCACGGGGCCCCATTCTGCAGACAATCGGCAAATCTCTCCGCCAGGCCGTGTCCTGGGCACGTGTCAGACGGTTATGCGGGTGGGGGAGCTCCGGGTCGGAGCCAAGGAAGCAGGAAACGCGATGTACGTAGGTAGTTTTGTGCTGGGCGCCCAGTTCCCGGGCCAAGGCCCCGGGGAGGCCCTGCACCGGGCGGTCCGCTCGGCGGAGGTGACCGAGGAGGCCGGGCTGGACGCGGTGTGGCTGGCCGAGCACCACTTCGTGCCGTACGGCACCTGCCCGTCCGCCGTCACCCTGGCCGCCCTGCTGCTCGGCCGCACCCGTCGCATCCGCGTCGGCACGGCGGTCAGCGTGCTGCCCACGACCCATCCCGTCGCCCTCGGCGAGCAGGCCGCGCTGCTGCACCTGACGAGCGGCGGACGGTTCACGCTGGGCGTGGGCCGCGGCGGGCCCTGGGTGGACCTGGAGGTCTTCGGCACGGGCCTGGAGGCGTACGAACAGGGGTTCCCCGAGTCACTCGATCTGCTGCTGCGCTGGCTGCGCGAGCCACGCGTGGCGGCCTCCGGCGAGCGGTACGCGTTCCGCGAGGTGCCCGTCGTACCGCGCCCCTCGGAGGCGCTGACGGAGACGCCCGGCCCGGAGGTCGTCGTCGCCTGCACCTCCCCGTCGAGCGTGCGGCTGGCCGCCGAGCGCGGGCTGCCGATGCTGCTCGGCATGCACGTCGGGGACGAGGAGAAGGCCGAGATGGTCGCCCTGTGGCGGCGCTCGGCCCGCGCGGCGGGCCGGCCGGCCGACGAGATCGCGGGCGCCGCTCATGTCTCGGCCGGGGTGTGCCAGCTCGCCGACCGCCGCACGGACGCCGCGGAGACCCTCCTGAAGGCGATGCCGGGCTGGCTGAAGCAGGGCCTGGAGGCGCATGTGACGGTCGACGGGCGGGAGCGCGCGATGCGCGACCCGCACGCCTACACCGAGCTGCTGTGCGGCCTGCACCCGGTCGGCACCCCGCGGCTCGCCGCCGACCGGCTCGCGGCCACCTCGGAGCGCACCGGCATCTCCCGCTTCGCCCTCCTCGTGGAGGGCTCGGGCGATCTCGCCTCGACGGAGGAGAACCTCCGGCGGCTGGGCACCGAGGTGCTGCCTCAGCTGCGCTGAGCCGCCCTCCGACTCCCCGGCCGCCTTGGAGGCTTGCCGCCCCAGCACTGAATGCACCTCCCGCGGGTGGAGCGGCAAGCAAGCGGCTCACTGCCTCTGCCGGGCCGGGGCTGCGCGTCAGCAGTCCCGAAGCTCCGGCGACTGGTTCAGCAACTGGTTGCGCACCGAGGTGAAGCGGGCCAACGTCTCGTCCGCCGAGGCGTCCAGCGGGAACACCGCCACGCGGTGGCAGTTCTGGAAGGCCAGCCGCACACCGAAGTGCCGCTGCAGCGCGCCGCGTATGGCGTCACTCGCGAGCGCACGCAGCAGCTGACCGCGCGCCTGCTCGTCCGGCGGGGGCGTCTGGTTGTCGGCGAACGGGCCGCCATCGACCTTCAGCTGGGCCACCAGGGAGCTGATCATCTCCCATGCGTAGGGCAGGGAGGTCCGGACGCAGTCGACGAATGCTGCTTCGTCGACCTCGCCTCGCTCGGCCTGTTCGAGTAGGGCCGGTGAGACGTCGAGCGACATGGGTACTCCTCTCGCACCCCCGCGGAGCAGGGGTCGCCGGACAGGTAGGGGAGTTCGCGATTTCGAACACGCTCAGTACACACACCGCGACCTCCCGTTCTCTACGGTAGGCAACCGTCGGTGACCACACCAGCAGAACGGGTATATGGAACGGTCCCGTTACGGGCACAATCGGCCAGGGATGAACAAGAGTTTCCAGGGACAATTGGGGCGATACACAGGGAGCGCGATGGGCGAATCGCGTGCACCGGCGCGCGTCGAGTAGCGTTGCCGACCATGCGTCTCGTCATTGCCCGGTGCTCGGTCGACTACGCCGGCCGGCTCACCGCCCACCTGCCCTCGGCGCCCCGCCTGATCCTGGTCAAGGCGGACGGCAGCGTCTCCATCCACGCCGACGACCGGGCCTACAAGCCCCTCAACTGGATGTCGCCGCCCTGCACGCTGAAGGAGGGGACGGGCGAGGACGAGGGCGTCTGGACCGTCGTCAACAAGGCGGGCGAAAAACTGATCATCACGATGGAGGAGATCCTCCACGATTCCTCGCACGAACTCGGCGTGGACCCCGGCCTGATCAAGGACGGTGTGGAAGCGCACCTCCAGGAACTCCTCGCGGACCGCATCGAGACGCTCGGCGAGGGGTACACGCTGATCCGCCGCGAGTACATGACGGCCATCGGCCCGGTGGACATCCTGTGCCGGGACGCGGACGGCCAGACGGTCGCGGTCGAGATCAAGCGGCGCGGCGAGATCGACGGCGTGGAGCAACTCACGCGCTACCTGGAGCTGTTGAACCGCGATCCGCACCTGGCGCCGGTCCGCGGTGTCTTCGCGGCGCAGGAGATCAAGCCGCAGGCCCGCGTCCTCGCCACCGACCGCGGCATCAACTGCCAGGTCCTCGACTACGACGCCATGCGCGGCATCGAGGACGACAAGCTGCGCCTGTTCTGACCGAGCCCGCGGCCGGCGGCACGTTCGTTCCGTTCCGCCGCCGGCCGTGCGGGGGCTAGATCAGCGGGTCCGGAGACTCCGACGGGCTCTGCGACATCGCCGAGCTCACCGAACTCCGCGGTGCCGTCGGGCCGCTCGCCGTGTCCGTCGTGGACGGGGTCGTACCCGTCTGGGTCGGCGTGGGAGTCGTGGGCGAAGTGGACGGCGAGGCCGGCGGCGTGGTGCCGCCCGTGGGCGTCGACCTGCTCGGCGTCGGTGAACCCGGCTCGGTCGACCTCGACCTGGACGGGGTCGGAGACGCGCTCCCGCCTCCCGTGCCCCGGGTGTGGCTCGGGGCGGCCGACGGCGACGTGGCCGGCTGGGCCGGCGTCGGCCCGCCGGTCGTGCCGTACGTGCCGGCGGATCCCGGGTCCGCCGGGCGGGCTGCGCTCGGGGCCGAACCGGTGCGCCCCGCAGGGTCCTTCTTCGGGTCCGCGCCGAGGCTGCCGTCGTCCGGGCCCTGGCTCACCGACGGATTGACGTCCACCTTGCCGGCCGGGTTCTTGCCGGCGTCGTCGTCGGACGTCATGCCGAGCGTGACGACCGTGCCGAGGACGGCGGCGAGCAGCGCTCCCGAGCCGATCGCCACGAGGTTGCGGCGGGCCAGCCGCACAAGGCCCCCGCGCTGCGCCGTGGCGGCCGGGAACCGGTCGGTGACCAGCGGGTCGGCGAAGGGCACGTACGGCGGCGGCGCCGACTCCTCGTGCCGTACCTCCGGCAGCTCCTCCCCCGCCGTGGCCGCGATCCCGGGCACCTCGCCGGAGCGGTCGGCGACCAGCGCGAGGGCCCGTCGGCCGGCGACGGTGCCCCGCTTGTCGGCGAGCGCCCCGCGCAGCCCGATGGACGCCTCCAGCTCGGCGCGGGCCCGGTCGAGCTGTCCGCCGCACAGCGCCAGGACACCCAACTCGTGGTGGAAGTAGGCCTGTTCATGCACCTCGCCGGCCAGCCGGGCGGCCTCCGCTCCGGAGCGCAGGGCCCGTTCCCAGGCGCTCCAGCGCAGCGCGGCGGCGAAGGCGGGTGCGGCCGTGCGGGCGAGCCGTACCGCGCAGCTCTCCCCGCCCTCGGCGGACGGGGCCGTCTGCGGGACGGTCGCGGCGAGCGCGGCGAGGACCGCGTCGGCCTCCGCGCACACCCGCTCCGCCGTGACCGACGGATGACCGGCCCACCAGGTGTAGTGCTCGGCGGTGGCGAGGGCCCGCTCCTCGGCACCCTCGGTGTAGTCGGCGGCCTCCAGCTGCGCCTGCACGCCGGCCGCGAGGCGGTAGCGGGCGCCGACCGGGGAGACCAGTCCGCAGGCGGTCAGCTCGCCGAGGGCGGCGTCGGCGTGGGTGTCGCCGATCAACGCCGGCAGGTGCGCCTGGTGGGGCACCTCGCCGCCGAGGGCGACGGCGAAGCGCAGGGTGGCGCGGGCGGACGCGCTGAGCCGGGAGGCGAGCAGCGGGGCCGGCGCGGCGGCCTCGCCGAGCGAGGGCAGGGGGACCTCGTCGGCCGTGTCCAGGGGCAGCTCGGCCGGCTCGCGGACGCCCTCGAAGACGCCGTACTCGTCGACCGCCCCGGCGTCGGCCCGCAGCTCGTCGCGCTGCCGGAGCAGGGCGCCGGCCTGGACGAACCGCAGGGGCAGCCCCTCGGACTCGAACCACAGGTCGCCGGCCCAGTTGGCCTCATCCTCGGTGAGGACCCGGCCGACGGTCCGCTCCAGGATCTCCACGCCGCCGGCGCGGTCGAGGCCGCTGAGGAAGACCTCCTCGACGGCGGACCCGTCGGAGGGCGCCGGCACCTCGGGGGTGGCGCCGATCAGGAACGCGCACTCGGGGGTGGCGTCGAGCAGTTCGTCGAGGGCGGTGCCGCCGAACTCGATGTCGTCCAGGACGACGACCGCGCCGATCTCCCGGGTGAGCGCGCGCAGTTCGTCCGGATCCGGGCGGTACCGCGGGGCGTCGTAGACGGCCTGGACGAGCTCGTGCAGGAGGTCGGCGGTGGTGCGGTGGAATCCGGTGAGCCGGACCACTCCGTCGGGGGCGAGGTCCAGGCAGTCCTCGGCGACGAGGTCGAGCAGCGCGGTACGGCCGGAGCCGCCGGGGCCGGTGAGCCGCACGGAGCGGCCGCGGGCCAGCAGCCGGACCAGGCGCTCGCGTTCGTCCTGTCGTTCCACCAGGGAGAGCGCCGGCTGGGCGGGGCCGGGCGGCACGGGCGGGCGGGCGGCGCGCTCGGCGGCGGTGCGCTTGCGGGGCCTGTCCGGCCGCCGGACCGGCGGGCAGAGCTCTATCTCGCTGCCGTCGACGGGGTTGACGGTCAGCAGCAGGTCGCCGGAGACGAGTTGCGCCGTACGGGCGAGCGCGGGCGCGCTCTGACCGAAGTCGGAGGTGAGGGATTCCCGGGGCGGGCGGCGGCTCGCCGCCTGGCCGTGCTCCTCGGGTCCCCGGTCGATCGGGTCCATGGGTTCCATGGGTTCAAACCCCCAAAAGCGTCGTGTGCCCGGATTCCGGCCCCTCCCGGCCTTGTCGCACCGCGCTGTCGCTTCTGGTCCGGGCCCGCTCGGTCGAGGGTTGCGAGGCGGCGGGCGACCGAACCCTAAACCTTCGGTCAGTATCTCCGACAGGGCGGGGTGCCGTGCGGTCCGAGACGTCACAGTCCGGTGAGGATTGCCCCCGACGTGCGCTTCGGCGGCTGCGCCCGGGTCTCCCCCGTCGCCCCTTTCCCACCCGCTCGCGGCGTTGCACCCCGTCCGGCCGGCGGGTCACACCCGGGGCAGCGACTCGACCCCGATCCCGCCCTCGATGGCGAGGATGCGGTGCAGCCGGGTGGCCACCAGCAGGCGCTGCATCTGCGGCGGAACACCGCGCAGCACCAGACGGCGACCGCAGCGGCCGGCCCGCCGATGGGCGCCCATGATCACCCCGAGTCCGGTGGCGTCCCAGGAGTCCAGTTCGGACAGGTCGAGCACCAGATCGCCGACTCCGTCGTCGACGGCCGAGTGCAGGGCCGTACGGGCGTCCGCCGCGCTCCGGACGTCGAGGCGGCCCCCGACGACCAGCTCGGCATGGTCGCCCCTGATGTACATAAGCGCTCCCCGTTGAGTGCGGTTGGCGTACTCGGTGACGGTGCTGTGCACCGTCTGACTGCGTGAGTGGTGGTGCGGTTGCTGCTTGTAAGCGAACCGATACCGAATTCACCCCGGGGGGTGATGTTCCCGGGGTGAATGTCCGGCGTTGCGTGCGTACGGGCGGGTCTCCGCACTTGGCACGGCTGGTTCTCAGTACTTGTAGAAGCCCTGCCCGCTCTTGCGGCCGATGTCACCGGCGTCCACCATCCGGCGCATCAGCTCCGGCGGGGCGAACTTCTCGTCCTGGGACTCCGTGTAGATGTTGCCGGTGGCGTGCAGCAGGATGTCCACGCCGGTGAGGTCGGCGGTGGCGAGCGGGCCCATGGCGTGACCGAAGCCCAGCTTGCAGGCCAGGTCGATGTCCTCGGCGGTGGCGACGCCGGACTCGTAGAGCTTGGTCGCCTCCACGACGAGGGCGGAGATGAGCCGGGTCGTCACGAACCCGGCGACATCCCGGTTGACGACGATGCAGGTCTTGCCGACGGACTCGGCGAACTCCCGGGCGGTGGCGAGGGTTTCGTCGCTGGTCTTGTAGCCCCGGACCAGCTCGACGAGCTGCATCATCGGCACCGGCGAGAAGAAGTGGACGCCGACGACCCGCTCGGGGCGCTCGGTGACCGCCGCGATCTTGGTGATCGGGATGGCGGAGGTGTTGGAGGCGAGCACCGCGTCCGACTTCACGATCTTGTCGAGCGTGCGGAAGATCTCGTGCTTGACCTCCAGCTTCTCGAAGACGGCCTCCACGACGACGTCGGCGTCGGCGGCGGCGTCCAGGTCGGTGGTCGCGGTGATGCGGGCCAGGGAGACGCCGGCGTCGTGCGCCTCCATCTTCCCCTTGCTGACGAACTTGTCGTACGAGGCCTTGATGCCGTCGGTGCCACGCTTGAGCGCCTCGTCGGTGACGTCACGCAGGACGACATCCCAGCCCGCCTGCGCGGCGACCTGAGCGATACCGGATCCCATGAGCCCGGCCCCGATGACCGCAAGCTTCCGTGCCACTCCGACTCCCCTTTGAACGCGCTCCAAGTCTGCTTCTCCGGCGGACCATAGCGCTCCGGCGGCGCTGAGTGAGCGGGAAGTAACGCGTGTCACGCGTCTCAGGGCGTGAGACGCGTGTCACGTCTCGATTCCTTCTGGGGTCGCGCCGGTTGACGCTCCGTGGACCCGTCGGCGCCGGCGTCGCCGGGCCTGGCCGGAAACCGTCAGCCGGCGGCTCGGACGGCGTAGTTCAGGACCTTTTCCGCCAACAAGTCCTCGATGTCGTCCAGCAGCGCCAGGACCTCTCGGGATACTTCGCGCGGTTCGCGCCCCTTGACCATCTCGCGCCCGATGACCGCGACGACCGTGCTGTGGATCCAGCCGATCTGACCCGCCATCAGATGAGGCAGTTCGTCGTCGGGGGCCGCGCCGGTCTCCTCGCGCAGGGCCTCTTCCAGGTGGGCCTGGACCTCCTGGGCGAGGGCCCACAGGCGGGAGCGCAGGGCGGGGGCCTCCTCGATGACCTTCATGAAGGCGGCGTATCCGGGGAGCAGGCCGACCCGGGGGGAGACGGCCTCGACCTCCTCGCGCAGTTCCCGGATGACCGCGGCGGCGGCCGACTCTCCCTCGGGGCGGCCCCGGACCCAGCGGGCGAGCCGGTCGACGACCCCGGCGGAGCGGTCGAAGAAGAGGTCCTCCTTGGCCGGGAAGTAGTTGTAGACGGTGTTCACGGAGACGTTCGCCGCCTCGGCGATCTCCGCGACCGTCACCGCGTCGAAGCCTCGCTCGACGAACAGGCCCGTGGCGACATCCGAGATGTACTGCCGGGTCTGCCGCTTCTTCCGCTCCCTGAGCCCCTCTGCCATGCCCGCATCCTAACTTCGCTGGAGGTCGTGAAAAGTTGATGGAAGCCAAAATTTGGTGACGTTGCAAAAATTCAGGGACTCTGTTTTTCTGTGGGCATGGCAGCAGTCATCAGCGCGGCGGGACTCGCCCGCACCTTCCAGACCAGGACCGGGCCCGTGCAGGCGGTGCGCGGCATCGACCTCGCCGTCCAGGAGGGCGAGATCCTCGGCTTCCTCGGACCCAACGGCGCCGGCAAGACGACCACCCTGCGGATGCTCACGACCCTGCTGAGGCCGACCGGCGGCGCGGCCACCGTCGCCGGGCACGACCTGGCGGCGGATCCGGCCGGGGTGCGCGCGGTGAGCGGGTACGTCGCCCAGTCCGGCGGGGTCGATCCGCAGATCACCGTGCGGGAGGAGCTGGTCACCCAGGGGCGGATGTACCGGCTGTCGAAGGACGCGGCCGTCGAGCGCGCCGAGCAGCTGGCGCGGGAGCTGGACCTCACCGGGTTCCTCGATCGCAGGGCCGGGGCCCTGTCCGGCGGTCAGCGCCGGCGGCTGGACATCGCGATGGCGCTCACCCACCGGCCGAAGGTGCTGTTCCTGGACGAGCCGACCACCGGCCTCGACCCGGGCAGCCGCGCCGACCTGTGGGACCTGGTCCGCCGGCTGCGCGACGACCACGGCACGACCGTCTTCCTGACCACCCACTACCTGGACGAGGCCGACGCCCTCGCCGACCGTCTGGTGATCGTCGACCAGGGCACGGTCGCCGCCGAGGGCACCCCGAGCGCGCTGAAACTCGCCTACGGCGGCTCGATCGACGCCTCGCTGCAGGACACCTTCCTCGCCGTCACCGGCCGCGGGCCCGCCCCGGCCGACACCGCCCCCGTCGCCGTATAGCCGCAGAGGGATCCACACCCATGCTTCTTCACGACACGGCCCTCATCTACGGCCGTTATCTCCGCCAGTCCCTGCGCTCCCGTTTCGCCCTGCTCTTCGGCGTGCTCACTCCCCTGCTCTACCTGCTCTTCTTCGGGCCGCTGCTCACCGGTCTGCCGCTCGGCGGCGCGGGCAGCTCCTGGCAGGTGCTCGTACCGGGCCTGCTGCTCCAACTCGGCCTGTTCGGCGCCCTGTTCGCCGGGTTCACGGTCATCATCGAGAAGGGGCAGGGGGTGCTGGAGCGGATGCGGGTGACCCCGGTCAGCCGGCTCGCCCTGCTGCTCGGCAGGGTGCTGCGGGACGCCACGGTGTTCGTCTTCCAGGCGGTGCTGCTGGTGGGGGCCGCGCTGGTGATGGGCCTGCGCGCGCCGCTCGCGGGCATCCTGATCGGCTTCGGGTTCGTCGCCCTGCTGACGCTGTCGCTGGCCTCGCTGTCGTACGCGCTCGGCATGAAGGTCCGCACCCCGCAGGAGTTCGGTCCGCTGATCAACATGGTGTCGATGCCCTCGATGCTGCTGTCCGGCCTGATGCTGCCGATGACCCTGGCGCCCGCCTGGCTGAACGTGCTGTCGCACTTCGTGCCGTTCCGCTACCTGGTGGACGCGGTGCGCGACGCGTACGTCGGCCACTACGCCACCGCGCACATGCTCTACGGCGTCCTCGTCGCCGTCGGCTTCGCCGCGCTGACCGTGATGGTGGGCACACGGGTGTTCCGGACGGCCGGGGCGTAACTACGCTGGCCACATGGTCAATCTGACGCGTATCTACACCAGGACCGGCGACAAGGGCACCACCAGCCTCGGGGACATGAGCCGGGTGCCCAAGACGGACCTGCGGATCTCCGCCTACGCGGACGCCAACGAGGCGAACGCGGTGATCGGCACCGCGATCGCGCTGGGCGGCCTGGAGGCGGAGGTCGTCGCGGTCCTCACCCGCGTCCAGAACGACCTGTTCGACGTGGGTGCGGACCTGTCGACGCCGGTGGTGGACAACCCGGAGTTCCCGCCGCTGCGGGTGGAGCAGTTCTACGTCGACAAGCTGGAGGCGGACTGCGACCGGTTCAACGAGCGGCTGGAGAAGCTGCGCTCCTTCATCCTGCCCGGCGGCACCCCGGGCGCGGCCCTGCTGCACCAGGCCTGCACGGTCGTACGCCGGGCCGAGCGCGCCACCTGGACGGCCCTTGAGGCCCACGGCGAGACGATGAACCCGCTCACCGCGACCTACCTCAACCGGCTGTCCGATCTGCTGTTCATCCTGGCCAGGGTGGCGAACACGGAGACCGGCGACGTGCTGTGGGTGCCGGGCGGCGAGCGTTAGCGTGCGCGCTTGGGGAACAGCGTGTAGCTGAGCCCGATCAGCACGTTGATGCCGAGCACCGCGAGCAGCCGGAGCTGCCAGGCCCGCAGGGGGTCGGTGTTCCGGCCGTCGCCCACGTACCAGACGGCGGCCTGGAGCAGCGCGGCACCGACCACGCAGGCCAGGATCCAGCGGCCGGCGACCTTCCACTCGTGGACGGTGCGGGCGGTGCCGTGCTCCGGGCGCCGGGGCGGCGGGGGACCGCCGGCGAAGCGGTGGGCCACCCAGGCGTCCGCCCACTTGATCGTGGAGTGGCCGAGGCCGACGGTGAACCCGATGTAGACGGCGGCCAGCCCGTGGCGCCAGTCGGGTGCGGCCCCGTGCTTGAGGTCGACCGCGGTCACCACGAACAGCACGAGTTCCAGCAGCGGCTCGCACAGCAGCAGCGCGAGGCCGGTGCGGGGCATGCGCAGCGCGTAGCGGAAGGTCAGTCCGCCCGCCAGCAGGACCCAGAACGCCACCTCACAGGCGATGATCAGCCCGACGATCATGGTTCACTCCCCTCCTTCACCCCTCAAGCCTCCCGGCGGCCGGGGCGCGGATCATCGTCGGCGCGGGCGAACCGGGCGTAAGCGAAAGTTGCAGTCCAGGACCCTGCCCCGGGAGCACGCGGGCCGCCCGCGGGCCGTGTTGGATGGGGACATGACCCTCGCACTCCCCCGCCCCCACCGCGACGACATGCGGATCGCCGTGGGCGGACTGCTCGGCGGAGTGCTGCTGTGGGCGCTCGGCCTCCACCCGCGGGTGCCCACGGACCCGCTCGTGCTGTGGGCGGCGCCCTGGGCCCCGCTGGTGCCGCTGGCGGTGACGGTCGCGTGCGAGCCGCTGCGCCGCACCCGGCCCCGCACCGGTCTGCTGGTCGGCACGCTCGCGCTGGCCCTGGACACGGTGACCCTCGGCAACGTCGTCACCGTCGTGCTGTACACCGACCTGGTGTACGCGGCCGTCCTGTACGGCACCCCGGCCTCCGCCCGCCGTATCCCCTGGATCACCGGGATGCTGACGGTGCTCGGCGGGGTCGTACCGGCCGCCCTGTGGCGCGATCCGCAGGCACTGCTGATCGGTGTCGGCATCGGTGTGGTCGCGCTCGCGCCCGCCGCGACCGGCTCGCTGGTGCGCGACCACCGGGACGCGGCCGAGGCCGCCCGGCTGCGGGCGGAACAGACCGCGCTGCTCGCCGAGATGGACCGCACCCAGGCGGTGACCGCCGAACGGGCGCGGATGGCACGGGAGTTGCACGACATGGTGGCCAACCACCTGTCCGCGATCGCCATCCACTCCACGGCCGCGCTGTCCCTCGACGAGCCGCGGACCTCCCGGGACGCCCTGGCGGTGATCCGGGAGAACAGCGTGGCGGGGCTGGCCGAGATGCGGCGGCTGATCGGCATCCTGCGGGACAGCGGCGGTGATCTGGAGCCGGCCGCCACACCGACGCTCGACGGCCTCGCCGCCCTGGTCGGGGGCGCCCGCGCCAACGGTCTGGACGTGCGCCTGGACGCCGGGCACGGGCGGGTGCCGGCTCCGGTGGAGCTGGCCGCCTACCGGATCGTGCAGGAGTCGCTGACCAACGCGCTCAAGCACGCGGCGCCGGGCCCGGTCGGGGTCACCGTGCGGCAGGCCGACGGCACCCTGCACGTGGAGGTCACGAGCCCCTACCGGCCCGGTGACACCCCGCGCGCCCCCGGCTCGGGATCCGGGCTCACCGGGATGCGGGAACGGGCGGGCCTGCTCGGCGGCGGCTTCCTGGCCGGTCCCGAGAACGGCGTGTGGGCCGTACGCGCCCGGCTTCCGCTCACCAAAGGCACCGCAGACGAAGCAACCGAAGGAGAGCCCTCGTGATCCGTGTCCTGGTCGCCGAGGACCAGTCAGCCGTCCGCGCCGGGCTCGTCCTGATCCTGCGCAGCGCGCCCGACATCGAGGTGGCCGGGGAGGCGGCGGACGGGGAGCGGGCGGTGCAGCTGGCCCGGGAGCTGCGGCCGGACCTGGTGCTGATGGACGTGCAGATGCCGCGTCTGGACGGGGTGTCGGCGACCCGGCAGATCGTGGCGGAGGGGGTCGCGGACGTGCTCGTGCTGACCACCTTCGACCTGGACGAGTACGTGTTCGGGGCGCTGCGGGCCGGGGCGGCCGGGTTTCTGCTGAAGAACACCGAGGCGCGGGATCTGCTGGAGGCGGTGCGGACGGTGGCGCGCGGCGAGGGCGTCGTCGCGCCGGCGGTGACCCGGCGGCTGATCGCCGAGTTCGCGGCCGGTCCGGCACGGGAGACGAAGGCCGATCCGGCCGTGCTGGAACCGCTGACCCGGCGCGAACGGGAGGTGCTGTCCTGCGTCGGCCAGGGGTTGGCGAACGCCGAGATCGCCGAGCGGTTGCGGATGGCCGAGGGCACGGTGAAGACCCACGTCAGCCGGCTGCTGGCCAAGCTGGGGCTGCGCAGCCGGGTCCAAGCGGCCGTCCTCGCGCAGGAGTTGGGGATCTAGCGAGCCACCGGACAACTGGTCCAGACCTATTGACCTGTGGTCCAGACCTTTCTACTCTCGCAGCACCGTGGGCGTGGAGGCTCAGTCATGCCCACGCCGTCCCTGACACCCCTCCCTACCGAGGAGGCGCAGCATGCGCTTCAGACACAGAGCCGCGGCAGGCCTCGCCACCCTGCTGCTCCCCCTGGCCGGCCTCGTCGGCCTCGCGGGCCCCGCCCAGGCCGCGGCCGACACGACGGCGAGCTTCACCAAGACCAGCGACTGGGGAACCGGCTTCGGCGGCCAGTGGACCATCAAGAACAGCGGCACCAGCGGCATCAGTTCCTGGACCGTCGAGTGGGACTTCCCCTCCGGTACGTCCGTCACCTCCGCCTGGGACGCCGACGTCACCCACTCAGGGAACCACTGGACCGCCAAGAACAAGTCCTACAACGGCACCATCGCCCCCGGCGCCTCCGTCTCCTTCGGCTTCAACGGCTCGGGCCCCGGCTCCCCGTCCCACTGCACGCTGAACGGCGACAGCTGCGACGGTACGACGGCCCCCGGTGACGCCGCGCCCTCCGCGCCCGGCACCCCGGCCGCCTCGGACATCACCGACACCTCGGCGAAGCTGTCCTGGAGCGCGGCCACCGACGACAAGGGCGTGAAGAACTACGACGTCCTGCGCGACGGCAAGGTCGTCGGCACGGTGACGACGACCTCGTACACCGACAGCGGCCTGACCGCCGGCACCGACTACTCCTACACCGTGCAGGCCCGCGACACCGCCGACCAGACCGGCCCGGTCAGCGGCGCGGTCAAGGTGCACACCACCGGCGGCGGCACCACTCCCCCGCCCAGCGGCGACAAGGTCAAACTCGGCTACTTCACCGAGTGGGGCATCTACGGCCGCAACTACAACGTCAAGAACCTGGTGACCTCCGGCTCCGCCGCGAAGATCACACACATCAACTACGCCTTCGGCAACGTCACGGGCGGCCAGTGCGCCATCGGCGACTCCTACGCCGACTACGACAAGGCCTTCACCGCCGACCAGTCGGTGAGCGGCGTCGCCGACACCTGGGACCAGCCGCTGCGCGGCAACTTCAACCAGCTGCGAGAGCTGAAGGCCAAGTACCCGAACATCAAGGTCCTGTGGTCCTTCGGCGGCTGGACCTGGTCCGGCGGCTTCGCCCAGGCCGCGGCCAACCCGACCGCGTTCGCCCAGTCCTGCTACAACCTGGTCGAGGACCCGCGCTGGGCCGACGTCTTCGACGGCATCGACATCGACTGGGAGTACCCGAACGCCTGCGGCCTGTCCTGCGACACCAGCGGGGCGGCGGCCTTCAAGAACGTGCTGGCCGCACTGCGCGCCAAGTTCGGCTCCAAGGCCCTGGTCACCGCCGCGGTCACCGCCGACGGCTCCTCCGGCGGAAAGATCGAGGCCGCGGACTACGCCGGTGCCGCCCAGTACGCCGACTGGTACAACGTGATGTCGTACGACTTCTTCGGCGCCTGGGACGCGCAGGGCCCGACCGCCCCGCACTCCCCGCTCACCTCGTACAACGGCATCCCGAAGGCCGGCTTCGACACGGCCGACGCGATCGCCAAGTACAGGTCGGCCGGGGTCCCCGCCTCCAAGCTGCTCATCGGCATCGGCCTCTACGGCCGCGGCTGGACCGGCGTCACCCAGGACGCCCCGGGCGGCACGGCCACGGGTCCCGCGGCCGGCACCTACGAGCAGGGCATCGAGGACTACAAGGTCCTGAAGTCGTCCTGCCCGGTCACCGGCACCGTCGCGGGCACCGCGTACGCCCACTGCGGCAGCAACTGGTGGTCGTACGACACCCCGTCGACCATCGCCGGGAAGATGAGCTGGGCCAGGTCCCAGGGGCTCGGCGGCGCGTTCTTCTGGGAGTTCAGCGGCGACACCAGCAACGGTGAACTGGTGAACGCCATCAGCAGCAACCTGTAGAAGAGCCGCCGAGCGACGTTGACACTCCCCCGGACTCCGTCCGGGGGACCCCCACCCAGCGAGTGAAGGTGGCTACGCCACGTTCACTCGCTGTCCGGGCGGGGCTGCCTCCAGCCACGCGAGGAATCCGGTCAGCGCGTCTTCGCTCATGGCGAGTTCGAGGCGCGTGCCCCGATGGGTACAGGCGAGGACCACCGCGTCGGAGAGCAGCGCCAGTTCCTCCTCGCCCTCGGGCAGCCGGCGGCCGGCCACCTCGATGGCGGCGCGCTCCAGGGTGCGGCGCGGGCGGAAGGCGTAGGAGAAGACGCGGTACCACTCGATGCGGTCACCGTTGTAGCGGGCGACGCCGTAGGACCAGCCCTTGCCGTTGGCGTCCGGTTTCTCGGCCACGTCCCAGCGCAGGGAACAGTCGAAGGTCCCGCCGGAGCGCTGGATGAGTCTGCGGCGCAGGCCGAACAGAAACAGTCCCACCACCACGAGCGCGACCACGATCCCGCACACAGTCAGAGCGAGGACCATCGGCACCGACCTCCTCGTCTCCTAGGAACTGCTTCTGTGACTTCGTAATGAAACGGAAAAAACACCTACATCTGCCTCAGCCGCGACCGGCACCGGATTGCTCCGGGCCGGCCGCGGCTGAGTGACGTCATACCGCGCGCTGGACTCAGCGCGCCGCCGCCGCGCGGAGGCGGACGTCCGCGCGACGCTCGGCGGCGGCGTCGCCCTCCGCCTTCGCGCGCTCCAGCTCCCGCTCCGTGCGCTGGACATCGATCTCGTCCGACAGCTCGGCGATCTCGGCCAGCAGCGACAGCTTGTTGTCCGCGAACGAGATGAAACCGCCGTGCACCGCGGCGACGACCGTTCCACCGTCACTCGTCCGGATGGTCACCGGGCCCGACTCCAGCACACCGAGCAGCGGCTGGTGACCGGGCATGACGCCGATGTCGCCGGACGTGGTGCGCGCGACGACCAGGGTGGCCTCGCCGGACCAGACCTGGCGGTCGGCGGCGACCAGCTCGACGTGCAGCTCAGCAGCCAAGAGTGGCTCCTCGGGTCACCACCCGGCGGTTCTGCCGGGTGTTGGGGTCAATTCTAAAGGGCGTGGGAGAGGGGGCGGGACGGACCCGCCCCCTCACGACTCAGGCAGGTGCCTGGAGTCAGGAGACGCCCAGCTCCTTGGCGTTGTTCTTCAGGTCCTCAAGACCACCGCACATGAAGAACGCCTGCTCCGGGAAGTGGTCGTACTCGCCGTCGCAGATGGCGTTGAACGCCGCGATCGACTCGTCGAGCGGCACGTCCGAGCCGTCCACGCCGGTGAACTGCTTGGCGACGTGGGTGTTCTGGGACAGGAAGCGCTCCACACGACGGGCACGGTGGACGACGAGCTTGTCCTCCTCGCCGAGCTCGTCGATACCGAGGATCGCGATGATGTCCTGGAGGTCCTTGTACTTCTGGAGGATCGTCTTCACGCGCATGGCCGCGTTGTAGTGATCCGCCGCGATGTAGCGCGGGTCCAGGATGCGGGACGTGGAGTCCAGCGGGTCCACGGCCGGGTAGATGCCCTTCTCGGAGATCGGACGGGACAGAACCGTCGTCGCGTCGAGGTGGGCGAACGTGGTGGCCGGGGCCGGGTCGGTCAGGTCGTCCGCGGGGACGTAGATCGCCTGCATCGAGGTGATCGAGTGACCGCGGGTCGACGTGATGCGCTCCTGCAGGAGGCCCATCTCGTCGGCCAGGTTCGGCTGGTAACCCACCGCGGACGGCATACGGCCGAGCAGCGTGGAGACCTCGGAACCGGCCTGCGTGAAGCGGAAGATGTTGTCGATGAAGAACAGCACGTCCTGCTTCTGGACGTCACGGAAGTACTCGGCCATGGTGAGGCCGGCCAGCGCGACGCGCAGACGGGTGCCCGGGGGCTCGTCCATCTGACCGAAGACCAGCGCGGTCTTGTCGATGACGCCGGAGTCCGACATCTCCTCGATCAGGTCGTTGCCCTCACGGGTGCGCTCACCGACACCGGCGAACACGGAGACACCGTCGTGGTTGTTGGCGACACGGTAGATCATCTCCTGGATGAGCACCGTCTTGCCGACGCCGGCGCCGCCGAACAGGCCGATCTTGCCGCCCTTGACGTACGGGGTCAGCAGGTCGATGACCTTGACGCCGGTCTCGAACATCTCGGTCTTCGACTCGAGCTCGTCGAAGTTCGGCGCCTTGCGGTGGATGCCCCAGCGCTCGCCCTCGTACTGCTCGTCGACGTTCAGCACCTCACCGAGGGTGTTGAACACCTTGCCCTTGGTGAAGTCGCCGACGGGCACCGTGATGGAGTTGCCGGTGTCCGTCACCGCGGCCTGGCGGACCAGACCGTCGGTCGGCTGCATGGAGATGGTGCGGACCAGGCCGTCACCCAGGTGCTGGGCGACCTCCAGGGTCAGCGTCTTCTTCTCGCCCGCGTTCGCCGGGTCGGCGACCTCGACGTGCAGGGCGTTGTAGATCTCCGGCATCGCGTCGACGGGGAACTCCACGTCGACGACCGGGCCGATGACCCGGGCGACGCGGCCCGTAGCCGTCGCGGTCTCAACAGTGGTGGTCATTATCGGTCACTCCCCGCGGTCGCGTCGGCCAGGGCGCTCGCGCCACCGACGATCTCGCTGATTTCCTGGGTGATTTCGGCCTGGCGGGCCGCGTTGGCAAGACGGGAGAGCGTGTTGATCAGCTCGCCCGCGTTGTCGGTGGCCGACTTCATCGCGCGCCGCGTGGCGGCGTGCTTCGAAGCGGCCGACTGGAGCAGCGCGTTGTAGATCCGGCTCTCCACATAGCGCGGCAGCAGGGCGTCGAGGACGTCCTCCGCCGACGGCTCGAAGTCGTACAGCGGGAGGATCTCACCCTTGGGGTGAACCTCCTCGGCGACCTCTTCGAGGCGCAGCGGCAGCAGCCGGGCGTCCAGCGCCGTCTGCGTCATCATCGAGACGAACTCGGTGAAGACGATGTGGAGTTCATCCACACCACCCTCGGCCGTGTCCTTCTCGATCGCCTCGATCAGGGGCGCCGCGACCTTCTTGGCGTCCGCGTACGACGGCTCGTCGGTGAAGCCCGTGAACGACTCCGCGATCTTGCGCTCGCGGAAGTTGTAGTGGGCGACACCGCGGCGGCCGACGATGTACGTGTCGACCTGCTTACCGTCGCGCTCCAGGCGCTCGGTCAGCTGCTCCGCCGTCTTGATGGCGTTGGAGTTGAAGGCGCCGGCCAGGCCGCGGTCGCTCGTGAGGAGCAGGACCGCGGCACGGGTCGGGTTCTCCGTCTCCGTGGTGAGCGGGTGCTTGGTGTTCGAACCGGTGCCGACCGCCGTGACCGCGCGCGTCAGCTCGGTCGCGTAGGGCGTGGAGGCCGCCACCTTGCGCTGCGCCTTGACGACGCGCGAGGCGGCGATCATCTCCATCGCCTTGGTGATCTTCTTGGTCGCGCTGACGGATCGGATGCGACGCTTGTAGACCCGGAGCTGGGCTCCCATGAGTCAGGTCCCTTCCTTACGTCACTTGGCGGCAGCGGCAGGAACGTCCTCGCCGAGCAGCTTGCCGTCCGAGGTCTCGAACTGCTTCTTGAACTCGGCCACCGCGTCGTCGATCGCCTGGATCGTGTCGTTCGACATCTTCGCGCCCTCCTTGATGGAGGTCATCAGGCCCTGGTGCTTCCGGTGCAGGAAGTCGATCAGTTCCTTCTCGAAGCGGCGGATGTCGGCGACCGGCACGTCGTCCATGCGGCCGTTGGTGCCGGCCCAGACGGAGACGACCTGGTCCTCGGTGGCCATCGGCTGGTACTGGTCCTGCTTGAGCAGCTCGACCATGCGCGAACCGCGCTCCAGCTGGGCCTTGGAGGCCGCGTCCAGGTCGGAACCGAAGGCGGCGAACGCCTCCAGCTCACGGAACTGGGCGAGGTCCACACGCAGGCGGCCGGAGACCTGGCGCATCGCCTTGTGCTGGGCGGAACCACCGACTCGGGAGACGGAGATACCGACGTTCAGCGCGGGACGCTGACCGGCGTTGAACAGGTCCGACTCCAGGAAGCACTGGCCGTCGGTGATGGAGATGACGTTGGTCGGGATGAACGCCGAGACGTCGTTGGCCTTGGTCTCGACGATCGGCAGACCGGTCATCGAACCGGCACCCATGTCGTCGGAGAGCTTGGCGCAGCGCTCCAGCAGCCGGGAGTGCAGGTAGAAGACGTCACCCGGGTAGGCCTCACGGCCCGGCGGGCGGCGCAGCAGCAGGGACACGGCGCGGTAGGCGTCGGCCTGCTTCGACAGGTCGTCGAAGATGATGAGGACGTGCTTGCCCTCGTACATCCACTGCTGACCGATGGCCGAACCGGTGTACGGCGCCAGGTACTTGAAGCCGGCCGGGTCGGACGCCGGGGCGGCGACGATGGTCGTGTACTCCAGGGCGCCGTTCTCCTCCAGCGCGCGGCGCACGCCGGCGATGGTGGAGCCCTTCTGGCCGATGGCGACGTAGATGCAGCGGACCTGCTTCTTCGGGTCGCCGGTGCGCCAGTTGTCGCGCTGGTTGATGATCGTGTCGACGGCCAGGGCGGTCTTGCCGGTCTGGCGGTCACCGATGATCAGCTGACGCTGACCACGGCCGATCGGGGTCATCGCGTCGACGGCCTTGTAGCCGGTCTCCATCGGCTCGTGCACCGACTTGCGCTGCATGACCGTGGGGGCCTGCAGCTCGAGGGCGCGGCGGCCGGACGTCTCGATCTCGCCGAGGCCGTCGATCGGGTTGCCGAGCGGGTCGACGACACGGCCGAGGTAGCCCTCGCCGACCGCGACGGAGAGGACCTCACCGGTGCGCTGCACCGGCTGACCCTCCTCGATGCCGCTGAACTCACCGAGGACGATGGCACCGATCTCGCGCTCCTCGAGGTTGAGGGCGAGGCCGAGGGTGCCGTCCTCGAACTTCAGCAGTTCGTTGGCCATGGCCGAGGGAAGACCCTCGATCTTCGCGATGCCGTCGCCGGCAAGGGTGACCGTACCGACCTCCTCGCGCGAGGCCGCGTCCGGCTTGTACGACTGGACAAAGTTCTCCAGCGCGTCCCGGATCTCCTCCGGCCGGATCGTGAGCTCCGCCATCTGGGTTCCCTGCTCTCCTTGTTGGGCCCGAAGTTTCACTTGGGGGGGATGGGGACTCCCCCCTGTAAGAGGTGAATCCTCTGCACGGCCCAACCAGGGCCGTAATTACGTACTGCTTTTCTCGAACGGTCGAGTTACTGCTAGCTCGCCATGCGGCGGGCGGCGTCGTCCAAACGGTCCGCGAGGGAGCCGTTGATGACCTCGTCGCCGACCTGTACCCGGATCCCGCCGATCACGTCGGGGTCCACGTCCAGGTTGAGGTGCATCCGGCGGCCGTAGAGCTTCGCGAGGGCGTCACCCAGGCGCTGCTTCTGCGGGTCACTCAGCGGCACCGCCGAGGTGACGATCGCCACCAGACGGTCCCGGCGCTCGGCGGCGAGCTTGGACAGGGACTCCAGTCCCGCTTCCAGGCTACGTCCCCGCGGCGCGGTCACGAGGCGCGCGACCAGACGCTCGGTGGCGGGCTTGGCCCGTCCGCCCAGCAGCTGGTGCAGCAGCTCGGTCTTGGCCTGGCCGCCGGCGGCGCGGTCGGTGAGCGCGGCGCGCAGCTCGGTGTTCGAGGCGACGATCCGGCCGAACCGGAACAGCTCGTCCTCGACGTCGTCGAGCGTGCCCGTCTTCTCCGCGGCGGTGAGGTCGGCGATGCTCGCCAGCTCCTCCAGCGCGTCGACCAGGTCGCGGGACTGCGACCAGCGCGTGCGTGCCATGCCGGCCACCAGGTCGGCGGTGGCACCGCTGACCTGTCCACCGATCAGACGCTCCACCAGCTGCGCCTTGGCCTCTGCGGGCTGCGCCGGGTCGGTGAGGACCCGGCGCAGGCCGGCCTCGCGGTCGAGCAGCGCGGTGACGGCCGCCAGCTCGTCGGCGAGCGACACGGCGTCCACGGACGTGGAGTCCGTCAGCGCGTCGAGACGCTCCCGTGCGGCTGCCAGGGCCTCGCGGCTCGCTCCGTTCATCGCGTGGCCTCGGCCTTCTCCTCGAGCTCGTCGAGGAAGCGGTCGATCACACGGCTCTGCCGGGCGTGGTCCTCAAGGGACTCGCCGACGAGCTTGCCGGCCAGTTCGGTGGCGAGCTTGCCGACGTCCTGACGCAGTGCGGACGCGGCGACCTTGCGGTCGGCCTCGATCTGGGCGTGACCGGCGGTGACGATCTCCTCGCGCTGCCGCTGGCCCTCGGCCCGCATCTCGGCGATGAGCGCGGCACCCTGCTCCTGCGCCTCCTGGCGCAGACGCGCGGCCTCGTGCCGTGCCTCGGCGAGCTGGGCCTTGTACTGCTCCAGGACGCCCTGGGCCTCGACCTTCATGCGCTCGGCTTCTTCGATGCCGCCTTCGATGTGTTCGCGGCGCTCCTCCAGAACCTTGTTGATGTTCGGAAGCAGCTTCTTCCAGAAGAAGAAGAACACGATGGCGAAGGCGATGGTGCCGACGAGCAGCTCGGGACCGGCCGGGATGAGCGGGTTCTGCTCGGTCTCCTCGGCCGCCAGCTGTGCCAGGTTGGCGATCACATCAGTGCCTTTCGTCGAAACGTGTCGGTGGGTGGTTGATTACCGACCGAACACGAACGGCATAACGATGCCGATGAGGGCGAGCGCCTCACAGAACGCGAAGCCCAGGATCTGGTTGGCACGGATCAGACCGGCCGCCTCGGGCTGACGGGCCAGCGCCTGGGTGCCGTTACCGAAGATGATGCCGACGCCGATGCCGGGGCCGATCGCGGCGAGACCGTAGCCGATGGAGCCGAGGGAACCGTGGACACCAGCGGTGGCGGCAAGGGTCTGGAGAGCGGACATGCCGGTTCTTCCTTCTCTTTACTGGACCGGTGGGGGTTGGCCACCGGACGTCTGGGGGTTGGCGGGGTGGTACGGCTCAGTGGTGCTCGGCGAGAGCGCCCTGAATGTAGGAGCAGGCCAGCAGCACGAAGACGTATGCCTGGACGGCCTGGACGAAGAGCTCGAAGAGGATCATGGCCATCGTCATCACGAAGGAGACGCCGGCGCCCACGATCAGCCAGCTGTTCAGGAGGTACCAGGAGGCCACGGTGAACATGACCAGCATCAGGTGACCGGCGAACATGTTGGCGAAGAGTCGCACCGCGTGCGTGAACGGCCGGACCAGCAGGTTCGAGAAGAACTCGATGACCATGACGAGCGGCAGCACGCCGCCCAGCGACTTGTCGTAGCCCGTGACGTTCTTGAAGAAGCCGACGAAGCCGTGCTTCTTGAAGGTGAGCACGACCCAGGTGACGTAGACGAGCGCAGCCAGCACCGCCGGGAAGGCGATGACCGAGGCCACCGGGAACTGGGCCAGCGGGATCACGGACCAGATGTTCATGATCCAGATGAAGAAGAACAGCGAGACCATGAGCGGGACGTACTTCTCGCCCTCCCGCTTGCCGAGGGTCTCGTACACGATGCCGCGGCGCACGAAGTCGTAGCCGGCCTCGCCGATCATCTGCAGCTTGCCCGGGACGACCTTGGCCTTGCCGAAGGCGGCCCAGAAGAAGCCGATGACGAGCACGGTGGTGATGAGCGCGAGCAGCATCACCTTGTTGAACTCGAAGCCGCCGACCGTGACCAATGGCTTGAAGAGGAAGGACTGCAGGCCCGGGGCCGGGAAACCGCACCCGTTGTCGGACATGATCCGACAACTCCAGTCGAAGGCGAGCTGGGTCTGGTCAGCACTCACCGCGGGCTCCTTCGGCATGACGCATGGGTACGGCAACCTCGTTGTGTCGGCGCGGCACACGGCCGCGGATCGGCACCGGACTGGTGTTACGGATGTGGGGGCGGCTGGGGGGCATCGAGCCTCGCGATCGAGCAGGCGTCAGCTCAGATGCCCGCGCCCGCGATGCCGCAGTTGGCACCGGACGATAGCAGGAGATCTCACAAGCCTTTATCCCGCCCCTACCCCTCACGACGACGGCCCTGTCTTCTCGGGCTTCTCGCTCTTCTCCGAGTCCGGATCGATGTAGAAGATCTTGGCCTTCAGATGCGCACGAGCCTGCGCGGCCATCCATACGACGGTCGCGACGACGAGCGACACGGCGAACGTCTTCGGATTGAAGAGAGAGGTGTCCTTGAAGACGGCGACGAAGATCAGGAGGAGCAGCAGCTGGGCGACGTAGAGCATCAGCCCCATCATCTGGAACAGCTGCGGGAGCGTTTTTGCCGTCCACTGCAGCACGTACAGGCCGATACCCATGAACAGGATGGCCAGCACCGTGCCGACGGCCGCGCCGAGCGCACCCTTGCCCCCCGCGACCGCGGCGCTCACGGCGACGGCGATCGCACCCGCAGCCGCTGTGGGCACAGCGATCTGCAGAAGGTTCCGGGCGTCTTTGGACGGCATGGCGGCAACTCCGCTTTCACAAGGGGGCAGGGTGTCGTCATGGACGAGCGTAGTCCCGGGCTGAGTGATCGAGACCTCACACCAATGGACCGTCGCACTCAGATCCTTCGGCTCTATCCGGGGTTCTCGTGAACCGTATCACAAACTATTTGATGAGGTCTTTACCTGCTAGGTGTGCTTGCTGTCACACATGAGAGTGACAGTGCCCGTCTGTGCAAAAACCGCGCCCACTTGTCTGGTATTGGGAGCTTTGCACCCCCACGAGTTGGCAATGCTCTCGTCAGATTCTTACCTTGACCGGCTTAGCCGCGATCAAGGAAACGCGATCGGGGGCCGATGGCGGTCGCTCCGTTGACGCCCGCCACTCCGGCGGTGACAGGGGCCCGTTCCCCGGTCTCCCGCGCCACCTCCGGCGCAGCCGCCTCCGCGGCCACGGCGGCGCCCTGCACGGCAGCGCGCCGGCGGCGGTAGCGCGGCGGCACGAACCGCTGCGCCCACACCGGCACACGCGGGGTGAAGCGCGGGAGCAGCAGCAGGATCAGACCGATCGCGCTGAGGAACACCACACCGAGCACGATCCACATCGACGCGGAGTTGACCGAGTACGCCAGCGTCCCGAAGGCGATCAGCGCCGACCAGAAGTACATGATCAGCACGGCCCGGCTGTGCGAGTGGCCGATCTCCAGCAGGCGGTGGTGCAGATGCCCGCGGTCCGCGGCGAACGGCGACTGGCCGCGCCAGGTACGGCGGACGATCGCCAGGACCAGGTCCGCCGCGGGCACCGCGATGATCGTCAGCGGGAGCAGCAGCGGGATGTACACCGGCACCGTCTGGTGCACCGCGGCCTTCTCCGAACCCGCGTACAGGTTCAGCGCGTCCGGGTCGAGCTGGCCGGTGATCGAGATCGCGCCGGCGGCCAGCACCAGGCCGATCAGCATGGAGCCGGAGTCGCCCATGAAGATCCGCGCGGGATGCATGTTGTGGGGCAGGAAGCCCAGGCACATGCCCATCAGGATGGCCGCGAACAGCGTGGCGGGGGCGGCGGCCTCGATGCCGTACGACACCCAGACGCGGTAGGCGTACAGGAAGAACGCGGCCGCGGCGATGCAGACCATGCCGGCCGCGAGACCGTCGAGGCCGTCCACGAAGTTCACCGCGTTGATCGTGATGACGACGAGCGCGACGGTCAGCAGCGTGCCCTGCCACTGGGTCAGCGCCACGTTGCCGACGCCGGGGATGGGCAGCCACAGGATCGTCAGACCCTGGACGACCATCACACCCGCGGCGATCATCTGGCCGCCCAGCTTGATCAGCGCGTCGATCTCGAACTTGTCGTCCAGGACGCCGATCAGCCAGATCAGGGCCGCGCCGGAGAGCAGCGCCCGCGGCTCGTTCGACTTCGCGAAGACCTCGTTGAGGTTGGTCAGGTGGTCCGCGACCAGCAGGCCCGCGCACAGGCCGAAGAACATGGCGATACCGCCGAGGCGCGGAGTGGGTTCCCGGTGCACGTCACGCGCCCGGATCTCCGGCATCGCCCCGGCCACGATCGCGAACTTGCGTACCGGCCCTGTCAGCAGATACGTCACCGCGGCCGTGACACAGAGCGTCAGCAGGTATTCACGCACGGGCTTCCCCACAGGTCTCGCTGGCCATCACAGCCCCACACCCTAGCGATGCACGTATACGGATGGGGACTTCCGGGTAGCCACGATGGTTGCACGGGCGGCTGTGGACCACGGCCCACATCCGGATGTACGAGACCCGCCTACCCCCGTTCAGCCCGGATACGGCGGAAAACCGGCGGTCAGCGCGCGCACCTCGTCCCGCGCCGGGGCCGGGTCGCTCTCGCCGCGCAGCACGGCCGCCATCAGCGCCGCGATCCGCACCATCTCCGCCTCCCCCATGCCCTGCGTGGTCACCGCCGCCGTGCCCAGCCGCAGCCCGCGGCCGTCGCCGTGCGGCAGCGCACAGCAGTCCAGTACGATCCCGGCGGCGGCGAGCCGGCCGCGTGCCGTGCGGCCGTCCACGCCGAGCGGGGCGGGGTCGGCGGTGATCAGGTGGGTGTCCGTGCCGCCGGTGATGACGGCGAGGCCCTCGGCGGCCAGGTGACCGGCCAGCACCCGCGCGTTCGCGACCACCTGATGGGCGTACGCGGCGAACGCCGGGGTTGCCGCCTCGCCGAACGCGACGGCCTTCGCGGCGATGGTGTGCATCTGCGCACCGCCCTGGGTGAACGGGAACACCGCCCGGTCGACGCGCTCGGCCAGATCGCTCCCGCACAGGATCATCCCGCCGCGCGGCCCGCGCAGCACCTTGTGCGTGGTCGCGCACACGATGTCGGCGTACGGCACCGGATTCGGCGCCGCTCCGCCGGCGACCAGCCCGATCGGATGGGCGGCATCCGCGATCAGGTAGGCCCCGACCTCGTCGGCGACCTCGCGGAAGAAGGCGTAGTCGAAGTGCCGGGGATAGGCGATGGAGCCGCAGACGATCGCCTTGGGCCGGTGGCCCAGGGCCAGGTGCCGCACCTGGTCGTGGTCGACGAGCCCGGTCTCGGCGTCCACCCCGTACCCCACGAAGTCGAACCAGCGGCCGGAGAAGTTCGCGGGCGAGCCGTGGGTGAGGTGGCCGCCGTAGGGCAGGCCGAGGGCGAGGACGGTGTCCCCGGGGCGCAGCAGGGCCGCGTAGGCGGCCAGGACGGCCGAAGAGCCCGAGTGGGACTGGACGTTGGCGTGTTCGGCGCCGAAGAGTTCCCTGGCCCGGTCGATGGCGGCGCGTTCGGCGACGTCGACGATCTCGCAGCCGCCGTGGTGCCGGGCGCCGGGGTAGCCCTCGGCGTACTTGTTGGCGAGCGGCGACCCGAGGGCGGCGAGCACGGCCGGGGAGCAGAAGTTCTCGGCGGCGATCAGCTGCAGCGTGGTCGACTGCCGGTCGCGTTCCGCGAGCAGGAGCTCGGCCATCGCCGGGTCCTGCCGCCGCAGGACGTCGGTCTCGAGGGTAGGGGTGACCGACATGACGGGCTCCCGGACGGTCGGTGGTGACGTGTTCCCAATGTAGGCCGGGTATGTCCGGTACGCCCGGTCATGGGGCCGCATGGGGACGCGGGGGCTGCCGGGCGGGCCTACGCCCGCGCCGCGATCCCCGTCAGCGCCGTCACCACCGGGTCCAGCGCCTGGTGTATCTCGTCGCCGACGGAGCGGAAGAACGGCAGCGGCGCGCCGTAGGGGTCGTACACCTCGTCCGCCTCGGCCGTGGGCGCGAGCAGCCACCCGCGTAGAGCCGCCGCGGCGCGCACCAGCGCACGCGCCCGCGCGACCACCCCGTCCTCCAGGGGCGGCAGCGTGGCGGGGTCTATCGCGCGGACCAGGCGGGTGAACTCCTTCAGCGTGAAGGTGCGCAGGCCCGCCGAGTGGCCCATGGAGATGACCTGGGCGCGGTGGTCACGGGTCGCGGTCAGCACCAGGTCGGCCATGATCACGTGCTCGTCCAGCAGCTCCCGGCCGACGAAGCCGGAGGTGTCCGCGCCGAACTCGGCCAGCACGGTCTCCGCGTTGGCCTCCATCGGTGCGCCCTCGTGGCCCCAGGTGCCCGCGCTCTCCACGATCAGCCCGCCGCCGAGCACGCCGAGCCGCTCGGCGACGAAATGCCGGGTCAGCCGCTCGGTGATGGGCGAGCGGCACACATTGCCGGTGCTGACGTGGAGGATGCGGAAGCTGTCGCGCGGGAGCCCGACGAACGTCGTCGTGATCTCCGCCGTGCGCTCCCCGTTGCCTATGCCACGCCCCGCCTCAGGGGCCGTCAATTCGCCACCTCGAGGTCGGGTACGACCTTGCGCAGCTCCTCCGGCGACAGCGCGCCCTCACGCAGCAGGACCGGCACCCGGCCGCTGACGTCGACGATGGAGGACGGGACGTTGCCGGGGGTCGGACCGCCGTCCAGGTAGACGGAGACGGAGTCGCCGAGCATCTCCTGCGCGGCGTCGCAGTCCTCCGGCGCCGGGTGCCCGGTGAGGTTGGCGGAGGAGACGGCCATCGGGCCGACCTCGGTCAGCAGCTCGATCGCGACCGGGTGCAGGGGCATGCGGACGGCCACCGTGCCCCGGGTGTCGCCCAGGTCCCACTGCAGGGACGGCTGGTGCTTGGCGACCAGCGTGAGGGCGCCCGGCCAGAAGGCGTCGACCAGTTCCCAGGCCAGCTCGGAGAAGTCCGTGACAAGGCCGTGCAGGGTGTTCGGGGAGCCGATCAGGACAGGGGTGGGCATGTTGCGGCCCCGGCCCTTGGCGGCCAGCAGGTCGGCGACGGCCTCCGAGGAGAACGCGTCGGCGCCGATGCCGTACACCGTGTCGGTCGGCAGCACCACCAGCTCGCCCCGGCGGACGGCGGACGCGGCCTCGCGCAGACCCGTCGCGCGGTCGGTCGCGTCGTTGGTGTCGTATCGCCGTGCCATGTCTAGCGGGCCTCCTCGTACACGGAATGCGGGGCTTCGGCAATCACTGCCGTCGGGGCGGTCACGGCAGCGCCTTGCGGGCGGTCGCGAACCGGGGGCGGTTGTTGAGGTCGGGGTGGTCGGCCGCGTCGGCCCAGCCCCGTTCCTCGGTGAAGATCCACGGCACCTGGCCGCCCTGGGTGTCGGCGTGCTCGATCACGACGACCCCGCCGGGGCGCAGGAGGCGGTGCGCGGTGCGCTCGATGCCCCGGATCAGGTCGAGGCCGTCCTCGCCCGAGAACAGCGCCAGCTCGGGGTCGTAGTCGCGGGCCTCCGGGGCGACGTACTCCCACTCGGTGAGCGGGATGTACGGCGGGTTGGAGATGACCAGGTCGACCTGGCCGTCGAGGTCCGGGAAGGCGGTCAGGGCGTCGCCCTGGCGCAGGTCCACCCTGGAGCCCGCCACGTTCTTGCGGGTCCACACCAGGGCGTCCTCGGAGAGCTCCACGGCGTGCACGCGCGAGCGCGGGACCTCCTGGGCGAGGGCCAGCGCGATGGCGCCGGAGCCGGTGCACAGGTCGACGATGCACGGCTCGACCACGTCCATGGCGCGCACGGCGTCTATGGCCCAGCCGACCACGGACTCGGTCTCCGGGCGCGGTACGAAGACGCCCGGCCCGACCTGCAGCTCCAGGTAGCGGAAGTAGGCCCGCCCGGTGATGTGCTGCAGCGGCTCGCGCTGTTCGCGCCGGGCGATGACCTCCCAGTACCGGGCGTCGAAGTCCGCGTCCTTCACGGAGTGCAGTTCACCGCGCTTCACGCCGTGCACGAACGCGGCGAGCTCCTCCGCGTCGGTGCGCGGCGAGGGCACGCCGGCGTCGGCCAGCCGCTGGGTGGCCTGGGCCACCTCCGCGAGCAGCAGGTTCACGCGAGTCCTCCGTGTCGTACTCGTACTCGTGTTCGTACGTGCGTACGTGTCTTACGCGGCCGCCAGCTTCGCCGCCGAGTCGGCGTCGACGCAGGCCTGGATCACCGGGTCGAGGTCGCCGTCCAGGACCTGGTCCAGGTTGTACGCCTTGAAGCCGACGCGGTGGTCCGAGATGCGGTTCTCCGGGAAGTTGTAGGTGCGGATCTTCTCGGAGCGGTCGACCGTGCGGACCTGGCTGCGGCGGGCGTCGGCGGCCTCCCGCTCGGCCTCCTCCTGCGCCGCCGCGAGCAGCCTGGAGCGCAGGATACGCAGAGCCTGCTCCTTGTTCTGCAACTGGCTCTTCTCGTTCTGGCAGGAGGCGACGACACCGGTCGGAAGGTGCGTGATGCGCACCGCGGAGTCGGTGGTGTTGACGGACTGGCCGCCCGGGCCGGAGGAGCGGTAGACGTCGATCCGCAGGTCGTTCGGGTTGATCTCCACGTCCACCTCCTCGGCCTCGGGGGTGACGAGGACACCGGCGGCCGAGGTGTGGATACGGCCCTGGGACTCGGTGGCCGGCACGCGCTGCACGCGGTGCACACCGCCCTCGTACTTCAGCCGCGCCCACACGCCCTGGCCGGGTTCGAGCTGGCCGCGGGCCTTCACCGCGACCTGGACGTCCTTGTAGCCGCCCAGCTCGGACTCGGTGGCGTCGATGATCTCGGTCTTCCAGCCGGCGCGCTCGGCGTAGCGCAGGTACATGCGCAGCAGGTCGCCGGCGAACAGCGCCGACTCGTCGCCGCCCGCGCCCGCCTTGATCTCCAGGATGACGTCCTTGTCGTCACTCGGGTCGCGCGGGATCAGCAGGAAGCGCAGGCGCTCGGTCAGCTCCTCGCGCTGCTTCTCCAGCTCCTTGACCTCGGCCGCGAAGTCGGGGTCCTCGGCGGCAAGCTCGCGCGCGGTCTCCGTGTCGTCGCCGGTCTGCTTCCAGGAGCGGTACGTGGCGACGATCGGGGTGAGCTCGGCGTAGCGCTTGTTCAGCTTGCGCGCGTTCGCCTGGTCGGCGTGGACCGACGGATCGGCGAGCTTCTTCTCCAGATCGGCGTGTTCGGCGACGAGTTCGTCGACGGCCTCGAACATCTTGGGCTCCTGTACTGCGGGTGAAGGGCTGGCGGGCGACCAAAAACGCCGGTCCCGGCGCACGCCCGAAGCGGGGGCGTGCGGCCGTGGACCGGCGAAATGGGGCTCGCTACTTCTTGGAGCCGGCGGCCTTGCCGAAGCGGGCCTCGAAGCGGGCCACACGGCCACCGGTGTCGAGGATCTTCTGCTTGCCCGTGTAGAACGGGTGGCACTCGGAGCAGACCTCGGCCCGGATGGTGCCGGACTCGATGGTGCTGCGGGTGGTGAACGACGCGCCGCAGGTGCAGCTGACCTGCGTCTCGACGTACGCGGGGTGGATGTCGCGCTTCAAGGTGTCTCCTAGGATTTCGGGAGGGCGCCGGGTCGCTGCCGCGGGATGCGGGAACGTGAACCGGAGCCGACGTACCAGTCTGCCAGGACTGGGGCCATCCACCCAAACCAGGGGTGCGGATGTTCTATTCCCGCGGGTGAGCCGCATACCGGTACGGCTCCGCGCCCCTCACGGCGCGTCCACCACGCCCTTGGCCTCGCCCGTGGCCGTGCCCTTTGTGGCCGACTTCGGGATCGGGCGGTCGTTCTTCAGGGCGTCCCACACCAGCTGGGCCTTCGCCTTCTGCATCAGGACCCGGTTGGGGTTGGCCGGGTCGTACTCGACCGGCATGGTGACCATGGTCATCTTCTTGGGGCCGATGCCCTTGAGACCGTTGGCGAAGTCGATCAGGGAGTTGACCGAGCCGATCTCGGAGTCGGTGGTGACGGTCTTGGTGGCGGTGTCGGCCAGGTCGTACAGCTTCTTCGGGCTGGTGAAGACGCCGACGTGCTTGACCTGGTTGATCAGCGCCTTGACGAAGGCCTGCTGGAGCTGGATCCGGCCCAGGTCGGAGCCGTCGCCGACGCCGTGCCGGGTGCGGACCAGACCGAGGGCCTGCTGCCCGCTCAGGGTGTGGGTGCCGGCCGGCAGCTTCAGATGGCTCTGCGGGTCGTCGATGCGCTTGGTCGTGGTGACCGGGACTCCGCCGAGGTCGTCGATCAGCTTCTGGAAGCCCGCGAAGTCGACCTCCAGGTAGTGGTCCATGCGGATACCGGTGATCGACTCGACGGTCTTCACCGCGCAGGCCGCGCCGCCGGTGCCGTAGGCCTCGTTGAACATCACGCCGGACGCGGCCGGGTGCGTCGTGCCCTTGGTGTCGGTGCACCGGGGCCGGTCGATCAGGGTGTCCCGCGGGACGGAGACCACGCTGGCCTTCTTGTGGCCCTCGTAGACGTGGACGATCATCGCCGTGTCGGAGCGGGCGCTGCCGTCGTCGACACCGCCGCCGAGCTTCTTGTTGGAGCCGGAGCGGGTGTCCGAGCCGAGGACCAGGATGTTCTCGGAGCCGTTGTCGATCTTCGAGGGCCGGTCGTTGCCGAGGGCCTGGTCGATGTCCACGCTCTTGAGGTTGCCGTTGAGCTTGAAGTACAGGTACCCGACGCCCGTGCCCCCCAGCACCACCACACCCGCGGCCGTCCAGGCCGTGGCCAGCAGGGCCTTGCGGCCCTTGCTGCGGGCCTTGCGGCGGCGGCCCTTGCCTCGCGTGCGGGAACCGGTCGCGCCCGGCTCGGGTATGACGGGCTCCGGCGTGGTCTGGGCGGACAACATCGCTCCTAGGTCTCGTCGGTCGGATACCCCCTGCTTTCAGGGTCAGGCGCGGTCGGTACCGCTCCATCGTCGCTCCGCAGGGTCAGACGGAGAAACTCGGGAAAGAGTTGCACGACGCAAAAGTGCCCATCGCGTACGGCGATGGGCACCCTGTGTAGTCACTCCGTGCGAGCGGACCGCGCTCACCTGCGGTTTCAGCCCCAGATGTCGTACGCCTGGAAGCCGGTTCCGGCCGAGATCCTTGTGGCAAAGATCTCGCTTGTGGCCTTTCCGGTGCCCTTGTACAGATACAGGGTGCCGCCCGGGGTGCGGGCCAGGAAGTCGGCCCTGCCGTCGCCGCTGACGTCGCCGACCGCGTCGAAGGCGTCGTAGCCGGTCCAGGCGCTGCGCACCTTGATCCGGGCGGAGAAGGCGCCCGAGCCGGACCTGCCGGTGCCCTTGTACAGGTACAGGTCGTCGGTGCCGGCCTGGCGGGCGAGCAGGTCGGCCTTGCCGTCGCCGGTCAGGTCCCCGTGTCCGCGCACCGAGTCGTACTGGTTCCAGCCGGTGCCGACCTCGACCCGCGAGCCGAAGGTGCCGTTGCCGTTGCCCGGGTACAGCCACATCGTGCCGCCCGAGTCGACGGAGAGCACATCGGGCTTGTAGTCGCCGGTGAGGTCGCCCGCGACGACGATCCGCTTGCGGGTCCCCCAGCCGCCGAAGATCTTCGTCGTGGCCCATGACCCGTCGGTGCGGGCGCTGTTGAGGACGAAGTGGTCCCAGTACACGTCACCGGCCGAGCTGACCCGGTAGACGAAGTCCTGGTAGCCGTCGCGGTCGAGGTCGGCCTGGAGCACCAGGTCGGTGCCGCTCCAGTCGCCCAGCGAGGTCCGGGCGCCGAACGAGCTGCCGGTGGAGTCCTTCTCGTAGCCGGTCTTCGTGGAGGAGCTGCGCACGAAGAGGTCGGCCTTGCCGTCACCGGCGCTCAGGTTGGTGTCGTCGATCTGCGGGTAGGCGGCGCCGACGTACGTGGAGACCTTGGTGAAGACGCTGTAGTAGCCCTTCTCCACACAATCCTTCACGCCCCAGGAGACGACGCCGACGATCCGGCCGCCCACCACGAGCGGCCCGCCGGAGTCGCCGTTGCAGCTCGCCCGGGTACCGGTGTCACTGCCGGACTGCGTGCCCGCGCAGACCATGTGCCCCGCGACGTACTCGCTGCCGTAGACCCCCGTACAGGTGCTGTCGGCGTGCAGGGTCAGCGTGCCGGTCTCCAGCGTCTGGGAGATGTCGTCGCTGGTGGAGCTGGTGCGGCCCCAGCCGTAGACGGTGGCGCTGGTACCGCCGGCGTAGGAGGCGGTGTCGCCGGACGTGGTCATCCGGATCGGCGGGGCGCTGACCGGGACGTCCAGGGTGAGGACGGCGATGTCGTTGTCGATGGCCGTCGCGCTGTACGACGGGTGGTTCCACTGGCGCAGGACCCCCGTGGCCTGGCCGCCGTGCAGGTCCGCGGAGCCGCCGGAGCCGGTGGTGGGCAGCTGGTCGGTGCCCGTGACGACGGCGCCGTGCTTGTTCCAGTCGTAGCCCTTGACGCAGTGCGCCGCGGTGAGGATCTTCGTCGGCGACACGACCGAGCCGCCGCAGAAGAAGCCCACGTCGTCGCTGGTGTCGGCGGTGCCCTTGTCGTCGTCGTACCAGAGCTGGGCCATCCAGGGCGCCGCGGAGATGGTGGTCTCGTTGCCGCCGACGACCTTCGGCGAGACGGGCGACGGGCTGCCGCTCGTCGTCGGCGCGCTGGTGCGGTCGGCCCCGGCGATGCGCTGCGCCAGGGTGGCCTGGGACGGCTGACTGACGACGGGGCTGCCGGCCGGTTTCGGCAGCGCGGTGGCGGCACCGGCGGAGGCCGTCAGCAGCGCGGCGGTCACGGCGGCGGCGACACCGGCCGCGGCGAGGGGCAGGCCGACACGTATACGCCGTCTGTGCCGCCCGGGCAGGGGCATGAGCAAGGGAGGACCCCCAGGGGGAGAGGTGAGGGAAGGGGCGCGTGGTGCGTTCCCGTACCTCTCAGCGCCAAAAGGCCGCCCCCCGTCACTTACGGACGGGGGGCGGCCTCGGCGACCCGGGGGCGCGGCGGGGAAGTCCCCTTCGACTAGTCGCCGTTACCCGGCGTCGGCGTCGTCTTCTGAATCTGCATCAGGAACTCGACGTTCGACTTGGTCTGCTTCATCTTGTCCAGCAGGAGCTCGATCGCCTGCTGCTGGTCCAGCGCGTGCAGGACACGGCGGAGCTTCCAGACGACGGCCAGCTCCTCGTTGCCGAGCAGGATCTCTTCCTTACGGGTACCGGACGCGTCCACGTCCACCGCCGGGAAGATGCGCTTGTCGGCGAGCTTCCGGTCGAGCTTGAGCTCCATGTTGCCGGTGCCCTTGAACTCCTCGAAGATCACCTCGTCCATGCGGGACCCGGTGTCCACCAGCGCGGTGGCGAGGATGGTCAGCGAGCCGCCGTCCTCGATGTTCCGGGCCGCGCCGAAGAACCGCTTCGGCGGGTACAGGGCGGTCGAGTCGACACCACCGGACAGGATGCGGCCGGAAGCAGGCGCGGCCAGGTTGTAGGCACGGCCCAGACGCGTGATGGAGTCGAGAAGCACCACCACGTCGTGCCCCAGCTCGACGAGCCGCTTGGCGCGCTCGATGGCGAGCTCGGCGACCGTCGTGTGGTCCTCGGCCGGACGGTCGAAGGTCGAGGAGATGACCTCGCCCTTCACCGACCGCTGCATGTCGGTGACCTCTTCGGGACGCTCGTCGACGAGGACGACCATCAGGTGGCACTCGGGGTTGTTGTGCGTGATCGCGTTGGCGATCGCCTGCATGATCATGGTCTTACCGGTCTTCGGCGGGGCCACGATCAGACCGCGCTGGCCCTTACCGATCGGCGAGACCAGGTCGATGATGCGGGTGGTGAGCACGCCCGGGTCCGTCTCCAGGCGGAGGCGGTCCTGCGGGTAGAGCGGGGTCAGCTTGTTGAACTCCGGGCGGCCACGGCCGTGTTCGGGCGCCATGCCGTTGACGGAGTCGAGGCGGACCAGCGCGTTGAACTTCTCGCGGCGCTCGCCCTCCTTCGGCTGGCGGACCGCACCGGTGATGTGGTCACCCTTGCGCAGGCCGTTCTTGCGGACCTGGGCGAGGGAGACGTACACGTCGTTCGGACCCGGCAGGTAACCGGAGGTCCGGATGAAGGCGTAGTTGTCGAGGATGTCCAGGATGCCCGCGACCGGGATCAGGACGTCGTCCTCGGCGAGCTGCGGCTCGACTGCCATGTCGTCGCGGCCACGGCGGCCACGGCGGTCGCGGTAGCGGCCGCGACGGCCACGACGGCCGCCCTCGAAGTCGTCGTCGTCCTGCGGGCCGGCGTTGCGGTCCTGACGGCCGCCGCCCTGCTGCTGACCCTGCTGCTGACGGTCCTGACGGTCCTGACGGCCGCCGCCCTGCTGGTCGTCGCCCTTGCCACGGCGGTCACGGTCGCGGTCACGGCCGCGCTCGCGGCGGTCCCGGCGGCCGCGGCCCTCGCCGTCACCGGCGTCGCCCTTGGCCTCGCCCTGCTGCGCGGGCGTCTCGGCCTTGGACTCGGTCTTCGCCTCGGCGGCGATCGTCTCGGCGCCGCTCGCGGCGGGGCTGCCGGCCTCGGCGGTGGCGCGGCGGCGACGGCGCTCGGTCGGGGCGTCGTCGGAGGCCGGCTGGCCGGGGATCTCGATCTGCTGCTGGGCCACGGCCTGCTCGGCGGGGGCCTCGGCCTTCTTCTCGCCGTCGACGGCGGCCTCACCCGTACGGGCCTTGGAGGTGGCGCGGCGCTTGGGCTTGGTCTCGGTGGTGGCCTCGGCCTTGGGGGCGGCGCCCCCGGCGGCCTGCGCCTCCTTGATGACCTCGATCAGCTGGCTCTTGCGCATCCGCGCGGTGCCCCTGATACCGAGGCCCGAGGCGACCTGCTGCAGCTCGGCCAGCACCATGCCCTCGAGGCCGGTACCACGGCGCCGCCGGGAGCCGGCACCGGTGGCAGGCGCGGAGGCGTCCGTGGCGGGCGCGGCAGCGGTCTCCTCGACACGTGCGCCCATCAGATCGGTGGTGTCGCTCACGAAGGGTCCTTCCCTGGAGCGGACGTCGGCCTGTCTGGCTCGGCGACCGGTTGTGCTGTCCGGCTACGGTCCTGTCTTCCGTGAACCGTGCCGGGGCGGTGGTCCGCCAAAGCGGCGGAAGAAATGTACGGTGATTGGCGCTTCCGCGAGCCGTGGCACCCAGTGTCACGTGGCGTGGTAGCACCGATTCCGGAGCGTGCCCGGCGGCCCGCTCAGTGTCCGCATACGACGTACTGCCCAGGTACGGCGCACGGAACACGGAGTGGCGTGGGAGGCTCCCGGAAGAATGTCTGTCCCGGACTGGGACACGAGGCACCTCGCCATGGTGGGGTCGGGTGCAGACTTGAGATTAACACTACCGGATCCAACAAACATTCCCCCTCTCCAAATCCGGCAACCGTGTGTCAGGTCGCAAGCGGCAGCACGCTCGCTCCCCGCAGGTCCAGGCTCAGCCGGTTGGCGGCCCAGTCGGTGCCGGCCAGGGCCTCCACCTTGTCGGCGGTGCCGGCGTCGGCGAGGGCCATGACGGTGGGTCCGGCGCCCGAGATGACGGCCGGGACGCCCTCCGCGCGCAGCCGCTGCACCAGCGCCGTGCTCTCCGGCATGGCCGGGGCCCGGTACTCCTGGTGGAGGCGGTCCTCCGTGGCGGGCAGCAGCAGCTCGGGGCGCCGGGTGAGGGCCTCGACGAGCAGGGCGGCACGGCCCGCGTTGACGGCGGCGTCGACGTGCGGCACGGTGCGCGGCAGCAGACCGCGCGCGGTCTCGGTGAGAACCGGCTTTCCGGGCACGAAAACCACCGGAACGATGGAATCGTTCGGCTCCATCCTGATCGCCCGGGCGGCGCCGGCCTCCATCCAGGACAGGGTGAAGCCGCCGAGCAGACACGCGGCCACGTTGTCCGGATGGCCTTCGATCTCGGTGGCCAGTTCCAGCAGTGCCGCGTCGTCCAGACGGGCCTCGCCGCCTATGGTCACGGCGCGGGCGGCGACGATGCCGGCGCAGATGGCGGCGGAGGAGGAGCCCAGGCCGCGGCCGTGCGGAATGCGGTTGGCGCAGACGATTTCCAGGCCGCGGGGCTGGCCGCCCAGCAGATCGAAGGCGGTGCGCAGGGAGCGGACGAGCAGGTGAGACTCGTCACGCGGAAGGGTCTCGCCGCCCTCCCCCGCGATGTCGATGTGCAGCCCGGTGTCGGCCACCCGGACGACCACGTCGTCGTAGAGCCCCAGCGCCAGGCCGAGGGCGTCGAAGCCCGGGCCGAGATTGGCGCTGGTGGCGGGAACGCGCACCCGGACGGCGGCGGCGCGGAACGCTGGACCGGCCATCGCTCGTTGACTCTCCTTGAGCTGCGTGACTGTCGAGTGGTGATCGATCGAGTTCGACGGCCACCCGGTGGACATCCGATGACGTACGAAGACCCGTCGGGGCGCGGAGACGGCGCGGCCCCGTGCCACACGCGAGGGCATATGCGGTGGGCGGGTTCAGTACAGCCTATCGAAGGAAGGTTCTGTGGCGACATAGGGCGCACAGGAGGCGCACGATGCGTGTCGTAAGCCCCCTGTGCACCCTCCACAGGGATCTCCGCCTGTCAGCGGCGGACGGGACCGTCAGGCGAGGCCGAGGCGCTCGGCCGCGGCGGCCGCGTCGACCGGCACGGTGACGGGCTGCGGGGCGCCGGCGACAGCCCAGTCGGGGTCCTTCAGACCGTTGCCGGTGACCGTGCAGACGATCTTCTGGCCCGGGTCGACCCTGCCCTGCTCGGCGGCCTTGAGCAGACCGGCCACGGAGGCGGCGGAGGCGGGCTCCACGAAGACGCCCTCCTGCGCGGCCAACAGGCGGTAGGCGCGCAGGATTTCACGGTCCGTCACCTCGTCGATGGCGCCACCGGACTCGTCGCGCGCGGCGAGGGCGTACTGCCAGGAGGCCGGGTTGCCGATGCGGATGGCGGTGGCGATGGTCGAGGGGTCCTTGACGACCTCACCGCGCACGATCGGGGCGCTGCCGGAGGCCTGGAAGCCCCACATGCGAGGGGTCTTCGTGGCGATGCCGTCGGCGGCGTACTCCCGGTAGCCCTTCCAGTAGGCGGTGATGTTGCCCGCATTGCCGACCGGGAGGAGGTGGATGTCGGGCGCGTCGCCGAGCATGTCCACGATCTCGAAGGCGGCCGTCTTCTGGCCCTCGATACGCACCGGGTTGACCGAATTGACCAGCGCCACCGGGTAGTTCTCGCTCAGCGAGCGGGCGAGGGTGAGGCAGTCGTCGAAGTTGCCGTCGACCTGGAGGATCTTCGCGCCGTGCACGAGGGCCTGGCCCATCTTGCCGAGCGCGATCTTGCCCTGCGGCACGAGAACGGCCGAAACCATGCCGGCCCGCACCGCGTAGGCGGCGGCGGAGGCGGACGTGTTGCCGGTGGAGGCGCAGATGACCGCCTTCGCCCCCTCCTCCTTGGCCTTCGAGATGGCCATGGTCATGCCACGGTCCTTGAAGGAGCCGGTGGGGTTGGCCCCCTCCACCTTCAGGTGGACCTCACAGCCCGTGCGCTCGGAGAGCACCTGCGCGGGCACGAGGGGCGTGCCGCCCTCGCGGAGCGTCACGACCGGCGTGGTGTCGGATACCGGCAGCCTGTCCCGGTACTCCTCGATGATTCCGCGCCACTGGTGAGTCATTGCTGGTTACTCTCCTTCAACCCGCATGATGCTGGCGACACCCCGCACGGTGTCGAGCTTGCGCAGCGCCTCGACGGTCCCGGTGAGGGAGGCGTCGGACGCGCGGTGGGTGACGACGACGAGGGAGGCCTCGCCGTCCTTGCCCTGCTGGCGCACCGTATCGATCGACACCCCGTGCTCGGCGAACACGGTCGCGACCTGGGCGAGAACACCCGGTTTGTCCGCGACGTCGAGGCTGATGTGGTAGCGCGTGACGACCTCGCCCATCGGCGAGACCGGCAGGGCGGCGTACGCCGACTCACCGGGCCCCGTTGCGCCGTTGAGTCGGTTGCGGCAGACGGCGACGAGGTCGCCGAGCACGGCCGAGGCGGTCGGCGAACCGCCGGCGCCGGGGCCGTAGAACATCAGCTGACCGGCGGCGTCCGACTCCACGAAGACGGCGTTGTACGCGCCGCGCACGGAGGCGAGCGGGTGGGTCAGCGGAATCATCGCGGGGTGCACCCGCGCGGTGACGGACGCCCCGTCCTTGGAGCGCTCGCAGATGGCGAGCAGCTTGATGGTGCAGCCCATCTCCTTGGCCGAGCGGAAGTCGGCCGCGGTGACCTCGGTCATGCCCTCGCGGTAGACGTCGTCCAGCCGCACCCGCGTGTGGAAGGCGATCCCGGCGAGGATGGCGGCCTTGGCGGCGGCGTCGAACCCCTCGACGTCGGCGGTCGGATCGGCCTCCGCGTACCCGAGCGCGGTGGCCTCGTCCAGGGCCTCCTGGTAGCCGGCGCCCGTGGAGTCCATCTTGTCGAGGATGAAGTTGGTGGTGCCGTTGACGATCCCCAGCACCCGGTTGACCTTGTCGCCGGCGAGGGACTCGCGCAGCGGGCGGATCAGCGGGATGGCACCGGCGACGGCGGCCTCGTAGTAGAGGTCCTTGTTGTTCTCCTCCGCCGCGGCGTGCAGGGCGGCGCCGTCCTGGGCGAGCAGGGCCTTGTTGGCGGAGACGACGGAGGCCCCGTGCTCGAACGCGGCGGTGATGAGGGAACGGGCGGGTTCGATCCCCCCGATCACCTCCACGACGACGTCGATGTCCCCGCGTTTGACGAGGGCCGTGGCGTCGGTAGTGACGAGCTCCGCCGGAATGCCCTCACGCACCCTGGACGGCCGCCGTACGGCGACCCCGGCGAGCTCGACCGGGGCGCCGATCCTGGCGGCGAGGTCGTCGGCGTGCGTCGTCATGATGCGCGCCACCTCTGAGCCGACCACTCCACAGCCCAGCAGCGCCACCTTCAGCGGACGCGTACGCATCATCCGACCTCGTTTCCTCATACCGTCTACGGTTGGACCAGTCTCACTCACCGGACGGGAGTTTCTACCCTTCGTCCGGATCGTGAGACATCTATTTCATTTGTACAGGGGTGGCAGACCGGAGATCTTCCGCCCCGGGGCTCCCGCGGTCACCCGACGTCGAGACGCAGGAGGTCCTCCTCCGTCTCACGCCGGACGATCACCCGGGCCTCGCCGTCCTTCACGGCGACGACGGGCGGCCGGAGCACATGGTTGTAGTTGCTGGCCATGGACCTGCAGTACGCGCCGGTGGCCGGTACGGCGATCAGGTCACCCGGTGCCAGGTCGGCGGGCAGGAACGCGTCCTTGACCACGATGTCCCCGCTCTCGCAGTGCTTGCCGACGACACGCGCGAGCATCGGCTCGGCGTCACTGGTGCGCGAGACGAGGGCGACGCTGTACTCGGCGTCGTACAGAGCGGTCCGGATGTTGTCGGACATACCCCCGTCGACCGACACGTACGTCCGCAGCCCGTCGAGCGGCTTGACGGTGCCGACCTCGTAGAGCGTGAAGGCGGTCGGACCGACGATGGCCCGCCCGGGCTCGACGGAGATCCGGGGCGTACGCAGCTTGGCGGCGTCGCACTCGCGACTCACGATCTCGGTGAGCGCCTTGGCGATCTCATGCGGCTCACGGGGATCATCGGCGCTGGTGTAGGCGATCCCGAGCCCGCCGCCGAGGTCGATCTCGGGCAGTTCGACGCCGTGCTCGTCCCGGATCTCCCGGAGCAGCCCGACGACGCGGTGGGCGGCGACCTCGAAGCCGGACATGTCGAAGATCTGCGACCCGATGTGGCTGTGAATGCCGATCAGTTCCAGCCCGTCGAGCTGAAGCGCCCGCCGCACCGCCTCGGCGGCCTGCCCGCCGGCGAGCGGAATCCCGAACTTCTGGTCTTCGTGGGCGGTGGCGATGAACTCGTGCGTATGAGCCTCGACGCCGACGGTGATCCGGATCTGGACCTTCTGCCGCTTGCCCAGGGACTCCGCGATGTGCGCCACCCGCACGATCTCCTGGAAGGAGTCGAGCACGATCCGCCCGACACCGGCGCGCACGGCCCGCTCGATCTCGTCCACCGACTTGTTGTTGCCGTGGAAGGCGATGCGCTCGGCGGGCATCCCGGCGGACAGGGCGGTCGCCAGCTCGCCACCGGAGCAGACGTCCAGGTTCAGCCCCTCCTCGCTCAGCCACCGCACGACGGCACGGGACAGGAAAGCCTTGCCGGCGTAGAACACGTCGGCGTCGGCCCCGAAGGCGGTACGCCAGGCGCGCGCGCGGGCGCGGAAGTCGGCCTCGTCGAGGATGTAGGCGGGCGTGCCGTACAGCTCGGCGAGCCGGGTGACGTCGACGCCGCCGACCGTGAGGACCCCGTCGGCGTCGCGCGCGACGGTCTGGGCCCAGACCTTCTGGTCGAGGACGTTGAGGTCGGCGGGCGGCGCGGAGTAGTGCCCCTCGGGCAGGACGTCGGCGTGACGGGGTCCGGCGGGGTGGGCGGAACGGCTCATGACGTGACTCTCAGACTCTCTGTCTCTCTCCGGGGCGGCGGTGCACCGGGCCCTCAGAGGTGTTCGGGTGCGTCGATGCCGAGCAGGGACAGGCCGCCGGCCAGCACCGTCCCGGCGGCTTCGGCAAGGGCGAGCCGGGCACGGTGGGCGGCCGAGGGTTTCTCCTCACCGCAGGGAAGCACGCAGGGCAGGAAGGGCAGCACGGCATCGGCGACGGTGACGAGATGCCGGGCAAGCCGGTCCGGGGCACGGTGGATGGCGGCCGCGGCGAGAACGCGGGGGTAATCGGCGAGGGGGCCTAGGGGGGGCTGGGG
>NZ_JNXR01000029.1:0-131211 GCF_000725475.1 Streptomyces durhamensis
CCTCCAGGTCCGGCGGCTCGGGGGGCGACGCGGACACGTCCGGCGGCTCGGGGGGCGACGCGGACACGTCCGGCGGCTCGGGGGGCGACGCGGACACGTCCGGCGGCTCGGGCGGTGACGCGGACGCGTCCTGCGGGGACCAACCGGTGCGCTGGGCGGGGGCCTTCTCCTGCCCCGTGCGATCAGGGGGTGTCGGCGGGTTCTGGGGCTCGGGGGTGCGCTGGGCCGGTAGCGCGGCCTGGCCGGGCAGCGGCCGCCCAGGGGGGTCGTCCCGTCGGGGCGGCCCGCCGGTGCCGCCGCCCGCGTCGGCGGTGCCGTCCCACGTACCCGGTCCGGGCGGCGCTCCCGTGGCCGGCCGGCCCGTCACCGTGCGCTTCGCGGAGGCGAACCGGTCGTCCAGGGAATCGGGCGCCGCCGTGGGCCCCGTGTCTTCGGTGGAGTCGTCGTACAGCTGTCCCCACCAGTCGTCCTCAGGACGGCCGGGCCTTCCCCCCTGCTGGCTCATGTCGCTCATTGTCCACCGCACGGGCGGTATGAAAACGGGGCATCGGGAAAATCCGGCGCACCGGCCGCGTCCGACGGCGCGTCGAGTGACGGGCTGAACAGCCGTACGAAACACGGGAGATGACCGCCGGGCGGCACGACCCGCTCCTAGTGTTCTGCGGGTGCCTGCGGGTGGCCTGCCGATCCTCTGCGCCGGTTCCGGGCCGGGGAGACGGACGCGACCGTGCGCCGGCCGGCGCTTGGGACCGTCTGCCGGCGAACCCTTGAGACCGTCTGCCGGCCGGTCCCCGAGTCCGTCCACCGGCCGGTTCAGCCTCCCCTCCCCCTCCCCTCCCCCTCCTCTCCCCCGCTGCCCCGTCTTTGACCTGCGGCTTCGCGGCTTCTCCGGCACTCTGGGCAGATGGGAGTGCGGGAACTCCTGCTGGTCGGCGTGGTCATCGTGCTCGGCCTGTGCGGAGTGCTGGTGCCCGGTGTGCCGGGGTCGTGGCTGGTGTGGGCCGCGGTGCTCTGGTGGGCGGTGACCGATCCGCGGCCGCTGGCCTGGGCCGTCCTGGCGGGCGCCGGCGCGGGGCTGCTGCTGTCGCTGGCGGTGCGCGCGGCGCTGCCGAGGCGGCGGCTCCGCGAGGGCGGGGCCACACCGCGGATGGCGGTGTACGCGGGTGCGGGGTCCCTGCTCGGCTTCGTGCTGCTGCCGGTGCTCGGCGCGCTGCCGGGCTTCGTGGCGGGGATCTAGGTGCACGAGCGGCTCGGCCTCGGCGGGCACGGTGAGGCGATGGCTTCCCTGCGCACGACGATGCCTGCGGGCGGCTCCAGTGTGCTGACCGAGCTGTTCGCCTGCCTGTTGATCGCGGGGGCGTGGCTGGGGACGGTGCTGTGGGGCTGAGCCGCCCCGCCGCGACAAGCCCCCAGGGCAAGGGCCCCTCCCCCCGTGCCTCAGCCCGTTCCGCCGAGCACTCGCCGGACCGTGTCCGCGACCGCCGCCATGCCGGTGTCGTTGAAGTGCAGGTGGTCGCCTGGGTCGTAGGCGGGCAGGAGGCGGGTCGGGTCGGCCGGGTCGCGCAGGGTGGCGTCGGCGTCGGCGACCGCGTCGAAGGCGCCGCCGGTGCGGATGAACGCGTTCACCTGCTGGCGTACCGCCTCCCGGGCGGTCGTGTAGGCGGAGAAGCCGCGGTACGGGGTGAGGGTGACGCCGATGACCCGGACGCCGCGGGCGTGGGCGCGGGCGACGAGCGTGCGGTAGGCGGCGGCGTACGCGGTGACGTCGTCGGCCGTCGGTGTGCCCTTGATGTCGTTGATGCCCTCCAGGACGACCAGGACCCGGACTCCGGCCCGGTCCAGCGCGTCGGCGTCCAGGCGGGCGAGGGCGTTCGGGCCGGCGCCGTCGTGCAGCAGGCGGTTGCCGGAGATGCCGGCGTTGAGGACGCCGAGCCGGTCCGCGCGCAGCTGTTCGGCGAGCCGGTCGGGCCAGCGGTGGTTGGTGTCGGGGGTGGAACCGTTTCCGTCGGTGAGGGAGTCGCCGAACGCGACGACGCTGCCCGCGGCGCCGCCGAGGACGTCGACGCCGGTGACGTAGTACCAGCGGCTGATGGCGGTCGTGTAGGCGGCGCCCCCCTCGTCGCCGGCCCGGCCCGCCCCGGCCGGGGCCAGGTAGCTGGTCTGCAGGGCGGTCTGGTGGTAGGTCGCGGGGCCGCTGTCGCCGGGGGTGTACACGGTGACGAGGAGGTCGGCGGCGGCCGGGACGGGCAGCGGCACCGGGTCGGTGACCGCGTCCTGGCCGGGCGGGACGGTGACGGCCGGGGCGCCCTGGAAGGTGGCGGTGCGCAGGCTGCCCGGCACGGCGTTCGGACCGGCCGCCCGCAGCGCGACGGTGACCGCGCCGAGCTGCAGCGGCGCGGTGCCGAACCGGTTGCTGAGCCGGACGCGCACGGCCGTGCCGCCGGTGCTCAGGTGGACGACGTTGCGGACGGCGGCGCCGGGCAGTGCGGGAGTGGTGCCCGACGGCGCGGTCTCCCAGCTGCCGGTCCAGGACGGCGGCACCGGCCGCGCGACGGCGGGCGTCGCCGTACCGCTGCCGGTCCACGGCGGCGGCACCGGCTCCGCGACGGCGGGCGTCGCCGTCCCCGGCAGCATCGCCAGCAGCAGCACCGCGAGGACCCGTCCGACCCCGGCCATCTCCGCACCCGCCCTTCGCCGTTGTCCGTCGGAGCAGACCGTGCCATACGGCCGGGCCGCGCCACCGCACCTTCGACGGCGGTCCACCCGCTCGGCCCAACGGACGCGGCACGGCGGCCGGATCCTGCCGAAGCCGCGGGGTCCGGCACCCAGCTCCGCCACGTCGTCGCCGGTCCCCGGTCGAAAGCCCCGGGGCGCGGAGCCGATGCGCGGGGCGGGCGGGCGTGCCCGGCTGCTGTCATGACCGGATCTCAGCGCGGCGGAGAGCGCGTATCCGGCGTCGCGGCGGCTCGGCCGCAGGGCCACCGTCGGCCCCCTGTGGCGTGGGTGCACGGCCGGGGGCCGGAGGCGGAGCGGACCGGGGGTCTAGCGCGGCGCCGGCAGGCCGCGCTCGGCGGAGTTCATGAAGTCCAGCATCAGCCGGTTGGCCCGCTCCGCGTGGTCGATCTGCGGTCCGTGGCCGGTGCGGGAGATGATCTCGGCCCTGGCGCCGGGGATCAGGCGGGGGACGCGTTCGACCTGCCGGTCCGGGTGCACCAGGAGGCTGCGCCTGCCGAGCACCAGGTACAACGGCGTGCGGATGCTGCCCAGTTCGGCCTCCGTCAGGGGCTGCGGCACGGGCCGGCGTATGCGGTAGGCGCGCACGCCGGCCCTGACCATGGCGCGCAACTCCGGCACGACGAGGACCGGCTGTTCCAGCCAGGACGCGAGACGGGGCCTCAGCCGCTTCGGGGCGAAGGTCGCGAACAGGCTGACGAAGATCCACACGAAGAAGCGCAGGCCCACCTTCTCCAGGCCTCCGGGGTCGAGCAGCGTGACCGAGGCCAGGCGCTCCGGTTCGCGGTGGGCCTGGTTCAGCGACAGCCACCCGCCGTACGAGGAGCCGACGAGGTGCACCCGGTCGAGTCCGAGACCGGCGAGCGTCTCGTCCAGCCAGCGCGCGGCGTTCCCGGGCTCGTGGATGGGCGCGCGCTGCACGCTGCGGCCGGGGTCGCCCGGCGTGTCGATGGCGTAGACGGGTCGTTCGGCGCTGAGCGCGGGGGTGTTGGGGTACCACATGGCGGAGCAGGAGCCGGCGCCGTGGACGAGGACGACGGGGGTGCGGTCGCGGGCGTCGGGGTCCTCGGGGTCGTAGCGGTAGACGTGCGTGGTCCCGTACGACGTCTCCACGTCCTCCTCCCAGGACGCGGGGGCGCCCAGGGCGTAGAGCGCGTCGCAGGCCGCGAAGTAGCGCTCGCGCCACGCGTCGCTGACGTAGCGGCCGATGTCGGGCTGGGGTCGGGCGCTTGCGGACTCGGGCACGGCCACCTCCGGGGCAGACGGTCTTCGACGGTCTTTGTGATACGAACGTACCACGTTAGTGGTACAGCTGTATCATCAACGTGGGGGCAAGCAGGAGCAGGCAAGCGAGAGGCGGAGAGGGAACATGCCCAAGCGCGTGGATCACGCGGAACGGCGCACGGAGCTCGCGGAGGCCCTCGTCCGGGCCGCCGGACGGCTCGGCCTGCACGCGGTGGGGATGCGCGACGTGGCGGCCGAGGCGGGCGTGTCACTGCGACTGGTGCAGTACTACTTCGAGTCCAAGGAGAAGCTGCTGCTCTTCGGACTGCACCATCTGACCGGGAAGTTCGGGGATCGGGTGACCGCCCGGGTCCGCGCGGCCGGCGACGATCCCGGACCACGGGCGGTGATCGAGGCGCTGCTGACCGCGGCCCTGCCGGTCGACGAGGAGAGCCGCGTCTTCCACCACCTCTACACGTCCTACGCCGTCCTCTCGGTGACCGACGCGGCCCTCGCCGCCCAGCCGTTCGTCAAGGACCCGGACGCCGCGGAGGCCACCCTGACCGGGCTCCTGCGCCAGGCGGCGGACGCGGGGCTCCTCCGTCCCGGCGTGCACCCCCACGCCGAGGCGGTCGGGCTGCTGGCCATGTCCGCGGGACTCGGCACCAGCGTCCTGGTCGGCCAGCGGGACGCGGACTCCGCCACCGCCGTCCTCGCCTACCACCTGGACCGGATCTTCGGGGCCGCGGACCCGCACTAGGGCGTGCCGGCGGCGGACGCGCCCTCCAGGGCCAGCAGCCACACCTTGCGTTCGAGTCCGCCCGCATACCCGGTCATCGCCCCGTTCGCGCCGATGACACGGTGGCACGGGCGCACGATCAGCAGCGGGTTGGCGCCGATCGCTCCGCCGACCGCGCGCACCGCCGCGCGGGACGCGCCGATCCGCGCGGCGATCTGTCCGTAGGTGACGGTGGCACCGTACGGCACCTCGTCCAGCGCGGCCCACACCTGCTGCCGGAACTCGGTGCCGTGCGCGCTCAACGGCAGCCGGAACTCCTTGAGTTCACCGGCGAAGTAGGCGGTGAGCTGGTCCGCTGCGGCACGGAACGGCCCGCCGTCGTGCCGCCAGCCCTCCCGCACCGTCCGGCCGCCCTTCTGCCCGGGAACGGACAGCGAGGTGAGCGCCCCGTCCGCGTCGGCGGTGAGCAGCAACCGCCCCACCGGCGCGTCCAGCCGGGTCCAGTACACGCTCGTCATCGGCTCCGCTCCCCTGCCACGCGCAGATGCTGGACGGCGTACGAGCGCCAGGGCCGCCAGTCGTCGGGCACCTCCGCGCCGGGCGGGGCGACGTCCGGATCGCCGAGGGCGCGTACGCGCACGGCGGCGACGGTCGCCGGGTCCATGCCGGGCAGGGCGAGCAGGGCCTCCTGGGCTTCGTCCCGGTCGGCTCCCGGATCCAGCCGGACGGTGCCGTCGGCGAGGGCGGCGGCCAGCGCGCCCAGCGGTCCGCCGGGCTCGGCCTCGGCGAGCACGGCCGGCTCGGGGAAGAGATGGGTGAGGCTGCCGCAGGGCGCGTCGAGCAGCTTGCCGTACCGGCGCACCAGCTCCGCGGCACCCTCCTTCCCGGCCAGCGCGCGGACCGCGGGCTCCAGCGGGTCCACCGTGCCGGGCGAGCGCAGTCCGGGCCGGGCGGCGACCAGCGGGCCCAGCCTCGGATCGGCGCCGAGCCGCTCGTCGACCGCGTACGGGTCGGCGTCCAGGTCGAACAGGCGCCGCAGCCGCTGCACGGCGGTGGTGAGGTCCCTGGGGTCGGTCAGGTGCAGCCGTGCGTCCAGCCAGCCGCCCGGACGGGTGCCGGCGCCGGTGCGGGACGCCCGGGTGCGCTCCTCGACGGCGACGAGCCCGGTGCCGTACGGCAGCCGCAGGGTGCGCCGGTAGGTACGGCCGCCCGGCGCGCCGGAGACCTCCTCGACACCGGTCACCGCCTCCTGCGCGAGCTGGTCGAAGACGGCGCCGCTCTGGTAGGGGCCGCGGTGGGCGAGCCGCAGCGGTATCCCGGCGCCCGGTGGGGCCGGGCGGACGCCCCGGGTGCGCGCGGTGCCCCGGGCGCGGTGGGCGGCGGCCCGCAGCTCGGTCGGCGTCGAGGCGTACACCTCGCGCACGGTGTCGTTGAACTGCCGCACGCTGGCGAACCCGGACGCGAACGCGATCTCGGTGACCGGCAGGCCGGTGGTCTGCAGGAGCAGCCGCGCGGTGTGCGCCCGCTGGGCCCGGGCGAGCGCCACCGGCCCGGCGCCGAGCTCGGTGGTGAGCTGGCGCTGGACCTGCCGGGCGCTGTACCCGAGCCGCGCGGCGAGCCCGGCGACGCCCTCGCGGTCCACGACCCCGTCGGCGATCAGCCGCATGGCCCGCCCGACGACGTCCGCCCGCACGTTCCACTCCGCCGACCCCGGCACGGCGTCCGGCCGGCACCGCCGGCAGGCCCGGAACCCGGAGCCCTGCGCGGCGGCGGCCGTCGGGAAGAACCGCACGTTGCGCCGCTTCGGCGTCACCGCGGGGCAACTGGGCCGGCAGTAGATACCGGTGGTCTCGACGGCGAAGAAGAAGACTCCGTCGAACCTGGCGTCCCTGCTGCGTACGGCTTCGTACCCGGTGTCCTCGTCCATCACGACTCCAGTGTGCGGCGGGGCCGGGGGGTCGAGCCAGCGGGATTCGGACGTCGCGCTCGGGCCGTCGGAGGCGTGCCGTCGGGCTCCGGCGGGCTCTGCGCCGGAGCCGGGTCGCGCATCGTGTGCGGCCGGTCGCGCGGTTCCCCGCACCCCCGAGGGGTGCGGGAAGCGCGCGACCCTGACCGACCGCGGCACAGGGCGCCTACCGGAAGCGCCCTCGCTTGGCCTCCATCGCGGCCTTCCCTTCGGCGCCCTTGCGCTTCCAGTCCCGCCGGATCTCCGCGCGGACCCGCGCGTCGGTCTTCGCCACGATCCACTGGTTCTCCCGCACCAGCTTCCGGTAGCTCTCCAGCCGCCGCACCGCGAGCCGCCCGCTCTCCACGGCGGAGCGCACCGCGCAGTCCGGTTCGCTCTCGTGCGCGCAGTCGTGGAAGCGGCACCCCTCGGCCAGTTCCTCGATCTCGGCGAACACCTGGCCGACGCCGTTCCCGGCGTCGTACAGGCCGACGCCCCGGAGTCCGGGTGTGTCGATGAGGACCCCGCCCGAGGGCAGGGCGAGCAGGTTGCGGGTGGTGGTGGTGTGCCGGCCCTTGCCGTCGACGTCCCGCGCGGCCCGTACGTCCATGACGTCCGCGCCGACGAGGGCGTTGGCCAGCGTGGACTTGCCCGCGCCGGACTGGCCGAGCAGCACGGACGTACCGGAGCCGACGAGCGCGACGAGGACGTCGAGCCCCTCGCCGTGCAGGGCGCTGACGGTCAGCACCGGCACGCCGGGCGCGCTCGTCTCGACGTCCCCCACCAGGTGGGCCAGGGTGACCGGGTCGGGCACCAGGTCGGCCTTGGTGAGGACGACGACGGGCTGGGCGCCGGACTCCCAGGCGAGGGCGAGGAAGCGTTCGACGCGGCCGAGGTCGAGGTCGACGGCGAGCGACACGGCGACGACGGCGTGGTCGACGTTGGCGGCGAGGATCTGCCCGTCGGACCGCTTGGAGGAGGTGGAGCGCACGAAGGCGGTGCGGCGCGGCAGATACGCGCGTACGTACCGCGGATCGCCGTCCGGGTCGACGGCGACCCAGTCCCCCGTGCACACGACCTTCATCGGGTCGCGGGGCACGACGAACTCGGTGTCGGCGCGGACGGTGCCGACGGGAGTGACGACGTCGCACTGGCCGCGGTCGACCCGGATCACCCGGCCGGGCAGCAGCCCTTCGGCGCCGTAGGGGGCGAACGCGTCGGCCCAGGCGGCGTCCCAGCCGTAGGGAGTCAGCGCGGAGGACACAGCAGAGGTGGAAGTCAAGGGAGACCCTTCACAGGGTGGCCCCGGGCAGGCGCGTACGACGCGGTGGGTTCAGCCGGTGGCCACGGAGGTGGACTTGAGGAGTTCCTGGATGAGGGCAGCGCCCAGCACAGTGACAGCCATCGGTCGACACCTCCTTCGTCCCGCTCGGGTCCGCGCACACCACCTCGGCGTGCCCGGCAACTGTAGCCCGCGGGCGGGCCCGTGCGTCAAAGCATTATGCGCGCCGGCGCTCAACCGCTCGCGCAGGCCGCGCCGTTGAGCGTGAAGCCGTGGGGGGAACGGTTTGCGTCCTGCCGGCTGCCGATGAAGCCGAAGGACAGGCTGCCGTGCGCGGCGACGGTCCTGTTGTAGTCGGCGGCGGTGGCGGTGACGCGGGAGCCGTCCTGCCGGGCGGTGGCGTCCCACATCTGGCCGACCTGCTGGCCGTCGCGGAAGCTCCACGCGACCCGCCAGTCGGTGAGCGCGTTGTCGGTGGTGACGGTGACGGTGGCCTGGAAGCCGTCGGGCCACTGGTTGACGAGCTGGTAGGCGACCCGGCAGGTGACGTCGGGTGCGCTGGTGCGGGGGCCGGGTCCGGGCCGGTACGTGGCCGAGGAGGCGCCCTGCGGTTCGGGGTCGGGCTCCGTACGGTGCGAGCCGGCCGTCGTGCGCGGCGCGGAGGGCGTGGCGGCGGGGGCGGGCGGTGGCGAGGCCGGCCGGGTGGTGGGGCGGGAGACGCTGGGGTCGGCGACCGGCTGCCGGTCGTCGGAGGCCGCGGCGGTGTCGTCGCCGGAGCCGCCGAACGGCATCATCGACACGCCGAGGGCCAGTGCCGACAGCAGCACGGCGGCGGCGAGCAGGCCGCCGCGCAGGACGCGGCTGCGGCCGGTGCCCTCCCGCGGATCGCCGCCCGCGGGGTCGGGGCCGCCGGGGCGGCCCGCACCGAGGCGGACCTCGGCGGCGCGGCGGCGGCGTTCCAGGTAGGCGAGCCCGCCCCAGCCGACGACGCCGCCGGCCAGCGCGGCGGGCAGCCCGCCGCCGTGCGGCCGCAGACAGGCGGCGGCCTCGGCACACCGCACGCAGGTCGCGAGGTGCCGGGAGAGGTCGTCGGGGGCGTCGGCGGCCGGCGAACGGGTGACCGCGTCCAGCAGGCGGGCGTAGGAACGGCACCGCGCGTCCATGGGGGTGTCGAGGTGGGCGCGGTGGCAGCGGTCCCGGAAAAGGGTGCGGACCTGGCCGAGTTCGTCGGCGACGGTGGCCGGGTCCAGGCCGAGCCGGCGGGCGACGGCGGGCAGCGGCAGCGCCTCCACCTCGGCCAGCCACAGCAGCGAGGCGTCGGCCTCCTGCATGTCCCTGAGGGCGCGCAGCGCGATCGGGCGTTCCAGCGGCGGCCCCGAGAAGCGGGCGGCCTGCGCGGAGTTGAGCCACAGCCTCAGGTCGGGGTCGAGCCGGTGCCCCTGCCCGTCGGCCTCCCACCCGGCGGCGGTGTCGCGCACGGCGGTGAGCAGGGCGGGGATCGTGGGCAGCCGTGCCGTGCGCCGGCCCGCGCCGCGCACATGGGTGCGCGCGGCGGCGCGGACCTCGCGCATGCCGAGGGTGAACGCCTCGGTCGCGAGCTGATGGGCCGTCAGGGACCCGGAGGTGCACAGGTCCGCGTAGCTGAGCACCGCGTCCCAGCCCTCCGAGAACAGCGCGGTCTCGGTGGCGTCCTTGGGGGTCGGCAGGTCGGGCATGGGACTCCTGCATCCACGAGCGAGGTCAACTCACCAAAGGAGGAAGGGAGTTGCAGGAAACCTCGCGGCAGGCACCGAGCCTTTCACGTCCCCGACACAACTGACAAGCGGCCTGTTCACATCCGGTTACCGATGGTGGCGGTGCGGACGCGTGACGCGACGGACCCACAACTGTGCCCTCTGGTACGGACGGCGGCGCCGCCGTGCTCACCGGCCCGGCGCGCGATCACACCTCGGCGGGTGCCTCCGTGGCGTCCGCCACCGGCTCGCCGGCGGGCAGGCTGTCCATGAAGGAGCTGACGGAGAAGACCGCACGGCCGGGTCCGGGCGGGCCGTAGCCGGGCGGGGAGGAGAGCCCGAAGTCGTCCATCGTCTGCCGGTAGGCCTGCAGCAGCCGGATGTGGTACTCCAGCGGCGCCCCCTGCGGGTTGGCCTTGCCGAGCGGGGTGGTGGGCTCCGGGCACCAGGTGGTGAAGCGGGGCGTGATGCCGTGCGACATGAAGAAGCGCAGGCCCTCGGTGGTGGAGGCGATCGCCTCGTCGACGGTGGTGAAGCCGAACGGCTCGGCCATCTCCACGCCCGCGACGAAGTTGGGGATGACGTTGCGCGCCCCGAAGATCTCCGCCGAGTCGAGGATCCGCCTGTGCCACTCGTCGCGGCCGACGTACCGCTCCTTGCCGGGGCAGTACAACTCGAACAGCCGGCGGTCCCACACCTCGAAGTTGGGGTGGTAGATCTGCACGCCGTAGTCCTTGAACCGCTGCACGTCCGCCTTGGGCAGCGCCTGCGCGACGACCTTGCCGATCCAGCGGCCCGGGAAGCGCTCCTCGATGGCCTTGGCGTAGTGGCCGTAGAAGTCGGCCTCGTCCCGGCCGGCGACGGTCTTGGTGATGGCACCGCCGGTCAGGGTGTAGGCGGTGGACGCCTTGGCCGTGTCGTACCGGTCGATGATCTCCAGCGCCTCCAGGACCTCGTCCACGTCCTTGACGCCGGTGTAGGGCCGCCCGGCCGCCTTGTGCTGGCGCCAGTTGTGGTTGATGTCGCAGTACTGGCACTCCTCCTTGGCGCCGAAGTACTGGCAGACACGGAAGACGGTGAGGTAGATGAGGTAGCCCCACTGGATGGTCGGGGCGACCTCCATCACGGACTTCCCGTTGGAGAGGGTGTGCCGGTAGTACTCCGGCATGGGCGGCACGCCGACGTCGGCGATCCGCTTTCCGTCGAGGTAGAGCCCGAGCAGCCCCTCGTCGTCGGCGGCCACCCGGTACGGCGAGGCGGGGTTCACCCGTACGGAGACGACGGTCCGGCGCAGGTCGTAGGGGCCGCCGGTGAGGATGATCTCCTCCGGCGGGCGCCTGAGCGCCGCCTCGCCGAGTTCGGGCAGGGTGCCGTGGTCGAAGGAGAAGATGAAGTAGGACTTCGGTTTGACCTCGCCGCCCTCGTTGTCACTGAGGGCGGACGGGTCGAAGGCGACGCCCCCGCGGAGCAGGTCTTCCTTGAAGACGGCCTCCCGTGGCACCTGCGGGAACCGCTCCATCAGATCCTCGACCAGCGCGGTACGACTGCCCATCCGTCTGTCTCCTCCCGGTTCAGGCGTACGTCTCACACCGTATGCCCCCGCCTGGGCCTCAGCCGTGCCGGGTCCCCGCACGGCGTGCGATGTGTTCCGGCACGGCGGTGCGGGCCGGCAGCGCCGGGTCGGGCTCCGGGGCGCCCCAGACGGTGGTCAGCGGCAGGACGCCGGCCCACAGGCCGAGGGCCGCGTCGGGGCCGTCGCCGTCGTCCGGGGCGCCGGTGCGGATCTTGACGGAGGCCTCTTCGAGGGAGACGGCGAGGAGGGTGGTGGCCGCCAGCTCCTTGCGGCTGGGGCGGCGGGCGTACGACCACTGGCCCGGCGCGGAGTGCTCGGTGAGCAGGCGCAGGCCCGCCAGCTTCTCCTCGCCGTCGGTGACCTTGCGGGCCATGCCGTGGATCATGGCGCTGCGGTAGTTGACGCCGTGCTCGAAGACGGACCGGGCGAGCACGAGTCCGTCCACGTGGGTGACGGTCACACAGACGGGGGTGTCACCGGCGAGGCTGCGGCTGGCGACGGACCCGTGCAGGTACAGCCGTCGCTCGTCCCGCCCGTACACCGTGGGCACGACGACCGGCCGGCCGTCGACCAGCACTCCGAGATGGCAGACGAACCCGGCATCGAGGATCGCCTCCAGCTCCGCCCGCTCCCGGCTGCCCTGCTCGCGCAGGCGACGGTGACGGGTGCGGTCGGTGACGGGCAGCCGGGCGGGAAGCGGTTCCTCGATCATGAGCCGGACGGTACCGATTTCGCAGACGATCGGCCAGTGAAATTCTGTATACACCCGGGAAGGTCATCGACCACGACGAAATCCGCAGGGAGCCTCCCTCCTCGGTCAGGGCTGGTGAGAGGGTCGGCCCACACGCACTCGCCAGGAGGGACGCAACTGTGACAGGGACGGCAGGGACCGCCGGGACGGTCACCAACTGGGCGCGCACCATCACGTACACCGCGCGGGACCTCCACCGCCCGCGCACGCTCGACGCCCTCGCGGCGCTGGTGGCAGGCAGTGCGCGGGTGCGAGTGCTGGGCAGCGGGCACTCCTTCAACCGGATCGCCGAGCCGGGCCCGGACGGCGTACTGCTGTCCACCGCCGGGCTGCCGCCGGTGATCGAGGTCGACACGGCCGCGCGCACGGTCCGGGTGTCCGGTGGGGTGCGCTACGCCGAACTGGCCCGCGCGGTCCACGCCCACGGGCTCGCGCTGCCCAACATGGCGTCCCTGCCGCACATCTCGGTGGCCGGTTCGGTGGCGACCGGCACCCATGGCTCGGGAGTCGGCAACGGGCCGCTGGCCTCGGCCGTGCGCGAGGTGGAGCTGGTCGTCGCGGACGGCTCGACAGTGACGATCGGGCGGGGGGACGCGCGGTTCGACGGCGCCGTGACCTCGCTCGGCGCTCTCGGCGTCGTCCGCGCCCTCACCCTCGCCCTGGAGCCGGCGTACGAGGTGGAGCAGCACGTGTTCACCGAACTCCCCCTGGAGGGACTGGACTTCGCCGCCGTGGCCGCCGCCGGATACAGCGTCAGCCTGTTCACCGACTGGCGTGAGCCCGGCTTTCGGCAGGTGTGGGTCAAGCGGCGCACCGACCAGCCGCCGGTCCGCTTTCCATGGGCGGCGCCCGCGAAGACGCCGCTGCACCCGGTGCCGGGCATGCCCGCGGGGAACTGCACGGGCCAGCTGGGCGTGCCGGGCCCGTGGCACGAACGGCTGCCGCACTTCCGGGCGGAGTTCACACCGAGCAGCGGGGAGGAGATCCAGTCGGAGTATCTGCTGCCGAGGCCGGCCGCGATGGACGCGCTGTCCGCGGTCGACGGTATCCGGTCGACGGTCGCCGGCGTCCTGCAGACCTGCGAGGTGCGGACGGTCGCCGCCGACGCGCAGTGGCTCAGCCCCGCGCACGGACGGGACTCGGTGGCACTGCACTTCACCTGGGTGCGGGACGAGGCGGCCGTGCTGCCGGTGGTACGCCGACTGGAGGAGGCACTGACGCCGTTCGCTCCGCGTCCGCACTGGGGGAAGGTGTACGGGATCCCGTCGGCGGTCGTCCGTGGACGGTATACACGTCTCCCCGACTTCAGGACCCTGGCCCGCTCGCTGGATCCGGCCGGGAAGTTCACGAACGCCTTTGTGCGGGATCTGCTGGACGGCTGACGGCCGCCCGGACCGGCGCGGCGCGGCCGGACTTTCTACAGCCCCTTTCCAAAGCCCTTGTCGAAAGTCCCTCCGAGCCCATAGCCTGGCGCCCGCGCCGGGTGCCCGATGTGGCCCCGGCCCGGCCTGGACGGGATGGGAGGGGCAGCCGCGTGAAGCGCACATCACGTGACATCCGCACCGCGAACCGCTACGAGGTGTTGCGCCAGATCATCGCCGAGTCTCCCACCTCCCGCCAGGAACTGGCCGCCGCCACCGGTCTGAGCCTGGCCACGGTGGCCACGCTGGTCGGCGAGCTGCTGGACCTCCGCATGATCACCGAGGTCGGGTTCGAGGACTCGGCCGGCGGCCGGCCCCGGGGCCTGGTGGCCGTCAACGCGTCGGGGGGCGCGCTGATCGGCGTCGACATCGCGGAGACGTACGTCCATGTCGAGCTGTTCGACCTGGCGCTGAACGTGCTGGCCCGCGCCGACGAGGACATGCGGCCCGGCGAGAGCCGGCCGGAGCAGGTGGTCGGTCATGTGGCCGCCGCCGTCGGCTCGGTGGTGGCACAGGCCGGCATCGAGGCGGCCCGGGTGCTCGGCGTCGGGGTGAGCGTGCCGGGCCAGGTGGACCGGGACACCGGCGTCGCGGAGTACGCCCCCAACTGGGACTGGCACGACGTGCCGTTGCTCGACCTCCTCGCCGAGCACATCGCCTACCCCCTGCACCTGGACAACCCGCTGCGCGCCTGCGCGGTGGCCGAGCTGTGGTTCGGGGCCGCGCGGGGCCGCGGCGACGCGGTCGTGGTCAACCTGGGCACGGGGGTCGGCGCCGGTCTCGCCCTCGGCGGCGGGCTGCACCGGGGCGTGAGCAACAGCGCCGGCGAGTGGGGCCACACCACCCTCGTGCTGGACGGACGGCTGTGCCACTGCGGCAACAACGGCTGCGTGGAGACGTACGTCGGCGCCCCCGGCATCATGCAGAACCTGCGCGAACTCAGCCCGCGTTCGGCGCTGTTGCACCCCGAGGACCAGACGGCCACCATCGACGCGCTGGCCCGCGCGGTCGCCGCGGGCGACCCGGTGGCGGTCAAGGTGGTGCGGGACACCGCCCGTTACCTGGGCGCGGGCATCTCCGATCTGATCAATCTGCTCAACCCCGAAGTGGTCGTGCTCAGCAGCTGGGTCGCCGCCCGGCTGGGCGAGCCCCTGCTCGGCGAGGTCCGCCAGGCCGTCGCACGGCACGCGCTGCGCCGGCCGCTGGCCGCGACCGAGATCGTCCTCTCCCCGATCCCCACCGACCCGGTGTCCCTCGGCGCGGCCACGTTCGCGCTGGAAGGGGCGCTGCAGTCCGTCGGGCAGCGGCAGGCCCCCGCCAAGGGCACCCCCAAGCGCACCGCCCCCGCAGGGAGCCGTACCGCACCGCCTTCATGACGACGGAAGGGATGCACGTGCCTCACCCCGCGAAAGATCCCTGCCGCTGACGGCCTCGGCCGCGCCGGCTGTCACCGGCGCCTTCTCCCCGCGCGCTCCCAGGGCACGCCGACGGGCGCGAAGGGCCGCCGGCCGGCGGTGAGTCCGGGGCCGGCCGCCACCGCCACGGCCACCGGTGACGCGGCCTGGGCCCCGCGCCAGCCTTCGCCTCCCCGGCCGGGGGCCGTCGGCCGCGCCCACGACCCGGCGTCCCTCATCTCCCTTTCGCCCTGCGGTCGTTCGGGATCCCGAACCGGCCACCACGCTTCGCACCGACTTCGTCCAACCCCTTGCCGAAGCCTTAGCCGAAGGTTAGCGTCCGGCACCAGCGTCAGCCGCGTTTCGACAGACAAGGACGTCAGCATGCCGGCAGTGAGCAACAGCAGCTGGGACCGCCGTTCGATACTCCGGACCGCCGCCGGTCTGGCCGTCGCCGCGCCGCTCGCCGCGTGCGGCGGCAACAACGGCCGTGGCGCGGGCGGCGGATCGGGCCCGCGGCTCACCCAGATGTTCCACGCCTACGGTGAGGCGGGCACGGAGCAGGCGGTCAAACGGTACGCCGCCGCGTACGAGAAGGCGGACGTGACCACCCAGTGGATCACCAGTGCCGACTACGAGAGCAAGCTCTTCGCCACCCTGCTCACGAAGAACGCGCCCGACGTCTTCGAGTTCCACCCGCAGATCCAGATGGTCAGGAGCGGCCAGGTGGCGGACCTGAGCGACCTCGTCGACCCGGTCAAGGACGACTTCAACCCGGCCGACATCACGTCCCACACGGTGGACGGCAAGGTCTACGGCATCCGGATGATCGACGACCCGCAGTTCTTCTTCTACCGGCCCTCGCTCTTCGACAAGGCCGGCGTCAAGGTCCCCGAGACCCTGGACGAGCTGATCGAGGCCGCCGCCAAGCTCACCACCGGCGAGGTCAAGGGCGTGTACCTCGGCAACGACCTGCACGCGATCGTCAACCCGCTGATCTGGTCGGCGGGTGCCGACACCCTCGACGCCAAGAACGAGATCGCCTACCACACCCCCGCCGTCGTCGAGGGCCTGAAGAAGATGCGCAAGCTCTTCGCCGGCGGCCATCTGCTCCTCGGCGCCCCGACCGACTACTGGGACCCGTCCTCGCTCAGCCAGGGCCTGTGTGCCATCCAGTTCTGCGGCATGTGGGCGATGCCGCAGTTCCAGAAGGCGCTCGGCGACGACCTCGGCGTCTTCCCCTTCCCGAAGACGGTCGACTCCGGCAAGCCCTCGGTCTACAACGGCGGCTGGTCGATGTTCGTCAACGCCAAGGGCGACGACGTCGACGCGGCCAAGGAGTACGTCAAGTGGCTGTGGATCGACCGGAAGAAGGACCAGGAGGACTGGGCGACCTCGTACGGCTTCCACATCCCGCCGCGCTCCTCGATCGCCGCGACGGCCACCCGGCTCAAGTCGGGTCTGCCCGCGCAGGGCGTCAAGCTCTTCGACGAGTTCGGGCACTTCGACAACATCGGCTGGACCCAGGCCATGATCAGCGCCACCTGGGACGTCATCGCCGACTGCGTCCGCAAGGACGGTGACCCGGAGGCCGCGCTCGACAAGTGCGACAGGGCCGTGAACCGCGAGCTGAAGAAGCTCTTCGGATAGGCCGGCGGACGGACCACGACATGCCGACGACCACCGAGGCCGCCCTCGCGCCCCCCGCCCCGGCGAAGACCCGGCCGGCCCGGACCTGGCGGGGCCTGCGGGGCAGCCGCACCTTCAACTTCTGGCTCTTCATCAGCCCCTTCCTCCTCGGGCTGATCGTCTTCATCTACGTCCCGATCGGCTGGAGCGTCTACCTCAGCTTCTTCGACGCCCGCTTCACGGTCACGCCGAGCACGTTCATCGGGTTCGACAACTACACCTACATGCTGACGGACCCCAAGTTCGTCCACTCGCTCGGCACCTTCACCGTCTTCGCCGCGTTCATCGTGCCGACCACCTGGGCGGTGTCGCTGGGCCTCGCCCTGCTGGTGCACCGGCTCAGGTTCCTGCGCGCCTTCTTCCGCTCGGTGTTCTTCCTGCCGACCGCCTGCTCCTACGTCGCCGCGTCGCTGATCTGGAAGATGTCCCTCTTCAGCGGCGTGCGCTTCGGTCTGATGAACACGGTCATCGGCTGGTTCGGGAGCGAGGACATCGCCTGGCTGGCCAGCCCCGACCCGCCCTGGTACTGGCTGGTCATCGGCACGGCACGGCTGTGGCTCCAGTCCGGCTTCTACATGATCCTCTTTCTGGCCGCGCTGCAGAACATCCCCGAGGAGCTGTACGAGGCCGCCGCCATCGACGGCGCCAGGCGCGGCTGGCAGACGTTCCGGCACATCACCCTGCCCCAGCTGCGCGCCACGTCGACGGCGGTGGTCCTGCTGCTGCTCATCGCCGCCTACCAGGCCTTCGACGAGTTCTACAACCTGCTCGACAAGACCACGTGGGGCCGCCCGCCGCTGGTCGAGCTGTACTACACCGCCCTCGGCCAGGAACAGGACTACGGCGCCGGCAGCGCGGGCGCCGTCATCCTGACCGCCCTGATCGTCCTCGTGACCCTGTTCCAGGGCCGGCTCATGGGCTTCGGAAGGGGGGAGGAGTCCAAGTGACCTCGAAACCGAGGGGCGGGGTGATGGGCAACACCGGCCTCTACGTCGCCGGTGGTGTCGCCACCGTCCTCTTCCTGATCCCGTTCTACGTGCTGCTGCGCAACGCACTGTCCACGGACGCCCAGATCACCGGGGAGCACTGGGAGTTCTTCCCCACGCACCTGCGGTGGGGCAACATCAGCGACCTGTTCGACGACACCTCGGTGCCGTTCGCCCGCTCGCTGTGGAACTCCCTCGTCGTCGCCGTCTCCATGACGGTCGGCATCCTGCTGGTGTGCTCCCTCGCCGGATACGCCCTGGCCCGGATCCCGTACCGGCACGCCAACAAGATCTTCTACGCCGTCCTGGGCACCCTGATGGTCCCGACCTCGGTGACCTTCGTACCGAGCTTCGTCCTGGTGTCCTCCCTCGGCTGGGTGGACAGCTACCGAGGGCTGATCCTCCCGGGCCTGTTCAGTGGTTTCACCTGCTTCCTGTTCCGGCAGTACTTCCTCGGGTTTCCCAGGGAGCTGGAGGAGGCGGCACGCGTGGACGGGCTCGGCCACTGGGGCGCGTACTGGCGTGTCGTCGTGCCGAACTCGCTGAACTTCTTCGCGGCGATCGCGACGATCACGTTCATCAACGGCTGGAACGCGTTCCTGTGGCCGCTGGTCATCGGACAGGACCCGAACTCGTGGACCGTCCAGGTCGCGCTCTCCTCGTACATGACCAACCAGACCGTCGTCTTCCACCAGATCTTCATGGCGACCGCCGTTTCCATCCTGCCGCTGCTGTTCGTGTTCCTCTTCCTGCAGCGCTGGCTGGTGCAGGGGATCGCGCAGACCGGTATCAAGGGCTGAGCTAGGAGACCGATGTCGTTGAGCACCCACACCGTCACCACCCACACCGTCACCGACTACGTCGAGGACGTCTCACCCGGCTCCGGGGCGCTGCCACCGCGCGCCTGGTACGCGTCCTCGGATGCCAGAAGACTCTCCCTGAACGGCGGCTGGCGGTTCCGGCTGTCGCCGACGGCCGACGCCGCGGACGACTCCTTCGCCGAGGAGGGCTACGACGCCGGCGGCTGGGCAACGGTCCAGGTCCCCGGCCACTGGGTCCTCCAGGGGCACGGCGCGCCGATCTACACCAACCACCTCTACCCGTTCCCGGTCGACCCGCCGCGCGTGCCGACCGAGAACCCGACCGGCGACCACCTGCGGGTCTTCGACCTGCCCCAGGACTGGCCGGACCTCGCCGAGGGCGGCGCGGTGCTGCGCTTCGACGGGGTGGAGTCCTGCGCCCGGGTGTGGCTGAACGGCACGGACCTCGGCGCGTTCAAGGGGTCCCGGCTGCCGCACGAGTTCGCGGTCGGCCATCTGCTGAAGACTGTGGACAATGTGCTGGCGGTCCGGGTCCACCAGTGGTCGGCCGGCTCCTACCTGGAGGACCAGGACCAGTGGTGGCTGCCGGGCATCTTCCGTGACGTCACCCTGCTGCACCGCCCGGCGGGCAGCGCCCTGGACTTCTTCGTGCACGCCTCCTACGACCACCGGGCCGGCACCGGCACCCTGCGCGTCGACTCCGACGTGACCGGCCGGGTGACCGTCCCCGAACTCGGCATCGACCTCGCGACCGGCGAGAGCGCGACCGTTCCGGTCGAGCCGTGGTCGGCGGAGACACCGCGGCTGTACACGGGCGATCTGGCCACCGAGGGCGAGCGGGTGCCGCTGCGCATCGGCTTCCGCACCGTGGCACTGCGGGACGGCCTGATCAGGGTCAACGGCAGGCCGGTGCTGTTCAAGGGCGTCAACCGGCACGAGTGGCACGCGGAGAAGGGCCGCGCGCTGGACCTCGCCACCATGCGCGAGGACGTGCTGCTGATGAAACGGCACAACGTCAACGCCGTCCGCACCTCCCACTACCCGCCGCACCCGGCCTTCCTCGACCTGTGCGACGAGTACGGGCTGTGGGTGATCGACGAGTGCGACCTGGAGACCCACGGCTTCACCGAGCAGGGCTGGCGGGACAACCCCGTCGACGACGACCGGTGGACCCCGGCCCTGCTGGACCGTGCGGCCCGCATGGTCGAACGGGACAAGAACCACCCGTCCATCGTCCTGTGGTCCCTCGGCAACGAGGCCGGCACCGGCCGGGGCCTGACCGCGATGGCCCAGTGGATCAAGAACCGGGACGCCTCCCGGCTCGTGCACTACGAGGGCGACCCCACCTGCCGGGACACGGACGTGTACGCGCGGATGTACGCCGACCACGCCGAGGTCGAGCGGATCGGCCAGGGGCTGGACGGTGGCACCCACAAGCGCCGCCGACTGCCCTTCATCCAGTGCGAGTACGCCCACGCCATGGGCAACGGCCCCGGCGGACTCGCCGACTACCAGCGGCTGTTCGAGTCGTACGACCGTCTCCAGGGCGGCTTCGTCTGGGAGTGGATCGACCACGGCATCGCCCATCCGGAGCTCGGCCACGCCTACGGCGGCGACTTCGGCGAGGAGCTGCACGACGGCAACTTCGTCTGCGACGGCCTGCTCTTCCCGGACCGGCAGCCCTCCCCCGGACTGGTCGAGTTCAAGAAGGTGATCGAACCGGTCGGCATCGCCGGTGACGCCGGCGACGGCACGGTCCGGATCACCAACAAGCAGGACTTCGCCGGTCTGTCGGCGCTGGCGTTCTCGTGGTCGTACGAGGTCGAAGGGGAACCGGTGCGGTCCGGCACCCTGCCGGTGCCGGAGCTGGCGCCCGGGGAGAGCGCCGAGGTCAAGCTGCCCGCGCCGCCGGACGGGGCACCGGCCGGCGAGGCCCACTGGACGGTACGGGCGGTGCTCGCGGCCGACACCCCCTGGGCGCCCAGGGACCACGTGGTGGCCTGGGGCCAGGTGCCGGTGGCACAGCGGCAGACGCCGACGGTCGCGGCGACGGCCCGGCCGATGTCCGGCGACGGGGTGATCAGCCTCGGCCCCGGCACCTTCGACGCCCGCACCGGCGCCCTGACGGCCGTCGGCGGGGTGCCCGTCCGCGGGCTGCGCCTGGACGTGTGGCGGGCCACCACCGACAACGACGACGGCGCCCCCTGGCAGCCCGACCTGCGCTACGGGCTGCTGTGGCGCAAGCTGGGCCTGCACCGGATGCGGCACCGGCTGGACGCGGTGGAGCGCGGCGCCGACGCGCTGACGGTCCGAACCCGAGTCGCGGCGGCGGCCCGGGAGATGGGCCTGTCGACGGTATACCGCTGGACGTCGGACGGAGATCGTCTACAGCTGACGGTGTCCGTGACACCGGAGGGCGACTGGACGGTGCCGCTCCCCCGGCTCGGCGTCCGCTTCGGACTGTCCGCGGCCGACCGTGTGCGGTGGTACGGCGGAGGCCCGGGAGAGGCGTATCCGGACAGCAGGACGGCGTCGACGGTCGGCCGTTGGCAGTCGACCGTCGACGATCTGCAGACGCCGTACGTCCGTCCGCAGGAGAACGGCGCCCGCGCCGACGTCCGCTGGGCGGAGCTCGGCGGTCTGCGCGTCGAGGGCGCCCCGGAGTTCTTCCTCACCGCCCGCCGCTGGACCACCGAACAGCTGGACGCGGCCACGCACCGCACGGACCTCGTCCCCGGTGACACGGTGTGGGTCAACCTCGACCACGCCCAGCACGGCCTCGGCTCCCAGTCCTGCGGTCCCGGCCCGCTCCCCCGGTACCACCTGCGGGCCGAGCCGGCCGGGTTCTCCTTCGTGTTCTCCACGGCTCCCGCCCCGGAGGCCAGTTGACCGGCACGGCCCTGAGGCCCACCGCGGCCGGCCGGCTCTTCACATGACGTCGACCGCAGGGGCGACGGCGAGCGGGTCACCGGCCCGGCTCGCGGTGCGGCTGGTGTTCGTGGTGCTCGGGGGCACACAGGGCGGCTGGATGGCGCGGATCCGGCGATCCGGGAGGCGACGGGCCTGGACACGGCGCGGTGGGGCCTGGTGAGCAGCGGTTCGGCGGCCGGTGACGTGGTGGCGCTGGTGCTGGTCACGGTGCTGATCGGCCGGGTGAGCAGCCGGCTGCTGGGTCTGGCCGCCGCCGCGCTGGTGCTGCTCGACGCGCCCGTCCTGGCGGATGCGTCGAGCGTGCCCGCGCTGCTCGCGCTGGTGGCGGCGGCTCTGGGGGGTGCGGTGCTCGCGGGCCGTACGAGGGTTCCGGCCGGCTGAGCCACGGCGTCCCGGCGCCGTCCGGCCCGCTGCTCTTGAGGGGCGCCGGGCGCGATCAGGCCCGGCGGACCGGGGTGACGAGGGCCGTGAGGGCGAGCAGGACACAGGTGGCGCCCGCGGTCAGGGCCGCCGGTGCGGTGCCCCAGCGTTCGGCGGCCCAGGTGAGCAGGGCGGCGCCGGCGGGGGCGGCGGAGTACTGCAGGGTCCAGTAGGCGGAGGTGACGCGGCCGAGCAGATGCTCGGGGGTGACCTCCTGACGCAGGGACATCGAGCAGGTGCCGGCGACGCCGACGCCGGCCAGGAAGACTGCGCTGAGGCCGGCGACCGCGGGCACGGTGTCCGCCCGGCCGAGGCCGGCGCAGGCCAGCCCGCACAGCGCGGTCGCGCCGATCCAGGCGGCGCCGAAGCCGAACAGCCGGCGGATGCGGGCGACGAGCAGGGACCCGGCGATGGTGCCGAGCGCACCGGCGCCCAGCACGGTGCCGACCGCGCCGTCGTCGTGGCCGAGGTCGTGCTTGAGGTGGTAGATGACCAGGTCGTTCAGGCCGAGGGTGAGAAAGCTGAAGCCGAACAGGAGCACGGTGAGCGAGCGCAGCAGGGGGTGGTGGCGGAGGAAGGCGACTCCGGTGCGCAGGTCCTGCCCTACGGTGCCGCGGGCGGGGGCGGGCATGTCGTCACCGGCCCGGGCGCGCAGGCGTACCAGGCGCAGGCACACGGCGGACGCGGCGAAGCTGGCCGCGTCGACGGCGATGGCGGCGGCCGGCCCGGTCCAGGCGGCGACGAGTCCCGCGCACGGCGGTCCGAGCACCCCGGCCGCCGCGGCGGTGGCGTTGAGCAGGCCGTTGGCCTCGGTGAGCCGTCCGGTGCCGACGAGGCCGCGGACCACGGTGACGTAGCCGACGGCGAAGAACATGCCGACGGCCTCGCAGAGCGGCAGCACCGTGTACAGCAGCCAGATGCGCGGCCCGAAGGCCCACACCAGCGGGATCACGCCGTACAGGGCCATCCGCACGAGGTCGCAGGTGACGAGGAGCCGGCGCCGGTCCACGCGGTCCACCACGGTGCCCGCGAACACGGCGGCGAGCACGGCCGCGGCTCCGCCGACGGCGGTGAGCAGCCCCATCCGCGCCACCGATCCGGTGGCTTCGAGCACCAGCAGGGGCAGGGCGATCAGGGCGAAGGAGTCACCGAGGACGGAGAGCGTCTGCGCACCCCAGAAGACGGCGAAGTCCCTTTGCCGCCACAGCGGTCGGCCACCGTCAGGGGCCTGCGCGGCGCCGGACCTGTTCCCCTTGCGCATCTCGCGCCCCACCGTGCCCCCTCGCATCCCCCTCCGCCGTCCGTGCACCCTATGTCACGCCGCCACGCGCACATCACGTATTAATGTTGAACAGTTTTCTCAACTACCCTTCAAATACAGGGCTGTTGAGATGAGCATGGGGCGATGCGACCCATGAGACGACTCCTCGCCGCCCTCGCGGCCGGTGCGCTGGCACTGACCGGCCTCACCCTTTCCGCCGGCCCCGCGCAGGCCGCCGGCTCGGGTACGTTCAGCGTGCTGACGTACAACGTGGCCGGTCTGCCGGAAGGGCTCAGCTCCAGCCATCCGGCCGCCGACACCCCGCTGATCTCCCCGCGGCTGGCGGACTACGACATCGTCGACGTCCAGGAGGACTTCAACTACCACGCGGCCCTGTACGCGGGCGACGACCACCCCTACCGGACGGCGACCAGCGGCGGCGCGGGCATCGGCGACGGCCTCAACACCCTGTCCCGGTACCCCTTCGAGGACTTCGAGCGGGTGCGGTGGAACGACTGCACCGGCACCAACTGCCTGACCCCGAAGGGCTTCACGCTGGCCCGGGTGCGGCTCGCCGAGGGGGTCTACGTCGACCTGTACAACCTCCACCCGAACGCCGACGACACCGACGACGCCCTCGCCGCCCGCCGCGCCAACATCGCGCAGCTGTCGCAGTTCATCCGGGCCAACTCGGCCGGCAACGCGGTGATCGTCATGGGGGACACCAACACCCGGTACACCCGGAGCGGAGACACCATCCGCACGCTCGTCGACGACAACGGTCTGACCGACGCGTGGGTGCGTCTCGTCAAGGGCGGCACCGCCCCGGCACAGGGCGCCGACCCCCTGCTGTGCCCGACCTCGGCCCCGCCGAACGACTGCGAGGTGGTCGACAAGGTCCTGTACCGCGGCAACGGCCTGGTCTCGCTCACGGCGACCCGCTACAACGACGAGTGGGCGAGGTTCCTGGACGCGAGCGGCGGCAACCTCTCCGACCACTTCCCGCACACCGTCGGCTTCTCGTACACGCTCAATCCGAAGCTGCGCGCGAGCGGGTTCTTCGGCGGCCCGCACGGCACGCCGTTCGACGACGCCGACGACCTGCCCGCCACCCCCTCGCCGCGCACCCTCACCCTGCGCGGCGGCGCCCGGCTGGACGCGGTGTCCCTCACCCACACCGACGGCACGGTCCTCGCCCACGGCGGGAGCGGCGGTACGGCCGCCTCCCTCACGCTCGGCCCCGGTGAACACCTCACCTCGGTGACGCTGACGGAGGGCCGGAAGGACGGCCGTACCCGGATCTTCTCGGCGCACTTCACCACCGACCGGGGCCGCGGTCTGACCGCCGGTACGGCGACGACGGACACGGCCGTCCTCACCGCCCCGCCCGGCTGGCAGATCGTCGGCTTCACCGGTCGCGCGGGCGACGAGATCGACAAACTGGGCGTGCTGTACGCGCCGATCAGCTGAGCCCGCCCCCTGGGGCGACACTCACAACCTAGAGGCCCTAGGATAGTTACTAGGCACCCAAGGTGGAGGTGCCCCCACGGAGGAGGTGCCGGATGGCCCGTGCCGGAATCACCGTCGACCGGCTGGTCTCGGCGGCGGCCGAACTCGCCGACGAGACAGGTTTTCCCAGCGTCACCCTTTCGGCGCTGGCCCGCCGCTTCGGCGTGAAGGACGCGAGCCTGTACTCGCACGTCCGGGGCCTGGAAGACCTGCGCACCCGGCTCGCGCTGTACGCCGGCGGCGAGCTGATCGACCGGATCGCGCCGGCTGTGGCCGGACGCGCCGGCAGGGACGCGCTGGCCGCCTTCGCCGGCGCCTACCGCGCCTACGCCCTGGAGCACCCCGGCCGGTACGCGGCCACCCAGATCCGAATCGACCAGTCGCTGATCGCCGATTCCCCGGCGATGCGCCGCACCGCCGAGATCACCTACGGCATGCTGCGCGCCTACGGCCTGGACGAGCCCGACCTGACCGACGCCGTACGCCTGCTGCGCAGCACCTTCCACGGCTACTGCGCCCTGGAGTCCGCCGGCGGCTTCGGCGCCGGCCGGGACGTACAGGCCTCCTGGGACAAGGCTGTCGACGCCCTCCACCTGGCCCTGGAGCACTGGCCGCGCGAGACAGAACGGAAGAACACCGGTCATGACTGAGGAACCGCACTACGACGTGACGGGCAGCGGTCCCGTGCTGCTCGTCCTGCCGGGCGGGGCCGGGCATCCGATGGGGCTCGGGCCGCTGACCGAGCGGCTGGCCGCACGCTTCACCGTGGTCACCTACGACCCGCTCGGCCTCGCCCATGGACGGCTGGGCCGGCCGGTGTCCGAGCAGCGGGTGCCGGACTGGAGCGAGGGCGCGCACCGGGTGCTGGAGGCGGAGCTCGCGGCGGGCGAGTCCGCGTACGTGTTCGGGACCAGCTCCGGCGGTATCGCCGCCCTGGACCTGCTGGCCCGGCACCCCGAACGGCTGGCGCACGTGGTCGCGCACGAACCGCCCGTCGTGGCGGTCCTCGCGGACGCGGCCCGGCAGCAGGCGGTGTTCGCGTCCGTGCGCGACACCTATCGGAGTGCCGGACTGCGGGCGGCCGGGGCCCGGCTGGCCGCCGCGCTCGACGACACACCCGCGCCCGCCGCGGAGGGCGCTGCCGCGCAACCGCCCACCCCCGACGAGGAGTCGGCCACCCCCATGGGTGTCTTCCTCAGCCGCGTCCTGCGGTCGTTCACCGCGTCCGCGGTGGACACGGCCGCCCTGCGGTCCGTCGCCGCACGTCTCACCCTGGCCGCGGGCACCGCCTCCCGCGGCGGGCTCCTGCACCGTACGGCCACGACGGCGGCCGAGGCGACCGGCGCCGCGTTCACCGAGTTCCCCGGCGGCCACCTCGGCGTGCTGGAGCACCCCGGGGGGTTCGCTCGGCGCCTCGTGGAGACCCTGTCCGCGTCCGGGAGCCGGACCACCGGGCGGTAGTCACCCTTCGGTGGCGGGGTGCCCCTTGACCCCTACCGGAAGTCCCCGACGGGAAATCGGGCTCCGCTGCAGTGGGCACCGCTGAGCGCTTGTACATCCCCGTACGACGGGGTTGCGCCCTCCGGCGCACGTCCTGCCGCCACGCCGGCCATCGCTTCCACGGCCGCGCCCAGCGCGCGCCGGTAGAGCAGCGAGCCCACGCTGACGCGCCGGACGCCGAGACCGGCGAGGTGGGCGACGGTGGGACCGGTGGGCGAGTAGAGGATGTTGAGGGGGACGTCGAGGTGCCGGACGAGGGCCGCGATCCGCCGGGGGTCGGTCAGTCCCGGCACGAACGCCGCGTCCGCGCCCGCCTGCTGGTAGGCGTCGAGCCGCCGCAGGGTGTCCCGCTCGTCGCCGCTCCCGGACCAGTAGGTGTCGGTGCGGGCGTTGACGAAGAGACCGGGTACGGCGGCCTTCACGGCGGCGATCTTCGCCGCATGCCGGTCGCTCGGCCCCAGCCCGTCCTCCAGGTTGACCCCGGCCGCCCCCACGGCCCACAGCTCGCGCGCCAGCTCGGCGACGTCGCCGGGGTCCTGGCTGAAGCCGTCCTCGGCGTCGACCGAGAGAAGCCAGGGCCCCGGGCCGAGGGTCAGGGCGAGACGCAGGGTGTGCGCGCGGGTCGCGCCCGCGCCGTCGGGCAGACCCGCGGCCGCCGCCACGGCCAGGCTCGTCGTGCCGACCGCCGGGAAGCCCCGGGCGGCGAGCGCGCACGCCGAGGCATGGTCCCAGGCGTTGGGCAGCAGCAGGGGCTCGCCGGGCCGGTGGTGGAGTGCGGCGAACGGGGTCATGGCGGGCTCTGCGGTCACACGGCCACGCTAGGCGCGGGTCGTTTCGGTGCCCGCCGAACCGTTCGGGGCCGGCCGGGCAGCCCCACGCGCCCGGCCGGGCAACGCCGCGCGCCCGGCGGGCTACCCCACGCGCTCGGCCGCGCTGCGCTCCACGCAGAACTCGTTGCCCTCGGGATCGGCGAGGACCGCCCAGCCGGTGCCGTCGGGGTTGCGCCGGTCGTCGACCAGGGTGGCGCCGAGGGCGAGCAGCCGCTCGACCTCCCTGTCGCGGCTGCGGTCCTGGGGCTGGAGATCGAGATGGACCCGGTTCTTGACCGTTTTGGCGTCCGGCACGGTGACGAAGAGCAGGCCGGCCCCCTCGATCAGTGCCATCGGGTCGCCCGGGTGGTCGTCCTCGTGCAGGGGCTGGTCCAGCACCCTGGACCAGAAGCTCCCCAGGGCGTAGGCGTCGGCGCAGTCGATGGTCATGTGACGGATCGTGGAAGACATGTGCCGGGAGTCTCGCGGACGGTGGTGGACAACGGCAACCCCGCGGCCACCATTCCCGGCCCGGCGGCCGCCATTCCCGGCCCGGCGGCCACCGTAGGGCATGACAACCGCACGACGCCCGACACGCCACCGCCGGGTCCGGGTGGCCCGTGAGCCGCTGATCGGCGCCCTGGCCGCGGCAGGACTGCCGGCCGGGGCGTGGTACGCGACCGCCGGGGCGGCGACGACCGCTGCGGCTCCGCTCACCGTCAGCAGCACGACGGCGAGCCTGCCCCTCAAGTTTCCCTATCTGTCGGCCGTTACCACAACACCCGCGAGTGGAACCGCACCGCTCCATCGCCGCCGCCCCGGACGGCTCGCTCCGGGTCGCCTGACCTGCGGCGGACGGCGTCCACGTCACGCCGCTGACGGCCGCGGGGAAGCGCGCGGGCGCCGACACGGTCGTGCGGGGGGCCCGGGAGGTCGGCGGGCTCGTCGCGCATCGGCCTACGCCACCCCGCTCACCGGGGCGTCACCGACCACGACGAGCCTGCGGATCGCCCGTCTGAAGCCGTGAGACCGACCCGCCGCAGGCGGTGAAACCGAAGGCGCTCTCCGCGCCGGACGCCCAGCGGACGCGGACCTCGTGGTCCTCCCCCACCCGCACGGACACCAGGTCCGTGAGGGGCCGGGGGTCCGGCTCGCCGGTGAGCCGGGCGAGCGCCACGAACAACGTGGCCCCGCCCGCCCCGGTCTCCCCGGCCAGTGCCTGCGGTGTCTTCCCGGCCGGTCCCTGCGGCTGCGCCACCAGGCCCGACACCGGCTCAAGGGCCGCCCGCAGCCCGTCCGGTGCCGCCCAGCCCGTGATCCGCACGGGTGTGCCGGGCTCGGCCCCGGCCACGAGATGGGCGCGTACCTCCACCGCTCCTTCGGCGAGCACGAGGCTCGTGACGGTGATCCCGTCACGCACGGTGTGCCGGGAGGCGATCCACCCGTCCCCCGTGCCGAGCGGCTCGATCCGGGTACGGCTCGGATCGCCGCCGACGATCACGCTGTTGTCGTACGACGCGGCGGGCGTGGTCGCGGTCGAGTAGGCGAGCCGGGTGTAGTAGGGGTCGTAGCGGACGTCCTCGCTGCCGTGGTTGTGCAGCCGGACCACGCCGTCCGAACGGGTCGACTGCAGCAGCCAGTTGGGGACGTCGATCGGGTGCACCCCGTCCGCGCGGTCCGCGGGGCCGGGTTCCTCGGGCGCCGTCCACACCGGGTGCTCCGGGGGCAGCAGCAGGCCGAGAAAGCCCTTGCTGGCCCAGTACGGGGAGGCCGGGCCCGAGTAGCTCTGCACGAGTGACTCGTCGGGGCCGAGCCAGCCCAGCGGGAGCAGTCCGCGCTCGTCGACCGCGCCGCCGTCGAGGAAGTACCGCAGCGCCCCGGACGCCAGGCGCCGGGTCTCACCGGGTGACAGGGGGGTCTGGCCGATCAGGGCGCCCAGCCACAGCGGGGCCGTCGTCGCGACGCGGTAGGTCAGGGAGCGGCCCTGGTGCAGGGGCGCGCCGTCGCCGCCGAACAGGCGGGCGTAGTCGGCGAGATGACGGGACAACCGTCGACCGTATACAGAAAGCAGTTCACCGTCGCCGGCCAGCCATGCGTGGAGGACGGTGTACAGGTGCATGGCCCAGCCGTTGTAGTAGTCGAACTTCCGGCCGTCGCCGTCGGTGTACCAGCCGTCGCCGAGGTACCAGCCCTCGATCCGCTCCAGGCCGCGCTCGATCGCCTTGTCCGCGGCCTCCGGCCGGTGGCCGATCTCCTTGAGGAAGCCGCCGACGGTGACCGGGAACAACTCCCAGTTGCACGGCCAGGGTTCGGCGGTGAGGGCGTCCGCCAGCCAGTCGGCGGTGCGCTGCCGCACGGAGTCGTCCAGCCGGTCCCACAGCAGCGGCCGGGTCAGCCGCAGAGCGAGGGCGACGGACGCCGCCTCGACGAGCGGCTGGCCGCGGTCCTCGATGCGCGGCCAGACCCCGCCCGGACCGGCCGTGAGGCCGTCGGCGTACCGGCCGAGCGCGGTCTCGTCGCGGCGGAAGGCGGCCAGCAGCAGCGTACGGGCATAGCCCTCCAGGCCGTCGGAGAGGTGGCCCGCGTGGCCCACCCGGCCGCCGGGGAGGTGGTAGAGGGCGCGGTCGGGGGTGGCGTAGGGCTCGACGGCGGTCAGCAGGGCGTCGGCGGCGGCCTCCCAGTGGGCGCGGGTGTAACCGGTGACGGGACTCGCTTCCCGGTCGTCGGCGGGCAGTTCGATCACGGCGGTGACTTTCCTTCCTGGCGTGGCCTGGGACGCCCCGGTTCCGGTCGGGGCGCCCCAGGGCTTCATCCCACCCGCACGGCACCCTCGGGCACCAGATGACGGGCGAGGAGTTCGTCGCGGACCAGGCCCGCGTCGTCCAGTGCCTGGCGCACGGACACCGGCCGGTACAACGTGCTGGAGATCGACGTGGTGAGCGGTTCGGGGACGACGGGCCGTCTCAGCGCGGGCACGGCGGTCGACGCCGTCGACCTGCTCGCCTGAGCCAGGCTCATGTTCCGCGGGCCCACTGCTGGTTGGCGCCTTCGTTGCAGGTGTAGGTGATGACCGCCGCCGAGTCGGCGGTGGACGCGCCGGACACGTCCAGGCACTTGCCGCTCGTACGGGCCCTGATGTTCACGTACGCGCCCGAGGTGACGACCGACCACTGCTGGGCCGCGGCTCCGGTGCAGTTCTCCTGCGTGACGCCGCCCGCGTTCTCCTGCAGGCACAGCGAGCCGCCCCGGCCGAGCAGGCTGTCGTAGCCGTTGCCGAGGTCCTTGAACCACCATTTCTCGTCTCCCAGGCGGTACGGATCTGACCGCGCTCGGCCCAGGCCCCCTGGAAGGGGTCCTGGTGGGCGTTCTCCAGCACCCAGATGCGGATCGCCCACACGTCCTCGGCCGGGGCCGAGGCGAAGTAGATGTACCACTTGCCGCCGACGCGGTGCAGCTCGGGCGCCCAGATGTGCGCGCCCATGGGGCCGTTGGTGTGGGCACGCCAGATCACCGACTCGGCCGCCGTGGCGAGGCCGTTCAGGGTCCGGGCGCGCCGCAGGATGATGCGGTCGTACTCCGGGACGGTGGCCGTGAAGTAGTACCGGCCGTCGGTGTGGCGGGTGATGTGGGGGTCGGCGCGCTGCCGGACCAGGGGGTTCACGTAGGGGGCGGCCCCGGGGGTGGCGGGGGCCGCCTGGGCGACGGCGGGGGCGGGGGCGGCGAGGGCACTGGCGGCCAGCGCGGCGCTCTTCAGCATCAGTCTGCGGCTGGGGACTTCGGGCAGGTCGTGGGCGCGGCTCATGCGGACTGCCTCTCGATGGGGAGAGTCGATATTTCGAACGTCACCTGTCATCCCGAACGCCGAAAAGGTAAGGGTGGGCCGGTACGCGGTCAATGGGGCCGCGAGGAGGAACACCGGTCAGGCACCGCCCGGGGGCTGCTCACCTGCTGGACAGCGGGAGCCGGCCGCATTCCGCTTCGACTAGCGTCGGGACATGACCAGCACCTCCTCCCCCAGCCTCGCCGACGCCCTCGCCGCCGGGACGGTCGTGCTCGACGGCGGCATGTCCAACCAGCTGGAGGCGGCCGGGTACGACCTGAGCGACGAGCTGTGGTCGGCCCGACTGCTGGCCGAACGGCCGGAAGCGGTCACGGAGGCCCATCTCGCGTATTTCCGCGCGGGCGCGGACGTGGCGATCACCGCCAGCTACCAGGCCACCTTCGAAGGCTTCGCGCGGCGCGGTATCGGTCACGACGACGCCGCGCGCCTGCTCGCACGCAGCGTGGACCTCGCGCGGGAGGCCGCCCGGCGGGCCGGGGACGCCGGTGTCGAGCGGCCGCTGTGGGTGGCGGCCTCGGTCGGGCCGTACGGCGCGATGCTCGCGGACGGATCCGAGTACCGGGGCCGGTACGGACTGAGCGTGGCCGAGCTGGAACGGTTCCACCGGCCGCGCATGGAGGTGCTGGCCGCCGCCGCGCCGGACGCCCTCGCACTGGAGACGGTGCCGGACGCCGACGAGGGCGCCGCGCTGATGCGGGCGGTGCGCGGACTCGGGGTGCCGGCCTGGCTGTCGTATACGGTCGACGGTCGGCACACGCGTGCCGGTCAGCCCCTGGAGGAGGCGTTCGGGCTCGCGGCCGACGTGCCCGAGGTGATCGCGGTGGGAGTGAACTGCTGCGCGCCGCAGGACGTCGAGACCGCGGTGGAGATCGCGGCGCGGGTCACCGGCAAGCCGGTCGTGGTCTACCCGAACAGCGGGGAGACCTGGGACGCCGGGGCGCGCGCCTGGACGGGGCACAGCCGGTTCGCCCCGGAGCTGGTGGAGACATGGCGGCACGCGGGCGCGCGGCTCATCGGGGGCTGCTGCCGGGTGGGGCCGGAGGGGATCGCGTCGATCGCCCGGGCACTGGGCACGGTCTGAGCCGATCGCTCCGCGCCGGCGCGCCCCTGCCGCCGGGCGCGCGCGTCGGGTGGTGCGGGATTCGGTGGTGGCGAGTGGCGGGTGAGGCTGCGTGGGTGCGCCGGCCCGACAGACGTGGGCCAGCGGGTCGGTGCCGGGCCGGACGTGGACCAGCGGCTCGGTGCCGGGCCGGACGTGGACCAGCGGCTCGGTGCCGGGCCGACCTGGACCAGCGGCTCGGCGCCCGGCCGGCCGTGGACCGTCAGCGGTGCCGGCCGCCGACCGATCGCCTCAACCTCCGTACCGCCGCCGCCAGTTCGGCTCCGGGGGCCCGGATGTCGGGCGCGGGGGCGGGGGCGGGGACCGTGGGGGAGGTCTGCCAGAGGGTGACTTCCGCATCCCGTGGACCGTATGCGGTATACGGTCCACCGTCGCCGAAGATCCGCATCGGATGGGATGCGTCCCAGGCCTGCCAGCCGGGGTTCCCGGTCGTCGCGAAGCGCACCCAGGCCCCGTGCATCGCGTCGCACAGCTCGGGCGGGGCACCCTCGCCGGCCAGCTTCTTCGACTCGGGTGTGTCGCCGCTGTCGAAGACGAAACCCAGCTCCAGGGCGTGGCAGGCGCCGAGGCCGGGCAGGCGGGACGGCCAGGCGAACTCGTAGAGGTAGGAGGATCCGGGGCGGGCGTCGGCGAGGCGGTGCAGCGGGACGCGCAGCAGGTGGTCGGTGACCATCTGGCCGACGATCTCGGCGGTGCCGGCGTCCGGATGCAGGCTGCGGTAGCCGCGTGGCACCTCATGGCCGGCGTGGCAGCGGGCCATGGCCCCGGCGAGGGCGACGGGGCCGAGCCGGTCGACGCGCTCCAGCAGCCCGCCGGGCACGAGCCAGAGCCGGTACTCGTCCCTCGTCCAGCCCATGAGCAGCTCGACGTCCTGGGCGGCGTCACCGTCGATGAGGGCCTTGAGCGGGTCGCGGGGTACGAGGTCGCCGTCCACGACGATGCCGAACTGGGGCCCGCCCAGCACGGGGCTGCTGAGCCGGCCGGCCTCGGCCTGGGTGCGCAGCAGCAGGTCGCGGTCGACGGCGGCGAAGGCCTCGGCGGTGGCGGGGATCTTCAGCCGGGCGGCCATGCGCCGCACCATGCGCCGCACCTTGTCGCGGTCGGAGACCTCCGGCGGGCCGCTCTGCAGCACCGCACGGCGGATCAGGCCGCGGCTGTGCGGGGCGGCGAGCAGCACACCGGCGCTGATGGCGCCGGCCGACTGGCCGCACAGGGTGACCTGGCCCGGGTCGCCGCCGAAGGCGCCGATCGCGTCGTGCACCCAGCGCAGGGCGGCGAGCTGGTCGCGCAGGCCGGGGTTGGGGGGTGCGTCCGGGAAGAGTCCGTAGCCCTCGATGCCGAGGCGGTAGTTGACGGAGACGCAGACGACGCCGTCCCGGGCGAAGGTGGCGCCGTCGTACACGGGTACGGCCGAGGATCCTCTGGTCAGGGCGCCGCCGTGCAGCCAGACGAGGACCGGGAGCCGGGAGCCGGGGTCGGGCTGCGGGGTCCATACGTTGAGGTTGAGGCAGTCGTCGCCGGGTATCCGCGGGTCGGACAGGTACTGGGCGAACGCCTCGGAGTACGGCGGTTTCGGCGCCGTCGGCCCGAAGGTTCCGGCGTCGCGCTCGCCGTCCCAGGGCTCGGGCGGCTCGGGCGGGCGGAACCGGCGGGGCCCGACGGGCGGAGCGGCGTACGGGATGCCCCGGAACACCGCGACACCTCGCTCGTACCGGCCGCGTACGGCCCCGTACGGCGTGCGGACCACGGGGTCCGCCCGGTCTGTGCCGGCCGTGGGATCCGCCTGGTCTGCCGTCATCACCCACCACCCCTTCACCGCGCGCCCATGCGCCCCGTGCGCCCATGAACCGGTGCACTGTGCAACAACAGAGCACCACAAGAGCGTCCGGTATTCCGGCGCACAGACGCGCGGGAGGGCCGTTCGGGTTACGGCGGTACGATGAGCGCGAAATCGGTTACGTACCGTACACGGGGGTTCACCCTGGTTCCTGGTGCGACTCTCGGGGGCAGCCGGATCCGCGGTGGACGGGTGAAGGGTCACGGGTGCCGCGTCCGCGGGGATGGCGGATGCGCCCGGAGCGGCGGGCAGCGGGACGGGGTCGGCCGCCCGGCCGGAGCGGGGGCGCGGGGGCAGCCCTCCCCGTACCTCCTACCTCCCTGGCCCCCTCGCCCCACCGATTGACCGCCGATTCCCGGCACCCATACGGTAGAACGCGCTTTCCAAAATCGTTTCTCCTCCCGTTCCGTCAGGAGAGTCATGTCCAGCCCCCAGCCGCCGCGGGCCGTGTTCGCGATGGATCCGGTGCACCTCCCGATGCTCTTCCCGCCGCCGCTCATGGCCCGGCTGAGGCGGGCGGCCGACCTCGATCCGGCGCTCGTCGTCAGGGACTTCACCGATCCCGCGGCGGCCGGCGCCCTGGCCGCGGCCGAGGTCCTGATCACCGGCTGGGGCTGCCCGCACCTGGACGCCGGCATCCTGGCCGCGGCCCCGGGGCTGCGGGCGGTCCTGCACGCCGCGGGCTCGGTCCGCTCCCTGGTCGGCGAGGCCCTGTGGAAACACGGCGTCACCGTGTCCAGCGCGGTCACCGGCAACGCCCTGCCGGTGGCCGAGTACACGCTCGCGATGATCCTGCTGCTCGGCAAGGACGCCTTCGAGCACCGCGAGCGCTACCGCCGCACCCGCACCCACCCGACCCCTGCCGAAACCGCGGCCACCGGCAACCTCGGCCGCCGCGTCGGGGTCGTCGGCGCCTCCCGCGTGGGCCGCCGGCTCATGGAGCTGCTGCGGCCGTTCGACCTCACGGTCCTGCTGCATGACCCCTATGTGAGCCCCGCCGAGGCCGCCGCCCTGGGGGCGAAGCCGCTGCCGCTGGAGGAGTTGCTGCGGCAGAGCGACATCGTCAGCCTGCACGCCCCCGACACCCCCGAGACCCACCACATGCTCGACCGGGCCCGGCTCGCGCTCATCCCGGACGGGGCCGCCCTGGTCAACACCGCGCGCGGTGCGCTGGTGGATCAGGACGCGCTGACGCGGGAGCTGGTCTCGGGGCGCCTGCGCGCGGTCCTCGACGTCACCGAGCCCGAGCCGCTGCCCGCCGGCTCCCCGCTGTACGAACTGCCCAACGTCTTTCTCACCCCGCACATCGCGGGCTCGCTCGGCAACGAGCTGCGACGGCTGGGCACGATCGTCGTGGAGGAGCTGGAGCGGCTGGCCGAGGGCGCGCCGCCCCGGCACGAGGTGCGGTACGCGGATCTGACCCGGGTCGCCTGACGCGCGGGGCCGGAACCAGGGCCAGGGCCGCCCCGCCGCACCGCCGGTCCGCGGGTGCCTCGGGCCGCTTCCGGACGGGCTCCAGCATCTCGCCGATCGTCACACCGGGGGCGCTCAAGTGACGCACGAGGCGGGCGAGTCAGCGCCCGGGTGACCGGCTACCGCTCGGCGCTCGCCTCGGCCGGACTACGGCACCGCGCCGAGTACGTGCGGTACGCCGGCCTCGACGCGGCCGAGGCCCGGCTGCGCACGCACGAGCTGCTGGACCTGCCCGAGCCGCCGACGGCGGTGTTCGCGTGCTCCGACCGGAGGTCCCTCGGGGTGTACGAGGCGCTCAGGCAACGGGAGGCGCGGGTGCCGGACGACGTGAGCGTCGTCGGCTTCGACGACCTGCCCGAGGCACGCTGGGCCGGGCCGGCGCTGACCACCGTCCGCCAGCCGCTCGGGGAGATGGCGGCGACCGCGCTCCGGCTGCTGGTGCGGATGACCGGCGGGGAGCGCCCGGAGGGCATCCGTACCGAGCTGTCGAGCCGGCTGGTGCGCGAGCACGGCCGCACCACCCGGGGCGCGGCCGCCTTCGTGAGACCGCGAGCGGCAACGGCCGGGCGCCTCCGGGTGCCCAGCCGTCGCCACAAGGGGTCGAGACAGCGGCGGTCAGTCCTCTTTGTGATCGCCTGCGGCGCCCATGAAGGCTTCGACCACGTCCACGGCACTGCCGTCGTGGTCGCTGCCCGCGGTGCCGCTGCCGGTCTGGACGTTGGCCGTGCGATCGACTTCCAGCCAGGAGTCGGCGTTGGAGTTGTCAACCACGGTGATCAGGCTCCCGGACGCGACGGCGGGTACGGCTCCGGCCCCGAGCAGGGCGGCTGCCGCGGCCGCGGCGAGGGCGAGCCGGGGTACGGCACCGGTCACACGCCCACGCCCTCGGGGGTGAGCCGGTCACGCGCGATGTTGCGTTCCAGCAGGGTCGTGGCGGCCTTCACGCCCACGCCGCCGGCGGGGTCCACCTCCGGCAGCCGGCCGTCGGCCGCCTTCAGGCTGCCGAGCGCGGAGTCCATCGCCTCGTGCGCGGCGAACAGGCAGGGGGTGCTGTAGATCGCGACGTCGACGCCCAGGTCGGACAGTTCACCGAGGGACAGGCGGGGCGACTTGCCGCCGGCGATCTGGTTGAACAGCAGCGGCTTGCTGCCGACGACCTCGCGGATGCGCTTGATCCACTCGACGCTGCGCACCCCGTCCACCAGGACCACGTCGGCGTCCGTCGCGGCCAGCCGTTCGGCGCGGTGCAGGATGTCGTCCTCCTCGGTGGCGTCCGTACGGGCGACCACCACCAGGTCCCCCCGGGTCTCCAGGACCCTGTGCAGTTTCTCCAGGTACTCCTCCAGTGGCAGCACCTGTTTTCCGTCGGCGTGACCGCAGCGGCGGGGCCGTTTCTGGTCCTCCAGGATCACCCCGGAGGCGCCGATGCGTTCCAGTCCCTCGACGACATGGCAGGCGACCTCGGGATCGACGTAGCCGTCGTCGATGTCGACCAGCAGGTGGTGGTGCGGGAAGGCGCCCCGCAACCGCTGGACGAAGGCCACCATGTCGGGCCAGGCGATGAAACCGATGTCGGGCAGCCCGTAGTACGAGGCCGCGAACCCGAAGCCCGAGACGAACATCCCGTCGTAGTGCTTGGCCGCGATCGACGCCGAGTACATGTCGTACACGCCGATCAGCGGTGTGGTCCCCGGCCCGGCAATGCGCTCGCGCAGCTTCTTTCCGTAACTCAAGGTCCGGCTCCTCCTCTGGGTGGGTGACGCGGGGCCGGACGGGCCACGCGCGTCTCGACGCCCTTTGCCAAGACAAGAGCATCTCTAGATATTCATGTGACCTTCCATGTACGCGAGCTTTACTCACCCCAATGGCGGAACGGGTTCACCGCAGAAACGTCACGCGTGAAGCCGCGGGGGCCCGCCGAACCCGCCGTCGCCCGCGCCCGCACGGCGGTGACGGCGTCCGGGCGGAGTCGTGGCGGCAGTCCTTGGTGCGGGTGTCCGGCGGCAGCGACGCGGCCATGCGACGAGCCTATGCCGCACGCGCGCACTCGCTCCAACTCCCCTGGAACCGGGGGCAGGTGACCGAGGCTCCCCAGGGTGTAGCGCTAGAACAGGCCTGCGGACCAAGGCAGTTCACGGGCCCGGTCGTGAACGTGGCGGAGCCAGGGAGGCGGACCTCGGGCAGTCGGGCGAGTGTGCAGGAAGAGGCGCCGGTCGAAGACGAACGGGCCCACGGAGCGGAGCGGCAGCGGGTCGTCGCGCTGGACGTCGCGGGGCAGACCGCCGGTGACAGGCACCCGCGACCGGTCGCGCGGGAACGCCAGGCCCGACCGGACGTCGGCGGGCAGCGGCACGGCGGGGATACCGGCGGCCGGCGGCCACGCCTCGCCGGTCTGCGGTGCGCGGGTACCAGGGCGATGCCGCGGGCGCACCCGGACACGGCCGGCAGGCCGGGTCCGGCCAGGAACAGCGTCCGCCGCGGCGCACCGGACGGCAGCAGCCGAGCCGGCGCGCGGCCCAACACGTCCGCGACGCGCCCGCCCGGCAACGCCACCGGCTCCCTCAGGGCTGGCAGCATCACACGCCCGAAGCGGTGCCCGACCCGCGCGGGCAGAGCGGCCCGCGCCGGCGGAACGGTCAGCTCCGCGCCGCACCCGGCACACACGAACACGTCCCCCGACAGCCACTCCCCCGGCGCCGACCAGCGGGATCCTCCCCGCCGGTACGACCGCCGCGCACCGCCTTTTCCGCGCGCTGGGGTGTCGTGTCCGATTCCTTCAAGACCGGGCCGTCCGCCCGCGCCTACGGTCACGGCATGACTGCACAGTTCGCACTGATCGGCGTGGTGACCTCCGACATGACTGCCTCGCTCGCCTTCTACCGTCGCCTCGGACTCGTCTTTCCCGAGGGATCCGAGGAGCAGCCGCACGTCGAGGCCGAGCTGCCCGGCGGACTGGTCTTCGCCCTCGACACCGAGAAGACCGTCCGCTCCTTCTCCCCCGGCTGGCGGCCGCCCCAGAGCAACGGGCGCGTGGGGCTCGCCTTCCGGTGCGGCTCGCCCGCCGAGGTGGACGCCCGGTACGAGGAACTGGTGGCCGCCGGACACCACGGCGAGCTGAAGCCGTGGGACGCGTTCTGGGGGCAGCGCTACGCCACCGTGCACGACCCCGACGGCAACGGCGTCGACCTGTTCGCGCCGCTACCCGCCACCGAGTAGCTCCCCGAGCGGCATGCCCGCCAACTCCCGTACCTCGCGCGCGAGATGAGGCTGGTCCGCGTAGCCCGCGCGGACCGCCGTCTCGGCGTACGGCGTCCCGGCACGGGCCAGCGCCAGCGCCCGCTGCAGCCGCAGGATGCGGGCCAGTGTCTTGGGGCCGTAACCGAACGCGCCCAGGCATCGGCGGTGCAGTGTGCGGGTGCCGATGGCGAGTTCGGCGGCGGTGGCGGACACCGGGCGGCCCTCGTCCAGGCGCTCCACCAGCCGGTGCAGCAGCGGGTCGGGGGCCGTGGTGCGCTCGGCCCGCTCCAGGGCGATGTCCTCCAGTGCCGTCGCCGGGTCGGGCGCCGCCTCGACGCGGTCGCGCAGCCTCCGGACCCGGGAGGCGGGCCACAGGTCCACCAACTCCACCCGCAGGTCGCGCAGTTCGTGCGCGGGCACGCCGAGCAGGGCGGGCGCGGTGCCCGGGAAGAAGCGGACGCCTGCCCAGAAGCGGGGTGCGCCCTCGGGGACGTAGGGGCGGGTGTCGGGCCCCGCGACCAGCAGCCGGCCCTCGCTCCACAGCAGGTCCATGCAGCCGTCGGGCAGAACGGGGCCGCCACCGGCCCCCTCCGGGGTGTTCGTCCACACGACCGCGCCGGTCAGCCGGGACGCTCGCTCCGCGTACACGGCGCCAGCCTACGTCGCCGACGACGCCCGGCGCCGGGCCCGCGGCCGCCCGCTCGGACCGGACGCCGGGCCGGGGGTCGCTGTGGACGCCGGTATGCGCAGGGCGCCGTCCGCCGCCGTCTGCCGTGCCTCGGCCGGATCCCCGGCGCCGCTCGCGGTGCCGGGGGCGTCGAACAGCGGGAGGCCGTGCCGGGCGTGGAAACGGCGGGCGTACGCGGCGGTGGCCACGGCGGCCAGGGCGAGCAGCAGGAGCGAGAGGACGCGGGCCAGCAGGGGCACCACGTCGGTGGGCAGCGTGACGGCGGCGAGCGTGCCGACACCGCCGTCGAGCAGCTGTTCGGCGCCCCAGAGCATGGTCAGGGCGCGCAGAGCCCGGCGGAACTCGGCTGAGTCCTGCCACATGTCCGCCCGTGTCCGGGCCGCCGGACCCCGGTGCAGGCGCTGTCCCAGCTGGAACGCCAGCGGCCTGCCGGTGAAGCCGCTGCCGAGCACCCAGCCTCCGACCACCAGGGACAGCGCCGCGTCCTTGAACAGCAGGACCCGTGTGCTGCCACCGATCAGGCTGGTCAGCGCGGCGGCGGCCAGCAGCACCGTGAAGAACAGGTCCACGCCGTCGATGCGGCGCCGGCGCACCGCGCCGGTCACCAGGCGCAGGGCGGGTGGCGCACCGCTGAGCAGCAGGGCGGGGCCCTGTCCGGCGCCGAGGGCGCGTGCCGCGTAGTAGACGAGGAGCGGCAGGACGATGTCGGCGGCGACCGAGAGCAGCGGGCCGCGGGCCGGCCCGTCCGTCCTCGCTCCCGCCCCCGCCCCCGCCCCCATGCGCGACGGAGCCACGCCGGCCGCCGCGCCCCGCGCCACGCCTTCCGCCTCCGTGCCCCGCGCCACGCCTGCCGCTTCCCCGCCCAGCACCACGTCCGCCGGCTCCCGGCCCAAAGCCACGTCGGCCACCTCCCTGGCTCCCGCCGCTTCCCTGGCTCCCGCCACGCCCATCGCCTCCCCGCCCAGAGCCACGCCCGCCACGCCGCCGACTCCCTGTCCCCCGCCACGCCCGCCGACTCCCTGTCCCCCGCCAGGCCCGCCACCTCCGCGCACTCCCCCACGCCCGTCGCCTCCGTGCCTCGGGCCATCACTCGCCTCCCCGCTCGCGTCCTGGAGCGCGCCTGTTCGGCGCCGTGCCCTCCGTCTCCTCGCTCCCTGTGCGAATCAGGGCGGGAGGCGGGTGCCGAACGGCAACGGCCTGCGGAAAGACGCTAGGTGAGGGACCGTGCCGAGCGGATCGGAGCGCGGGTGGAGAGCCGGGTGGAAAGCGGGTGGAACACGGGATCGCTCACCGGGTGGAGACCGGTGTCGCCTCCCTCAGGGCCGGCCCCCGCCGTGGCCCGCCCGGTGTTCCTGCGGGCTCACGCCGTACACGCGCTTGAAGGCGGTGGAGAGGGCGAACGCACCGCCGTAGCCGACCTGGCGGGCGATGCTGTCGAGGGTGAGATCGGTGTCGCGCAGCCGGTCCGCGGCGAGGGCGAGCCGCCAGCCGGTCAGGTAGGACATCGGGGGTTCGCCCACGAGGCCGGTGAAGCGGCGGGCCAGGGCGGCGCGGGAGACCCCGGTCTTGGCGGCCAGCACGGCCACCGTCCACGGGTGCGCCGGGTCGTCCTGCAGCAGGCGCAGCGCGCGGCCGACGACCGGGTCGGCCAGGGCCCGGTACCAGGCGGGGGCCGCCGCCTCGGGGCGGGAGAACCAGGCCCGCAGCGCGCTGATCAGCAGCAGGTCCAGGAGGCGGTCCAGGACGACCTCCTGGCCGGGTTCGTCGCGGACGATCTCCTCGGCCAGCAGGGGTGTGAGCGGGCAGGCCCACACCCCGGCGGGAAGGGTCAGCAGGGGCGGCAGGGCGGCGAGCAGCCGCCCGCTGATCTCGCCGCGCATCAGGTAGGTGCCGATCAGCATCACCGTGGCGGCGTCGGGGCGGTCGCCCCAGGTGCGTACCCCGAGGTCCATGGAGCCGTTCAGCGAGGTGCCGTCGGGGTACCGGCACTCGCCGCCGGGCAGGATCAGCGCCTGCGGGGCGGTGTCCGGCCGGTCGCCGCAGGTGTAGGGGTCCGGGCCGCGGGCGATCGCCAGGTCCCCGGGGCCGAGCCGCACCGGCACGCCGTCCGCGTCCGGGGTGAGGCAGGCGGTGCCGCGCGCCATGACCATCACGGTCAGCGGCGCCTCGTCCTGCACGCGCACGGCCCACGGCGGGTCGAAGCAGGCCCGGATCATGAAGGCGCCGTGCGCCCGTGGACCGTCCAGCAGACCTGCGAGTGCGTCCATGGGGGCAGCGTAGACGCACGCGTATGGGGACGAGCGGTTCGGCGATGTCGCCCGGCCCGACCCGGCAGTTGACCGGCGGGCATGACGCAGCAGACGCGAGACACACGGCGGACAGAGACGGCGACGGAGTACTCGGGCACCGGGCGGCCCGCAGCGGACGCGGCACGGGCGACGGTGGTGGTGACCGGCGCGACCGGCCGTACCGGCAGCCGGGTCGCGGCGGCGGCACGCGCTGCGGGACTGACGGTCCGCGCCGCCTCCCGCGCGCGGGGCTTCGACTGGCGGGAGGAGTCGACCTGGCAGCCGGTGCTGCGCGGCGCCGACGCGGCCTACCTCGTCCACCCGTCCGACGTGGGCGCGCCGGACGCGCCGGACGCGGTCCGGCTCGCCCGTACGGCGGTGGGGGTCGGGGTGCGGCGGCTGGTGCTGTTGTCGGCCCGTGGCGAGGTGCAGGCCCTGCCGACCGAGCGGGCGCTCGCGGAGTCGGGGGCCCGGTGGACGGTCGTACGGTCCGTGTGGTTCGCGCAGAACTTCAGCGAGGGGCCGCTGCTGGCGGAGCTGCGGGAGGGCGGGGAGCTGGTGTTTGCGGGCGGGGCGGTGCGGGCGCCGTTCGTCGATGTGCGGGATGTCGCCGACGTGGTGGTGGCGGCGCTGACCGGAGGCGACCGGTATGCGGGGCGGACGCCGGAGGTGTCCGGGCCTCGGTTGCTGACCTTCGGTGAGGCGGTCGCCGAGGTGTCCGTGGCGGCGGGGCGGGAGCTGAGGTACCGGGCGGTGGCACCGCGGGACTACGGTGCGCGGCTGGCCGGTTTCGGGGTGCCGCCCGAGGAGGTGGAGTTCCTGGTCGGGCTGTTCGCGTCCCTGCTCGACGGGCGGAACGCGCACGTCTCGGACGGCGTTCGGCAGGTGCTGGGCCGGGCGCCGCGGGACTTCGCGGAGTTCGCCCAAAAGGCGGCGGCGGCCGGGACGTGGAGGCCCTGACGGGGTCCGCTGGCGTGCGGGGGGGGGCCGGCGCGGCGCCCGGCGGATCCGCGGCATGCCCGGTCACTTCTCCGGGTGTGCCGGCCCCTCGTCCCCGTGGGCCCCCTCGTGCGGGTGCCGGCCGTCGGTCTTGTGGGTGTGCTGGGGGTGTTTGGCGTGGGTGCGCAGGCGGGCCGTGACGTCCTCCGGGGGCAGGAAGCGGGACCAGCGCTCGGGGAACTCGGAGGGCATGTCGGGGTCGTCGGGGTCGGCCTCGCGGGCCGCCGCCCAGGCGACGTACTCGGCGACCTGAACCTCCCTCATCCGCTCGTTGGCCGCACGGGCGGCGGCCGTGGCGGCGGCGGGCCAGACCCGGTCGATGGCGGCGTTCACGGCCGCGCCGACGAGGACGGCGAAGGCAGCCACCCCGATCCACAGCAGGACGGCGACGGAGGCGGCGAGTGAGCCGTAGATGGTGGCGCCCTCGACGGTGTGGACGAGGTAGATCCGCAGCAGGAAGCTGCCGAGGACCCACATGGCGAGGGCGACGAGGGCGCCGGGGACGTCCTCGATCCACGGGGAGCGCACCGGCACGGAGACGTGGTACAGGGTCGTCAGGAAGGCGACGCACAGGACGATGACGACCGGCCAGTACAGGACCTGTACGACCGTCTCCGACCAGGGCACCACCCGCACCACCGCGTCCGGGCCCGCCACCATCAGCGGCAGTGCCACCGAGCCGATCAGCAGCGCCACGATGAACAGCAGGAACGACATCATCCGGGTCTTGACGATGCCCCGGACGCCGTCGAGGCCGTACATCACGGTGATGGTGTCGATGAAGACGTTCACCGCGCGGGAGCCGGACCACAGGGCGAAGAGGAAACCGATGGAGATGACGTCGGGCCGCCCCCGCATCACGTCGTGCAGGATCGGCTGGGTGATCTCCTTCACGCCCTTGTCGGACAGGACCGTCCGCGAGGCGTCGAGGATGTTGTTCTCCAGGCTGCGGATGGTGTGGGCGCCGGTCCAGGTGTCGACGTAGGCGAGCAGCCCGATGAGGCAGAGGAGCAGCGGGGGCACGGACAGCAGCGTGAAGAACGCCGCCTCGGCCGCCAGGCCCAGGATGCGGTACTCCATGCAGGAGTTGACGGTGTCCTTGAGCAGCAGCCAGGCGGTCCTGCGCTTGGAGACGTTCCGGTAGAGGGCTCTGGCCCGGTGGAGGCGCCCGGCGGGCCGCTCGGGGGGTTCACTGGCTGGCTGCACGACCCAAAGGTATCCGCAGCGGCGGACCGCCCTCACCTTCCGGGGCAGGTGACCGACCGGTTTCCCGGCTGGTGGTCCCTTCCTGCGCGCCGGGCGGTGCCGCTGTGCCACTCTGGACGCCATCACCGCCGCCGTCCCGGGTAGGTTCGCAATCATGGCAGGCACCTCCACCCACACCGTGACGAACCAGCCGCCTCCGCTGGTCGGCTACGACCTCTTCACCGCCGACCGGGCCCTCGTGGCGGCCGTCGAGCGGTACACCGGGGCGGACGTGCTCGACGAGGTGCGCGCGGAGCTGTCCGCGCTGGGCCGCGCCGCGGGCTCGGCCCAGGTGCAGGAGTGGGGGGCGCAGGCGAACGAGCAGCCGCCCCGGCTGCGCACCCACGACCGGTACGGCCACCGGATCGACGAGGTCGACTTCCACCCGGCCTGGCACCGGCTGCTCGGCAAGGGCGTCTCGGCGGGTCTGACCGGCGCCTGGACCCGGCCGTCGGGGCATGTCCGCCGGGCCGCCGGGTTCCTGCTCTGGACGCAGGCCGAGGCGGGCAACTGCTGTCCGCTGTCGATGACGCACGCGGCGGTGCCCGTGCTGCGCACCGATCCGGCGCTCGCCGCCGAGTGGGAGCCGCGGCTGACGTCCACGATCTACGACCGGGAGCTGCGGCCCGCCGCACGGAAGTCCGGCGCGCTCTTCGGCATGGCCATGACCGAGAAGCAGGGCGGCAGCGACGTCCGCGCGAACACCACCGAGGCCCGGCCGCTCGCCGAGGCCGGCGCGTACACGCTGACCGGGCACAAGTGGTTCTGCTCGGCGCCCATGTCGGACGCGTTCCTCGTGCTCGCCCAGGCCCCGGAGGGTCTCACCTGCTTCCTGGTGCCGCGCGTCCTGCCGGACGGCACCCGCAACGTCTTCCTCCTGCAGCGGCTGAAGGACAAGCTGGGCAACCGCTCCAACGCCTCCGCCGAGGTGGAGTTCGCCGGCACCTGGGCCCGCCGGGTCGGTGAGGAGGGGCGCGGGGTGCGGACGATCATCGAGATGGTGGCGGCGACCCGGCTGGACTGCGCGCTGGGCTCGGCCGGGCTGATGCGGCAGGCGGTGGCGCAGGCGGTCCACCACTGCGCCCACCGGGAGGCCTTCGGCGGCCGGCTGCTCGACAAGCCGCTGATGCGCAACGTCCTCGCCGACCTCGCGCTGGAGTCCGAGGCCGCGACCGCGCTCACCCTGCGGCTCGCGGCCGCGTACGACGACGGCGGCGACCAGGAACGGGCCTTCCTGCGGCTGGCGGTGCCGGCCGCCAAGTACTGGATCACCAAGCGCTGTGCGCCCGTCGCGGTCGAGGCCGCGGAGTGCCTGGGCGGAAACGGCTACGTCGAGGAGTCGGGTCTGCCCCGGCTGGTACGGGAGTCGCCGCTGAACTCCGTCTGGGAGGGCGCCGGAAACGTCCAGGCGCTGGACGTGCTCCGTGCGCTGCAGCGGGAGCCGGGCGCGCTGGACGCCTGCCTGACCGAGATCGGCCGGGCGCACGGCGCCGACCACCGCCTCGACCGGGCGGTGAAGGACCTCTTCACCGAACTCGCCGACCTGAGCGACATCGAGGGCCGGGCCCGCCGCCTGGTGGAACGCCTCGCGCTGGTCCTCCAGGGCTCCCTGCTGGTCCGCTTCGCCCCGCCGGAGGTGGCGGACGCCTTCTGCGCCTCGCGGTTGGGCGGCGACCACGGCGCGTCGTTCGGCACCCTGCCGACGAGCCTGGACCTGGAAGCCGTCGTGGAACGGGCCCGCCCGGTCTCCTGAGCACGGGCTGCGCCGTCCTCTCGCGAGGGCCGGCGGCGCCCCGTACCCCGCGCGCCCTGGCACACGGTCGGCGCACCCCGGCAGGGGTGATGCTGCGCCGACACGGCACCACCCCCACCACCTGGGCCACAAGGAGCCCGCGGTCGCGACAAGTCTCGGCCACTCTTCGGCCGTCCGCCAGGGTTGCAGGGGGTTGCAACTTGCGGGGGCACGTGCGCGGAGTGTGTGCCTCCGGCCTGCTCGGAGCGGCAGTATGAGAGGCACAGCCGGGCCGGAAAGCGCTGTCCGGACCGCTTGACAACTTTGTTCGACGCCCTTCCGGGAGGCCCCCGTGGTGAACCCGCCGATGAACGTGGCGCGCCTGGCCGCCGTGGACGCGCCACAGGCTGCGCGGCTGCTGAGCGAGGTACGTGACGCCACACTTTCCGGTCAACGTGCGAGGATCGCGCCCCGGCCGGTGATCGAACAGTCCTGGGGCCGCATGCTGCGCAGCGGTGTCGACCCCGACCGCGACTTCAGATCCGGGCTCCTGTCCTCCGACGAAGTGCGGCGCCGGCGCGAGGAGTCACCGCTCAGGCATGTCCTGCCGGTGCTCCGTGAGGGTCTGCTTTCGGTCGCCGACGTCGCCCAGCACATCATGGTCGTCGCGGACGCGGACGGGCGTGTGCTGTGGCGGGAGGGGGCCCCGCCGGTGCTGCGCAAGGCGGACGGCCTCGGCTTCGAACTGGGCGCGGACTGGCGGGAAGACGTCGTCGGCACCAACGGGGTGGGCACTCCGGCGGTCGTACGACGGCCCGTCCAGGTCTTCGCCGCCGAGCACTTCGTCCGCTCGCACAGCTCGTGGACCTGTACGGGCGCGCCGATCACCGATCCCCGGGACGGCCGGCTGATCGGTGTGGTGGACGTCAGCGGCCCGCTGGAGACCATGCATCCGGCGACCCTCGCCTGGGTGGACTCGGTGGCCAAGCTGGCCGAGGCGCGGCTGCGGGAGCGGCATCTGTACGCGCTGGAGCGGCTGAGGTCGGTGGCCGCCCCGGTGCTGGCCCGGCTGGACGGGCGGGCGCTGGCGGTGGACCGGGACGGCTGGACGGCCGCGGTGTCGGGGATGCCGTACGTGCGGCGCGTCGCACTGCCCAAGTCGCTGGCGCCGGGCCGCAGGTGGCTGCCGTCGCTGGGTTCGTGCGCGGTGGAGCCGCTGGCCGGGGGCTGGTTGCTGCGGGCGGCCGAGGAACCGCTCGGCACCGCCACCCGGATCGTGCTGGACCTGGCCGGGCCGGGCCGCCCCACCCTGACGGTCTCCGGATCCGCGGGGTCCTGGTCGCGTGAACTCAGCCCCCGGCACGCCGAGTTGCTGTATCTGCTCACGGCCCACCGCTCCGGGCGCGGCGCGGCGGAGCTGGCCGGGGATGTGTTCGGGGATCCCTCACGCACGGTGACGGTGCGGGCTGAGATGTCCCGGATCCGGCGGTATTCCGGGGAACTCCTCCAGCACCGGCCCTATCGTTTTCGCGAGGACGCGGAGATCGAGGTGCTGCTCCCGGACGACCCCCGTGACCTGCTGCCTTCCTCGACGGCACCGGCGATCACGCGGAGCCGGGCGGTTTCGCGGGGCGGTGGTCCCGCGGCTCGATGAGCGTGTCTTCCACCCATGTGCGGGGTCTTCGCCCTGCGCGGGCCGTTACTGCCGTAGCATCCCTTACGGGCCTCCCCGGCTGCTTCTTGCGTCAACGTACGGATCATCAGGCGCAGTTGGCCGCCATCGGCCGGCGCGTCCCGGCGGCGAAGGGGGCCCTGGGAGAGGGGACGAGATGAAGCATCGCGGCAGACATCGCCGGCGCAGACGGGGCGCCGCCCTGCGCGCGGTCCTGACCGGGACCGCGCTGGCGCTCACCGGGGCCGCCACCCTGATCAGTGTCTCCCAGGCGGATGTCACCGACAGCCCCGGCGCGCTCAAGCCGCTCTCCTCCGCGGCGCAGACCGGACCGCTCCGGCTCCAGGAGCGGCTGGTCCCCGCCCGCACGCTGAACCGGCTGTCCGCCGCGATGGGCGGGCCGGTCGGGGCGGACACCGTCCTGGCGAGCGCCGACCACGGGATGCGCGAGTCCGCCGACTGCTCCTCCGCCGACCGCGCGTCCCTGCCGGTCGCCCCGGCCGCCACCCGCGCCTACTGCTGGGATCCGGCCGACGCCGGCACGGCCTGGCGGCCTGCGTCGGTGACCGCGCCCGGGGACACGGACGACGACGGCGTCCGGGGCGCCCACCGGGTCCTCCTCGCCGGCTGGACCCACAGCACCGCCACCGGCCGCGCCGAAGAGCGGGGCCTGGCCAGGGTCGCCTTCGTGAACGCCGACGACCCCGCCCGCCCCGCCTACCGCTGGGTGCTGCTGGTGGTGCCGGTCGACGGCGGCCGTGACTACCGGGGTCTGGCCTCCGGGATATCCGGGATGGCCTGGTACCGGGACAAGCTGCTGGTCACCGCGAGGAGCGGCGGCGCCGACGCGCTGTACGTCTACGACCTCGACCGGATCCAGCGCACCAGCGTCGACGGGCCGGCGATCGGCCGGGTGCGCGGCGGCTGGTCCGCCGACGGCTACCGGTATGTGATGCCCGCGGTCGGCTCGTACCGCTTCCCCGCGGGCCGCTGCTCGGCCTTGGGGCCGCCCTGTCCCGGGGCGCTCGCCGTCGACCGGGGCACGGCGCCCGACAGCCTGGTCGCCGCGGAGTGGACCGCGCCGGACGGCGACCGGAACGCTCGGCTGTGGCGGTACGCGTTCAGCACGGATCCCGCGCGCGGCGGACTGCTCGCCGCGGACGGCGCGGGCCGGGTGGAGGCGGTGGAGGCGTACCGGACCCGGGCGGCCGGGATCCGGGGTGTGCTGTCGTACCGGCGGCCCGGGGCGGCACAGCCGTCCTGGTATGTGGGACGTCTGCCCGGCTCACGGGACGGGCACGGGGGGCTGTGGCGGCAGGACTCCACGGGGGCGAAGGCCCCGCACTGCGGCGCGGACGCCTCGCACCGCTGCTGGGCCCAGTCGGCGGGGTCGCTGTCCTACGGGCAGGAGACGGGCGAGGTGTGGTCCCTGTCGGACCGGATGCTCTTCGCCGTCCCCCTGGCGGAGCTGGACCGGTCGCTGGGGTGACCGGCCGCGGCCGGGCGGTGCGCGGGGGACGGGTCGCCGCGGGTGGCGGCCCGGACGGCCGCTACTGCGTGACCGGGGCGATCGACAGACCGGGCGGCGGGATGATTCCCTGGCCCGCATGAGCAGCGTCCCTGTCACCACCTGGTCCCTGGAGCAGACCTCGCCGGCCGATCTCCTGCCGGCCGCCGCACCCGAGGGCGAGGTGCGGGTGGTCCGCGCCGAGGTCCCCTCGCCCGAGTTCAGCCGCTTCCTGTACGCCTCGGTCGGCGGCGACATCCGCTGGACCGACCGGCTGGGATGGACGTACGCCCGGTGGCAGGAGCATCTGGAGCGGCCCGGCGTGGAGACCTGGGTGGCCTACGACCGGGGCACCCCGGCCGGCTATGTGGAGCTGGAGCCGCAGGACGAGGGGGTGGTCGAGATCGTCTACTTCGGTCTGGTCCCGGCCTTCCGGGGCCGGCGCATCGGCGGGCACCTGCTGTCGTGCGGTGCGGCCCGCGCCTGGGACCTGGCCGAGCGGTGGCCGGGCCGGACACCGACCAAGCGGGTGTGGCTGCACACGTGCAGCAAGGACGGCGAGTTCGCCATGGACAACTACCAGCGGCGCGGCTTCAAGCTGTTCGACACCAAGGTCGAGCTGGAGCCGGAGGTCGCGGCACCCGGGCCGTGGCCCGGGGCGCATCCCGCCTGACGACACGCCTGATAGCCCGTCCGACCCACCGGGACAAGGCCTCCGACGGCACATGTGAGCGACGACACCCTTGTCCCACATTCCGGGACAAGGGTGTCCGCATTTTGGATAAAGCTGGACTGTGTCCAGATCGCCGTGACACGCTTCCGTCATGCCTGGAACTGGAATTGCCTTGGTGAGTCGGCGGCACGTCGACCTCGGCCGCATGTCCAGCGCCATCTGTCCGGCGAGCTGACCGCTCCAGCGACGCCGCGAACCCCCGTACCTGATTCTCCTTGCGCAATGCCGCGCACGCCTGCCCGCGTGCGCGCTTCTGTGCAGGTCAGAGCTGATTCCCATCGGTCCCGAAGGACGTAGAACCATGGCCGCCACTCCGTCGAACCCCGCCGCCTCCGCGCCCCGCCGCAAGGTGAGCCGTCACCGTGGTGAGGGTCAGTGGGCGGTGGGTCACTTCACCCCGCTGAACGGCAACGAGCAGGTCAAGAAGGACGACGACGGTCTCAATGTGCGGACACGCATTGAGACGATCTACTCCAAGCGCGGCTTCGACTCGATCGACCCGAGCGACCTGCGCGGGCGGATGCGCTGGTGGGGGCTGTACACCCAGCGCAAGCCCGGGATCGACGGCGGCAAGACCGCGGTGCTGGAGCCGGAGGAGCTGGACGACCGCTACTTCATGCTGCGGGTCCGGATCGACGGCGGGGCGCTCACCACGCAGCAGCTGCGGGTGATCGGCGAGATCTCCCAGGAGTTCGCGCGCGGCACCGCGGACATCACCGACCGGCAGAACGTGCAGTACCACTGGATCCGGATCGAGGACGTGCCCGAGATCTGGGACCGGCTGGAGGGCGTGGGCCTGTCCACGGTGACCGCCTGCGGTGACACCCCGCGTGTGATGATCGGCTCCCCGGTGGCGGGCATCGCCGAGGACGAGATCATCGACGGCACCCCGGCGCTGGAGGAGATCAAGCGCCGGGTCCTGAACAACAAGGCCTACTCGAACCTCCCGCGGAAGTTCAAGACGGCCATCTCGGGCTCGCCGGTGCTGGACGTGGTGCACGAGATCAACGACGTGGCGTTCGTCGGCGTACGGCACCCCGAGCACGGCCCGGGCTTCGACGTGTGGGTGGGCGGCGGCCTGTCCACCAACCCCAAGCTGGGCGTGCGGCTCGGCGCCTGGGTGCCGATCGACGAGGTCCCGGACGTCTACGAGGGCGTCATCTCGATCTTCCGTGACTACGGCTACCGCCGGCTGCGCAACCGCGCCCGGCTGAAGTTCCTCGTCGCCGACTGGGGCCCGGAGAAGTTCCGTCAGGTGCTGGAGGACGAGTACCTCAAGCGCACGCTGGTCGACGGGCCCGCCCCCGAGCAGCCGGTCCAGCGGTGGCGCGACCACATCGGTGTGCACCGGCAGAAGGACGGCCGTTTCTACGTCGGTTTCGCGCCGCGTGTCGGCCGGGTCGACGGCGCCACCCTGACGAAGATCGCCGACCTCGCCGAGGCGCACGGCTCGGGCCGGGTCCGTACCACCGTCGAGCAGAAGATGATCGTCCTCGACGTCGAGCAGGACCGGGTGGACTCGCTGGTCGAGGGCCTGGAGGCGCTGGACCTCACCGCCCGGCCGTCCACGTTCCGGCGCGGCACCATGGCCTGCACCGGCATCGAGTTCTGCAAGCTCGCCATCGTCGAGACCAAGCAGCGCGGCTCGACGCTGATCGACGAGCTGGAGCGCCGCCTGCCGGACTTCGACGAACCGATCACCATCAACCTCAACGGCTGCCCGAACGCCTGCGCCCGTATCCAGGTCGCGGACATCGGTCTCAAGGGCCAGCTGGTCCTGAACGACCAGGGCGCACAGGTCGAGGGCTACCAGGTGCACCTCGGCGGCGCACTGGGCCTGGAGCCGGGCTTCGGCCGCAAGGTGCGCGGCCTGAAGGTCACCGCGGAGGAGCTGCCCGACTACATCGAGCGGGTGCTGAAGCGGTTCCAGGCCGAGCGCGAGAACGGCGAGCGGTTCGCCGTCTGGGCGTCCCGCGCTTCTGAGGAGGCGCTGTCGTGAGCGAGCGGGCCGCGCCCTTCTACTGCCCCTACTGCGGTGACGAGGACCTGCGGCCGCACGAACAGGGCCACGGCACCTGGGAATGCGGCGCGTGCAACCGCGCCTTCCAGCTGAAGTTCCTCGGGCTGCTGGCCCAGGGGCTCCAGCGGGCCGACGACGGAGGGGACCGAACGATATGACGACGGCTCAGGAAAGCCGTACCGCCGAGGAGTTGAAGGCACTCGCCGAGCAGGCGGGCCGCGAGCTGGAGGACGCCTCCGCGCTGGAGATCCTCCAGTGGGCGGTGGACACCTTCGGTGCGAAGTTCTGCGTCACGTCCTCCATGGAGGACGCCGTCGTCGCCCATCTCGCCTCCCGCGTGCGCAGGGGCGAGGCCGCCCTGGACGTCGTCTTCCTCGACACCGGCTACCACTTCCCGGAGACCATCGGCACCCGCGACGCCGTCGAGGCCGTGATGGACGTCAACGTCATCACCCTCACGCCGAAGCAGACGGTCGCCGAACAGGACGCGGAGTACGGCCCGAAGCTGCACGACCGCGACCCCGACCTGTGCTGCCGGCTGCGCAAGGTACAGCCGCTGGAAGAGGGGCTGAAGGGCTATCAGGCCTGGGCGACGGGTCTGCGCCGCGACGAGTCGCCGACCCGGGCGAACACCCCGGTCGTCGGCTGGGACGCGAAGCGGCAGAAGGTGAAGATCTCCCCGATCGCCCGCTGGACGCAGGACGACGTGGACGCCTATGTCGCCGAACACGGCGTCCTCACCAACCCGTTGCTGACGGACGGCTACGCCTCCGTCGGCTGCGCCCCCTGCACCCGGCGGGTGCTGGAGGGCGAGGACGCACGTGCCGGTCGCTGGGCGGGCCGCGCCAAGACCGAGTGCGGGCTGCACGGATGACGAACCATCGGATTCAGGAGAACGACGTGACGACCGGAGCCACCGTCTGGCTCACGGGTCTGCCGAGCGCCGGCAAGACCACCATCGCGTACGAGCTGGCCGGCCGGCTGCGCGCCGAGGGCCACCGCGTCGAGGTGCTCGACGGCGACGAGATCCGCGAGTTCATCTCGGCGGGCCTCGGCTTTTCCCGCGAGGACCGGCACACCAACGTGCAGCGCATCGGCTTCGTCGCCGAACTGCTGGCCCGCAACGGGGTCAAGGCGCTGGTGCCGGTGATCGCGCCTTACACGGACAGCCGGGACGCGGTGCGCAAGCGGCATGCGGAGAACGGGACGTCGTACGTGGAGATCCATGTGGCGACCCCGGTCGAGGTGTGCAGCGTGCGCGATGTGAAGGGGCTGTACGCCAAGCAGGCCGCGGGTGAGCTGTCGGGCCTGACGGGGGTCGACGACCCGTACGAGGAGCCCGAGACGCCCGATCTGCGGATCGAGTCCCAGAACCAGACGGTGCAGGAGTCCGCGGCGGCCGTGTACGCCCTGCTGAGCGAGAGGGGACTGGCATGACCACGGTCGCCACGGTGAAGGACGGCACGGACAGCCCGTACGCCCTCTCCCACCTGGACGCCCTCGAATCCGAGGCCGTGCACATCTTCCGCGAGGTGGCGGGCGAGTTCGAGAACCCGGTGATCCTGTTCTCCGGTGGCAAGGACTCCATCGTCATGCTGCACCTGGCGCTGAAGGCCTTCGCCCCGGCCTCCGTGCCGTTCTCGCTGCTGCATGTGGACACCGGACACAACTTCCCCGAGGTGCTGGAGTACCGGGACCGTGTGGTCGCCGCACATGGGCTGCGCCTCCATGTGGCCTCCGTCCAGGACTACATCGACCGGGGTGTGCTCAAGGAGCGTCCGGACGGCACCCGTAACCCGCTGCAGACGCTTCCGCTGACGGAGAAGATCCAGAGCGAGAAGTTCGACGCGGTCTTCGGCGGGGGCCGCCGGGACGAGGAGAAGGCCCGCGCCAAGGAGCGGGTGTTCTCGCTGCGCGACGAGTTCTCCCAGTGGGACCCGCGCCGCCAGCGCCCCGAGCTGTGGAACCTGTACAACGGCCGGCACGCCGCCGGTGAGCACGTCCGCGTGTTCCCGCTGTCCAACTGGACCGAGCTGGACGTCTGGCAGTACATCGCCCGTGAGGGCATCGAGCTGCCGCAGATCTACTTCGCCCACGAGCGCGAGGTGTTCGCGCGGGGCGGCATGTGGCTGACCGCCGGGGAGTGGGGCGGCCCGAAGGACGACGAGAGTGTCGAGAAGCGGCTCGTGCGCTACCGCACCGTCGGTGACATGTCCTGCACCGGCGCCGTCGACTCCGACGCCACCACGCTGGACGCGGTGATCGCCGAGATCGCCGCCTCCCGGCTCACCGAGCGGGGCGCGACCCGCGCCGACGACAAGATGTCCGAGGCCGCGATGGAAGACCGCAAGCGCGAGGGGTACTTCTAGCCATGAGCACGACCACGACCGAGGCGCTCTCGGCCACCACCCTGCTGCGGTTCGCCACCGCCGGCTCCGTCGACGACGGCAAGTCCACCCTCGTCGGACGGCTGCTGCACGACTCCAAGTCGGTCCTCACCGACCAGCTGGAGGCCGTGGAGCGGGCCTCCGCGAGCCGCGGCCAGGAGGGCCCCGACCTCGCCCTCCTCACCGACGGCCTGCGCGCCGAGCGGGAGCAGGGCATCACCATCGACGTGGCGTACCGCTACTTCGCCACGCCCCGGCGCCGGTTCATCCTCGCCGACACGCCCGGCCATGTGCAGTACACCCGGAACATGGTGACCGGCGCCTCCACGGCCGAGCTGACCGTGATCCTCGTCGACGCCCGCAACGGCGTGGTCGAGCAGACCCGCCGGCACGCGGCGATCGCGGCCCTGCTGCGGGTCCCGCACGTCGTCCTCGCGGTCAACAAGATGGACCTCGTCGGGTACGAGGAGAAGGTGTTCGCCGCGATCGCCGAGGAGTTCACGGCGTACGCGAGCGAGCTGGGCGTGCCCGAGATCACCGCGATCCCGATCTCGGCCCTGGCCGGCGACAACGTGGTGGAGCCGTCCGCGAACATGGACTGGTACGGCGGCCCCACGGTCCTGGAACACCTGGAAACCGTTCCCGTGAGCCATGACCTGGCGCACTGCCACGCCCGGCTGCCGGTGCAGTACGTGATCCGGCCGCAGACCGCCGAGCACCCGGACTACCGGGGCTACGCGGGCCAGATCGCGGCCGGCACGTTCCGCGTCGGCGACCCGGTCACGGTCCTGCCGTCCGGCCGTACGACGACGATCTCCGGCATCGACCTGCTGGGCGAGCCGGTCGACGTGGCCTGGACGACGCAGTCGGTGACCGTGCTGCTCGCAGACGACATCGACGTCTCGCGCGGCGACCTGATCGTGCCGACGAAGGACGCGCCGGCGACCACGCAGGACGTGGAGGCGACCGTCTGCCATGTGGCCGACGAGCCGCTGACCGTCGGCCACCGGGTGCTGCTCAAGCACGGCACCCGCACGGTCAAGGCGATCGTCAAGGACATCCCGTCCCGGCTGACGCTGGACGACCTGTCCCTGCACCCGCACCCGGGACGGCTCGCCGCCAACGACATCGGCCGCGTGAAGATCCGTACCGCCGAGCCGCTGCCGGTCGACTCCTACGCCGACTCGCGCCGCACCGGCTCGTTCATCCTGATCGACCCGAGCGACGGCACCACGCTGACCGCGGGCATGGTCGGCGAGTCGTTCGCCTCCCCGGAGCCGGTCAAGGACGAGTCCGAAGCCGACGGCTGGGACTTCTGAACATGACCATGACCGACGTCTACTCGACGTTCGCGAAGGAGGGCGGCCGCGTCGGCAGCGGCGCCCTCGGCAGCGGGCAGGGCGGGGTGGCGCGATGTGTGCGCTGACGTACGCGCACCGCTTGCGCGCCCCGGCCCCCCACCCGCCGTCCCGGAAGCGACGAAGACCCTTTGCCGAACTCCCGGCCACGACCTGAGAGATCGTGACCGCCGGGCCAACGAGAGGAAACCCTCCCGTGCCTGCCACTCGCTCCAAGCTGCTCCGCCGCGGCGTAGCCGCGCTCGCCGCGCTCCCTCTGCTGACACTGGCCGCCTGCGGCTACGGGTCCGAGTCCAAGAACGACGACACCACCAAGGTGGCCGCCGGGGCCAAGAAGATCGACGGACTCGACTCCGTCAAGATCGGCTACTTCGGCAACCTGACCCACGCGACCGCGCTGGTCGGCTTCCAGAAGGGCTTCTTCCAGAGGGAGCTGGGCGCCACCTCGGCCAAGCCCGCGATCTTCAACGCGGGTCCGTCCGAGATCGAGGCCCTCAACTCGGGCTCCATCGACATCGGCTGGATCGGCCCGTCCCCGGCGATCAACGGCTACACCAAGTCCGCCGGCAAGAACCTGAAGATCATCGGGGGTTCGGCCTCCGGCGGCGTCAAGCTGGTCGTGAACCCCCAGAAGATCAAGTCCCTGAAGGACGTCAAGGGCAAGAAGATCGCCACCCCGCAGCTGGGCAACACGCAGGACGTGGCGTTCCTCAACTGGGCCGCCGACCAGGGCTGGAAGGTCGACGCGCAGAGCGGCAAGGGTGACGTCACGGTCGTCCGCACCGACAACAAGATCACCCCGGACGCCTACGCGGCGGGTTCCGTCGACGGCGCCTGGGTGCCGGAGCCGACCGCGTCGAAGCTGGTCGCCAAGGGCGCCAAGGTGCTGCTGGACGAGTCGTCGCTGTGGCCGGACAAGAAGTTCGTGATCACGAACATCGTCGTGCGGCAGGACTTCCTCAAGAAGAACCCCAAGGCGGTCGAGGCCGTGCTGAAGGCCTCGGTCGAGGCCAACAAGTGGATCAACGCCAACCCGGACCAGGCGAAGGCGGCCGCGAACAAGCAGCTGGAGGCGGACTCCGGCAAGGCGCTGCCGGCGAACGTCCTGGACCCGGCGTGGAAGTCCATCCAGTTCACCGACGACCCGCTGGCCGCCACCCTCGGCACCGAGGCGCAGCACGCGGTGAAGGCCGGCCTGCTGGACAAGCCGAACCTCAAGGGGATCTACGACCTGACGGTCCTCAACAAGATCCTCAAGGCCTCGGGCGAGAAGACCGTCAGCGACGCGGGCCTCGGCACCAGCTGACGCGGTAACCCGACGATTCCCCAGGAGGTGACGACCATGGCCACGACTCTCGCCAAGGCCGCCGAGTCGGTCGCGTACGCGGCACGCCTCGAGCATGTCTCGAAGTCCTTCGCGACACCCGGCGGGCAGCAGCTCGTCCTGGACGACATCAGCATCGATGTCGCGCCCGGCGAGTTCGTCACCCTCCTGGGGGCCTCGGGCTGCGGCAAGTCCACCCTGCTCAACCTGGTGGCCGGTCTGGACAGGCCGACCGCCGGCTCCATCACGACGGACGGCCGCCCGGCCCTCATGTTCCAGGAGCACGCCCTCTTCCCGTGGCTGACCGCGGGCAAGAACATAGAACTCGCCCTGAAACTCAGGGGAGTTGCGAAGTCCGAGCGGCGCGGCAAGACCGAGGAGCTGCTCGAACTGGTCCGGCTGAAGGGCGCGTACGGCAAGCGCGTCCACGAACTGTCCGGCGGCATGCGGCAGCGCGTGGCGCTGGCCCGCGCGCTGGCCCAGGAGAGCAACCTGCTGCTGATGGACGAGCCGTTCGCGGCGCTGGACGCCATCACCCGGGACGTGCTGCACGACGAGCTGACCCGCATCTGGGCGGAGACCGGCCTGTCGGTGCTGTTCGTCACGCACAACGTGCGCGAGGCGGTACGGCTCGCCCAGCGGGTCGTCCTGCTCTCCTCCCGGCCGGGCCGGATCGCGCGCGAGTGGCAGGTCGACATCCCGCAGCCGCGCCGCATCGAGGACGCCCCCGTGGCGGAACTGTCCATCGAGATCACCGAAGTACTGCGTGGGGAGATCCGCCGACATGGCCAGCACTGAGACGACACCGGTCCAGGACGCCGGGAGCGTCGAGGCGGGCCTGGACGCACTGGAGACCACGGCCACCGGCCGTCCGCCCCTCCGGCAGACCTTCGTCAACAAGATCCTGCCGCCGGTCATCGCCGTCGCGGTGGTCCTCGCGGCCTGGTCGCTGCTCTACCCGGTCGTCGACAACCCCGCCAAGCTGCCCTCGCCGACGGCCGTGGGCGGCGCGTTCAAGGACGCCTGGCTGAAGGGCGACCTGATCGGCTACATCTGGACCAGCGTCTCGCGGGGTCTGCTGGGCTTCGCCTTCGCGCTGCTGATCGGCACCCCGCTGGGCCTGCTGGTGGCACGGGTGCGGTTCGTGCGCGCGGCCATCGGCCCGATCCTGTCCGGTCTGCAGTCCCTGCCGTCGGTGGCGTGGGTGCCGCCGGCCGTGATCTGGCTGGGCCTGAACAACTCGATGATGTACGCGGTGATCCTGCTGGGCGCGGTGCCGTCCATCGCCAACGGCCTGGTGTCCGGCGTGGACCAGGTGCCGCCGCTGTTCCTGCGCGCGGGCCGCACCATGGGGGCGACGGGCGTGAGGGGCATCTGGCACGTGACCCTGCCGGCCGCGCTGCCCGGCTATGTGGCGGGCCTGAAGCAGGGCTGGGCGTTCTCCTGGCGTTCGCTGATGGCCGCGGAGATCATCGCCAGCTTCCCGGACCTCGGCGTGGGCCTCGGTCAGCTGCTGGAGAACGCCCGCACCGCCAGCGACATGGCCATGGTGTTCGAGGCGATCCTGCTCATCCTGTTCGTCGGTATCGCCATCGACCTGCTGATCTTCAGCCCGCTGGAGCGGTGGGTGCTGCGCAGCCGCGGCCTGCTGGTGAAGGGCTGACATGGGCGCCCCGGTTCTCCTCCTGATCGCCCACGGCAGCCGCGACCCGCGGCACGCGGCGACCGTGCACGCCCTCGTGGAGCGGGTGCGGTCGCTGCGGCCGGGGCTGCGGGTGGAGACCGGGTTCCTGGACTTCAACGTCCCGTCCGTGGGCGGGGTGCTGGAGTCGCTGGCGGCGCAGGACGTGCGGGACGTCGTGGCTCTTCCCCTTCTGCTGACCCGCGCCTTCCACGCCAAGGCCGACATCCCCGCCGTGCTGCGGGAGGCGCCGGCGCGGCTGCGGATCCGCCAGGCGGACGTGCTCGGTCCCTCCCCGCTGCTGCTGTCGGCACTGGAACGGCGGCTGTACGAGGCGGGGCTGACGCCCGCCGACAAGTCCTCGACCGGGGTCGTACTGGCCTCGGCGGGGTCCTCCGACCCGGAGGCGATCGCAGTGATCGCCGACATCGCGCGGGAGTGGTGGCGGACCGGTTGGTGCGCCGTGCGGCCTGCGTTCGCCTCCGCATCCCTTCCGCGCACCGAGGACGCGGTGCGCGAACTGCGCGCCCTCGGCTGCGAGCGGGTCGCCGTCGCGCCGTACGTCCTGGCCCCCGGTTTCCTGCCGGACCGCATCGCACGGGGCGCGGCCGGGGCCGACGTACTGGCGGACGTGCTGGGTCCGGCGCCCGAGGTGGCGCGGGTGCTGCTGGAACGCTACGACGCGGCCTGCCGGCCGGCACTGGCGGCGCTGGGTGCCTGATGCCTGACGGGCCTGTCGACGCCGGGCGGGTGACGGTGCCGGCGGCGCTCGACGCCTGACCGTTCCGCCCTGCCCCTGCGGTTCACGGCCCTGGACGGGCGGTAGGTCCCCCCCGGGTCCGCGAGGCCTGCGCCGGGGACCCGCCGTCGCCGGACCGGTCCGGCCCGCACGCCGGGCCCCGCACACCGGTCGAGCAGCCGGCTGCCGGCGGCGGCCGGGTCTCGTCCCGCGGTGACGGCGGCGGCGGGACGAGACCCGGCGCGACACCCGCTGCGGCGCACACCGTGCGGAAGGCCGGGCCCGGTCAGCCGGTGCCGCTGGGGTCGGGTCCGGAACGGGATCTCGGCCGCGGGCCGCGCGCGATCGTGCGGGGGCGGGGCCGCTCGAAGCGGCGTCGGGGCCCCGTGGCGGCGGGGCTCCGGCCGGTCACAGGCCGAGCGCGTGCGTGAGCTGCCGGGTGAAGGTGAGGCTGCCGGTGCCGGCCCCCGCCGCGACGGCGACGGACTCCAGCGCGGTGCGGATCCGGCCCCGGTTGGGCGGCAGACCGTCCTCGGCGGACAGCGCCAGCTCGGCCTGGATCCTCTCGCCCCACCCGGCCAGCCCGGGGTACTCGGCGCGCAGTGCACCGGTGAGCCGCTCGGCGACGGCCATGAGCGTGTCGAGGTCGTAGGTGCCGTTCTTGATGTCCATGCCGCCGTAGTCGCTGAAGCCGGCGGGGCCGTTGAGGTTTCCGAAGTTGTAGGTGCTCATGTCCTGTCCTCGTTTGTGGCCCGAACGGGCCCTAGGGAGTGGGCGGTTGAGCCTGACCGGCCGGAGATGCCGGGACCGCCGACGTTACCGACGCCGGGGGTGTGTGTGCCGCCGGGGACGGGGGGCCGGTTCTCCGCCCGCGGCCCCCGCGGAGCGCAGAGGCTCTCCAGGTGGCATGCCACGGGGATGTGCGGGGCGATGACGTCCGAAAATCGCCACCCATCCGGGTGACCGCTGTCCGTTGACCCGCCCCGGACGCCGACGTGGAGCGAGGACGGTACGACCGCTTCGAGGCGGGCGAGGCCGGTACCGTGGCCCGGCTCGGGGGCGTCGGGCCGGTCTTCGGAGAGCGTCCGGCCGGCGTCGCGGGAGGCGTCGTGGGCGGCGTGGTCGTCGAGGTGCGCCGGGGTGCTCGTGCGTACCGCGGCAGCGCCGGTGATGGTCTGTCCGTCACGCTCATACGCCCCCTCCGGCCGTCGGCGCGCTTCACCCTAGGGACAACCCGTCGGGTTTGTCGCGGAGTTCGGTGAGCGCTGGCCCTGGGGCACGTTTGCGTGATAGAGGCCGCCGGGTCCGGCGTTCCCCTGTGACGTCGGACCGCGGCGGCTCTTCGTTCTGCGCCCGTCGTGGCCCGTGTGTCACTCGGCCGGCGAACTCGGCGGGCACGAGGGGCGCTTATCGGCCACTGTGCTTGCGGGTCAGTCGAAGCGGAGGGCGCCGGTGCGGGTGCGCTTGACCTCGAAGAGGTCGGGGTGGCCGGCCAGCACCCGGAAACTGTCGAAGAGTCGGGCCGCGTCGGCGCCGCGCGGGATCGCGCGCAGTACGGGCCCGAACCACACCGTGCCGTCGATGTGCAGGGTCGGTGTGCCCACGTAGCCGCCCGAGTCCGGCTCGGCGCCGGCCGTGTGGCTGCGGCGCACGGCGGCGTCGTGCGAGGGGTCGTGGGCGGCGGCCGACAGCTCGGCGGGCAGCCCGAGTTCGGCCAGCGACTCGGTGATCACCTGGTCGAAGTCCTCGGTGCCGCGTTCGTGGATGCGGGTGCCGAACGCGGTGTACAGGTCGCGCAGCACCTTCTCGCCGTGCCGTTCGGCGGCGGCCACGGCGACCCGCACCGGGCCGATCGACCGGTCCACCAGGTCCCGGTACCAGTCGGGGAGTTCGTTGCCCGTGTTGTGCAGATACAGGCTCATCACCCGGAACCGGAGGTCGAGCGGGCGCTGGCGCTCGACCTCCAGCAGCCAGCGGGAGGTGATCCAGGCGAAGGGGCAGGCCGGGTCGAAGAAGAAGTCGATCCGGGTCGGGGCGGGCTCGGTGGCGGTGTCACGGTGCGTCATACCGACGACGCTAGTCCCGCATTGGCGCAGTGTCCCGCCCCAATGCCTCCTTTGATCACTGGTCCAATTCTTCGGTGCGCCCGGCCTCCGCGTGCCCGGCCGGGTACTCCGGGTCCACGACGGCGATCCGCGTCCCGCGCAGGCGTTCCGGCTCCGCCACGACGTCGATCCGGGTGATCCGGCCGGCCGTGCCGAAGGCGAAGGCCAGGACCAGACGCGGCCGCCCGTGCGGTGCCATGACCAGCCCGAACTCCCCGTCCAGCAGGGCGACTCCGGTGAACCGGGCGCGGGCCACGGCCGCCATGGCGCCCTGGGCGACGGGCTCGGCGCCGCGCACCGTGACCGGCTGGGATGTGGGTACGACGAGCGCGTCGGCGTGCAGCACCACGTCCGGGTCGAGCAGGGCGACCAGGGCCGTGAAGTCACCGCCGCGGGTGGCGGCGAGGAACGCCTCGACGGCGCGGTGGCGGCGTGCGGCGTCGGCGGCGCGCGCGGGCGGCCGGCCCTGGACCCGGCGGCGGGCCCGGCTGGCCAGCTGTCGGGTGGCGGCCGGGGTCTTCTCGATCAGCGGGGCGATCTCCTCGAACGGCACGGCGAACATGTCGTGCAGCACGAAGGCGACCCGCTCGGCCGGGCCGAGGGTGTCGAGGACGACCAGCAGCGCGACCCCGACCTCGTCGGCCAGCAGCGCCTCCCGGGCGGGGTCGCCGGCCTCGGCGGGGACCGACGGGGCGTCGTGGGCATGGTCGTGGTCGTAGGCGTCGAGGAAGTCCTCGCGCCGGTTGCGCCGGGCCCGCAGCAGGTTGAGGCAGACCCGGGTCACCACGGTGGTCAGCCAGCCGGTGAGGTTCTGCACGGCGTCGAGGTCGGCCTGCCGGGCCCGCAGCCAGGCCTCCTGCAGAGCGTCGTCGGCCTCGGCGGCCGAGCCGAGCAGCCGGTGGGCCACGGCCGTCAGATGCGTCCGGTCCGCCTCGAAGCGCGCCGCGAGCCGCCGCTCGGTGTCCCCCGTGAAGTCGTCCACTTCTCCCCCGTGCCCCTCCGGCGAGCCTGGCGGCCCGCGCCCGTCCGGGGCCTACCAAACGCCAATCCGACCGGAAGATCAACTGGCGCCGGCCGCTCCGCGGGGACCGCCCGGTGGGGAGCCGGGGTCAGTCGGTCGGTGTCGCCGCCTCGTCCGCCAGGCGGATCAGGTCGGCGAGCGGCAGCGATCCGGCGGCCCGGCGCTCCCGTGCGAACCGGTCGGCGAGGCGCTGGAGCAGTTCGTTCAGCGGGGTCGGTACGCCGTGCAGCCGGCCCAGCAGGACGATCTCACCGTTGAGGTAGTCGGCCTCGATGGTGCCGGTGCCCCGGGCGAGGGACTGCCAGGAGGAGCCGCCGCCGCGCGGACCGCCGTCCAGCGGCACGAGGGTGACCTTGCCGTCGCGCGCCGCGCGCTCCTCCTCGGCGCTCGTGTACCCGATCCCGGCGGCGGCGAGGACGGCGGCCCCCTCGGCCCGCACGCGCGCGTACAGCGCCTGGGCGGGCTCGGTGTCGCGGGTTCCGGTCAGCGCCTCGATGGCGTTGCTGAGGTTCGCCAGCAGCTTGGCGTACTGCCAGCGGGCCACGTCGGGCACGACCGGTGCCTCGAAGCGGGCGTCCGCCAGGTCGGCGGCGATCCGGCGGGCGGTGTCGTCGGTGCCGTGCGGAAGGCGGCCGAGGTGCAGGATGCCGGTGAGCGGGCTGCCGGCGGCGGAGACGACGCCGGGCTCCTCGAAGGCCGAGGGCAGCCAGACGCAGACGCCGTACACCCGACGGAAGCGGCGCAGTGCCAGCCGTCCGCTCTCCACGCCGTTCTGCAGGCACACCAGCGGCAGCCGTTCGGCCGCCGTGCCACCGCCCGCGACGGGCGCGTCGGCCCAGGCCCCCAGGGCGGACACGGTGTCCTGCGTCTTCACGGCGAGGACGAGGACGTCGTCGGGGCGCAGCCCGCCGAGCGGCCCGGGCCCGTCGACGGCGGACAGCCGGTACGTCAACTCCCCTTCCGGCACGCGCAGTCGCAGCCCGTGCGCCGCCAGTTCCGCCAGATGCCTGCCGCGAGCGACGAGGACGACCTCACGCCCGGCCTGGGCCAGCCGCCCGCCGACGGTCCCGCCGACCGCTCCCGCCCCGATGATGATGTAGCGCATGGAGCAGAGCCTCGCACACGCGGGTCAGACGGGTACGGGTGCTTGACCTTGCCCCTGGGTCAAGGAGAAGCGTGCGGGGACATGGACGACTTCTCTCTGCGGCACACGCCGTACAGCGACCCGGGGGACCTGGACGCCGCCGCCCTGCCCCGTGATCCGCGCCGGCTCGCGGAGCTGGTGCGCGGGCTGATCCTGCACCGGCTGGAGGGGGCGCGGTTCGGGTACGCCATCCCGGGGGAACGGCTGGAACACGACGCCGAGTCCCGGTACGTCACGGAGATCCTGCGCATCCTGCGCGAGCGCGGAACCGGCCCGCTCACCGAGGAACGCCCCTACGACCAGCGCTTCGTCGGCACGTGCCGGGACTACGCGCTGCTGCTGTGCTCCCTGCTGCGGACCACCGGCACCCCGGCCCGGGTCCGGGGCGGCTACGCCACCTACTTCGTCGCCGGTTTCCACGACGACCACTGGGTGACCGAGTACCAACTTCCGGACGGTGCCTGGCGGCTGGCCGATCCGCAGGTCCTCCACCCCGGCTACGGCGTGCCGTTCGACCCGCTGGACGTGCCCCGGGACCGGTTCCTCGTCGCCGGGCGGGCATGGCGGGCCTGCCGGGCCGGGGAGGCGGGCTGGGAGACCTTCGGCGTCTGGGCCGTGCCGGGCCTGCGCGGCCTGGATCCGGTGGCGCACAGCGTCGTCCTGGACCTGGCCGCCCGGACCGGCACCGAACCGCTGCCCTGGGACGACTGGGGCCCGTGGGACGGTCACCTCGCCGAGGACGACCTCGCGCTGCTCGACACGGTGGCGGCGGCCGGCACCGACGGGGAGCTGCGCCGCCTGAGCACCGACCCGCGGCTGGCCGTACCCCGCCAGATCGTGTCCCACGCGCCGTTCCTGGGCCCGCGGACCGTCAGGCTTCCTCAGCCGTCAGCTCGACGAGCTTGAGCACGGTGTTCCAGTTCCGGCTCGTGGCGATCAGGCCCTGGCTCAGGCGCGGACGGGACAGGGCCTCGGCGAGCTTGGAGCGGCCGAGGCCCTCCGGGGCGTACAGGTACAGGCAGCGGTCGCCGAGGCGGAACTCCTCGGGGACGAACGCCGCGGCGTCGATGCCGGCGAAGCGGTCCGGGGCGACCGGTGCGGAGAAGTAGGTGACGTGCAGCTGCTTGGGCTGCAGCTCGGCCGCCGGGAACGGACAGGCCTCGGCGACCGCCTTCAGATAGGTGTGGTCGCGCACGAGCACGCCGACCGCGAAGCCGAACCGCTCCTCGATCGCCCCGCTCAACTCCGCGGCGAGCGACTCCTCGTCGCCGCGGCCGGTGGTGAAGACGGCTTGGCCGCTCTGCAGATGGGTCCGTACGCCGGTGTGGCCGAGGCCGGTCAGCAGTGCGCGGAGGTCGGCCATGGGCACCTTCTTGCTGCCGCCGACGTTGATTCCGCGCAACAGCGCCGCATAGGTCGTCATCCAGCCACCCTAAGACGGCCGTCGTGCCCCGTGGGGGTGGGCACGACGGCCGGGCCCCGCGCGGGGCGGGGCTGCGCGAAACTCTCGCCGATCAGCGGGCACTGGATCAACCTCTACACGCTCCTGTGACTTGTTCAACAAAGTTTCGTCATCACAAACCGCCGCGCTGACGGCGGAACGGACAGCCCATGTCCTCCGCACGACAGGGCCCCTGCGAGCGTGCGCGACGGCGGGCGCGGGTGCGGGTTCGTGGGGGGCTGGTCGCCCCCCACGCGGCGGTGAGACGCGGGCCAGGCGAGCTACTTCCGCGTCCAGCCCGCCAGTTCCGCCTCGATGAGGTCCGCCGCCCGGCGGGTTCCTCCTTCCCGGGCCATCTCCGCCTGGATCTCCTTCAGGCGGCGGGCCACGTCCGGGTCGTCCGCGAGGGCGAGCGCGGCCTCGCGGAGGCGGTCGGCGGTGGCCTCCTCGGTGTCCAGCCGCCGGGCGACGCCGAGGCCCTGGAGCATGTCGGCGTTGCCGAACTGGTCGGCGGCCTGCGGTACGGCGATCATCGGCGTGGCGGTGGCCAGCCCCTCCTGGCTGCCGCCCGCCCCGGCGTGCGTGACGAACAGGTCGGCCTGCCGCAGGATCGCCAACTGCGGCACCCAGCTGCGCACTTCCACGTTGTCCGGTACGTCGCCCAGCTCGGCGGCGTCCACGTGCCGGCCGATCTGGAGGACCAGGTGCCAGCCGGGCAGGTCGGCGAAGGCGCGCACGCACTCCCGGTAGAAGGCGGGCTGCTTGGTGAAGGCCGAGCCCAGCGACACCAGCGCCACCCTCTCGGCACCGGCGGGCCGCTGCCAGCCGCCCTGGTCGGAACGCTCGCCCTGACAGGCGCCGACGAAGGTGTACACGCGCTCGTCGACCCGGTCGGCGTGCGGCTGCAGCGCCTTCGGGATGAGGACGATCGAACGCGACGGGCGGCCGGCGAACTGGTCCGGGTGCTGGGTGATCCCGTTCTCCCGCAGCCATGCCTCGAACCGCGCGTAGTACGCCTGTCCGCGCGGGGTCTTCCTCGGCTCGGCCCACATCGGCTCGGCGACCTCCTGCTCGTAGCCCTCCCAGGCCACGAGGTTCGGGGAGAGGGAGACCGCCGGGACGCCCCAGCGGTGGGCCAGGACACGGGCCGGGTAGGAGGCGATGTCGTGCAGGACGAGGTCGGGTTCGTCGCCGGCGTAGGCGTCGACGAGCTGCGGGAGCGCCTGGACGGCGTCCGCCAGGAACGGCTCCACGTTGTCCAGCAGCGTGGTCCCCCAGGCCTCCGGGTCGGCGTCGGGTCCGGGCAGCGTCGAGGTGTAGGGCACGGGGCGGGCCCCGGTGGCGGCCACCTTCTCGGCGAACGCCGGCGGGACGGCGTACGTGACCCGATGGCCCCGGGCGACGAGTTCGCGGATCACCTCCAGGCTGGGGTTCACGTGGCCGTGCGCGGCGATGGAGAACATGGCGATGTGGGCGGGAGTGGTCATGACGCCGAGGCTAGACGAGACGAGACGTCTCGTTCAATTCGTTTTCCGGTCCGCCCGCCGGCCCTCCCCGTTCAGCGCTGATAGCGGGCCAGGACCGCGTTGCCGTCCTTCACCAGGCGTCTGCGCAGCTCGGCGAGGCCGATCGCGCCGCTGTAGTACTCCTGGAGGGCCGGGGTGGCCACCTTGTCCTTCCACTCGGGGTACCCGCGGACGGACTGGGCGGGCGCGGGGCGCAGGTGGGCGGCCAGGGCCGTGCCGGTGGCCCAGCCGTTCTGCGCGGTGTGCAGGGCGGGATCCCTCAGCGCCTGGGTGCCGGTGGGCAGCATCCAGTCGCCGAGCGCGAGGCGGACCATGTTCTTCGGCCGCAGCAGGAAGGCGATGAACGCGGCGGCCTCCTTCTTGTGCGGGCAGTCGGCGGAGACGGACAGGGTCTGCGGGCTGACGCCCTGGGTGAGCCCGGACGCTCCCGCGGGAGCGGGCAGCACCTCCCAGCGGAAGCCTTCGGGTGCCTGCTGCACGATCTGCTGGCGGTAGGAGAAGCCCAGCGGGACCATCGCGTACCGGCCGCCGAAGAAGCCGGGCAGGGTGTCCGAGCCGCCGCTGCCCAGCGTCGAGGCGGGGGCGCTGCGGTCGACGGCGACCTGGTCGTGGACCGTGCTCGGCACGACCGCGTCGCCGGAGGTGAAGCGCACGGTCACCCCGCCGTCCGCACCCCGGTGGAAGAGCCTGCCGCCCGCCGACAGGGAGAGGTCGAGCGTGGCGGAGACGGGCTCCTTCAGCGGCCAGGCCACGCCGTACCTGCCGGGCCCGCTCAGCCTCTTCGCCACCTGCCGGAACTCCGCCCAGCTCCAGGGATGCCCGGCGGTCGGGATGCGCGCCTTCGCCGAGCGCAGCCAGGTGGCGTTGGCGATCAGCACCCGTGGTTCCTGGAGGAACGGCACGCCGTAGATCCCCCGCCCGAAGGTGGCCGTGTCCCAACTCGCCCGCGGTATGTCCGCCCGGAGGCGCGCCGGCAGCAGATCGGTCAGGTCGGCGAGATAGCCGCCGTAGGCGAAGTCGGCCAGGTCGTCGGAGGCGTCGTGGATGACGTCCGGTGCCTCGCCGCCCTCGAAGGAGGTGAGCAGCTGGTCGTGGACGCTGTCCCAGCTGCCCTGGACGTAATCGACCCTGACGTCCGGGTGGGTCGCGTTCCACTCCCTGACCAGGGCTTTGTTCGCGGCGACGGACTCCTGTTGCCAGGCGAGAGACTGGAAGCGCAGGGTGATCGGGCCGCCGGCGCGCCGGCCCGGTGCCGAGCAGCCCGCGAGCAGCAGCAGTACGACGAGGAGGGGGAGGAGGAAGGCGCGCGCCAGGGGCATACGGGTCCTCATCAGCTCTTCACCGCCCCGGCGAGCAGGCCGGCCGTGATCCTCCGCTGTAGCAGGGCGAAGACGGCCAGCGAGGGAAGCGTGGCGAGGAACGCCGCGGCGGCCAGCGGGCCCAGGTCGGCCACGCCCTCCGCGCCGATGAAGTGGGTGAGGACGACCGGCAGGGTCTGCTTGCCGGGACTCTTGAGGAGCACCAGCGCGAAGAAGAACTCGTTCCACGCGGTGACGAACGCGAACAGCGCCGTCGCCGCGATGCCCGGCGCGAGGAGCGGCGCCGTCACCGACACGAGGGTGCGCAGCCGTCCGGCGCCGTCGACGGCCGCCGCTTCCTCCAGTTCGGCGGGCACGGCCCGCACATGGCCGAGGAGCATCCACAGCGCGAACGGCAGCGCCCACACCACGTACACCACCACCAGACCGGTCAGGGAGTCGACGAGGCGCAGGTTCTTCAGCACCAGGAAGAGCGGAATGATCACCAGCACGAAGGGGAAGGCCTGGCTGACCACCACCCATCCGGTGGCGGCCCGGGCGAGCCGGGTGCGGTGCCGGGCCATGACGTACGCCGTGGGCGTCGCGAGCAGGACGGCGACGACGGCGGTGGCGAGCGCCACGAGCAGGGAGTTGAGGGCGGCGTGCGCGAGCGGCTGCTCCTGGAAGGCCTGCCGGACGCTGGCGAGGGTGGGATGGCGCGGGATCCACGCCGGGTGCAGACTGCCCAGCTCGCGCGGGGACTTCAGGGCGGTGGAGAGCAGCCACAGGAGCGGGAAGGCCAGGAAGAGCAGGTAGCCGAGCAGGGCGGCGTGCTGTCCGGCGCGTACGGTGCGGCGGGTCCTCATGCCGGTGCACCTCCGCGCAGCCGGCCCGCCAGGAACACCGCGAGCAGCACCGAGACGACGGCGACGAGCACGCATCCCATGGCGGCCGCGTAGCCGAACTGGCCGTAGCGGAAGGCCTCTTCGTAGGCGAACAGCGAGGGCAGCCTGGTCCTGCCGCCGGGTCCGCCGCTGGTGAGGACGTAGACCAGGGCGAAGGAGTTGAGGTTCCAGATGAGGTTGAGCGCGGTGATGGCGAGGGCCACCGGTCTGAGTGCGGGCCAGGTGACCGCGCGAAAGCGACGCCAGGCACCGGCGCCGTCGACCGCGGCGGCCTCGTGGAGTTCGCGCGGGACGTTCTGCAGTCCGGCGAGCAGGGCGACCGTGGTCTGCGGCAGGCCGGCCCAGACACCCACGACGATCACCGCGGGCAGGGCGGTGGCCAGGGCGCCGAGCCAGTCGCGGCCGTCGCCGAGGCCGAGGTCGCGCAGGGTCTCGTTGAGGATGCCCGCGTCCGGGTCGTAGACGAGCCGCCACATGATGCCGACGACGACTTCGGGCATCGCCCACGGCACGATGGCGAGGGCGCGGGCCAGTCCGCGCAGCCGCAGGCCCTGGGAGAGGAGCAGGGCCAGGCCGAGTGCGAGCAGGAACTGGGGTACGGTCACGCCGGCGGCCCAGACCAGGCCGATACGGAACGACTCCCAGAAGAGCGTGTCGTGCACGAGGTCGCGGAAGTTGAGGGCGCCGATCCAGCGGGTGGCCTGGGTGCGGCCGGACTGGGCGTCGGTGAGGGCGAGCAGGACGCCGTAGAGCAGCGGGCCCACGCTGAGCAGGAGGATCGGGATCAGCGCGGGCAGGACGAGGTACCAGGCGCTCCGCCCGGCGGCGCGGCGACCGCCCGGCCGTCGCGCATCGGCCACTGATGTCACGGAATCAGCCCCTTTGCCTGCTCCGGTTGGCGTGTTCATGGTCGTGAAGGCCTGATACCTCGTCAAGGGACCGCGCACACGGCTCGACCTGGACGAATGCAAGACTGGCCGGGTACGGCACACGCACCGCAGGTGGACGGCACGGAGGCGGCACGATGGACGAGGCACGGGCACGGGACGTACTGGCCGCGGCGGGGGTGCTGCCGGGCCCGGCACGGGACGCGCGGCTCCTCGCACTCGGCGAGAACGCGGTGTTCGCCGCCGGCGACCTGGTGGTGAAGGTGGGGCGCGACGCCGAGCTGCTTCAGCGGGCCCGTCGCGAGCTGGACATCGCCGGCTGGCTGGCCGAGGCGGGCGTGCCGGCCGTACGGGCGGCCGAGCCGGAGCCGCGACTGGTCGAGGGCCATCCGGTGACCGTGTGGCACCGGCTGCCCGAGCCCGTGCGTCTCGCCGAGCCGGGCGACCTGGCGCGGCTGCTTCGGATCGTGCACGCGCTTCCCGCTCCCCCGTTCGCGTTGCCGCCCCGTGAGTTGCTGGGCGGTGTGGAGCGGTGGCTGCGGCTCGCGGGCGACGCGATCGACGCCGAGGACGCGGCCTATCTGCGTGTGCGCCGGGATGGTTTCGCCGCTGCCGCGGCCGCGCTGACGCCCCGTCTGGCGCCGGGGCCGATCCACGGCGACGCGCTGCCCCGCAATGTGCACATCGGGCCGGACGGGCCGGTCCTGGTGGATCTGGAGACCTTCTCGGCCGACCTGCGCGAGCACGATCTGGTGGTCATGGCCCTGTCCCACGACCGGTACGGCCTGCCGGACGAGGCGTACGCGTCGTTCGTCGAGGCCTACGGGTGGGATGTGCGCGAGTGGGAGGGGTGCGGGGTGCTCCGCGGGGCCCGGGAGACGGCGAGCTGTGCGTGGGTGGCCCAGCACGCTCCGGGCAATCCGAAGGCGTCGGCCGAGTTCCGGCGGCGGGTGGGGTCGTTGCGGGACGGGGACGAGACGGTGCGGTGGTATCCGTTCTGAGGCCTGCCCACCGCGCTGCCCGCACCCGAGGACGGCCTACGCGGGCTGGCTCTCGGCCAGCTCCCGCAGCGGCCAGGTGCCGTCGATCACCGCGTCCGGCTCCCCCTTGCGGCGCAGGAACGCCTGGAAGTCGGCCGCCCACTCCGCGTACCACTGGATCTGGCGTCGATGCAGCTCCGCCGGGCCCAGTGCGGCGATCTTCGGGTGGCGGTCGGCTATCGCGGACGCGAGCCGCGCCGCGGCGAGGGCGTCGGCCGGGGCGGTGTGAGCCGCGTCGAGGGATATGCCGTACTCGGCACACACCGCTTCCAGGTTCCGCTTGCCGCGGCGGTAGCGGTCGACCCAGCGGTCGATGGTGTAGGGGTCGACGACCGGGGCGGGCGGGGCGCCGCCCAGGCGGTCGGCGAGGGACGGCAGGGCGTGCCGGCGCAGCTCGGCGGAGAGCAGGGTGAGATCGAAGGCGGCGTTGTAGGCGACGACCGGGACGCCCGACTTCCAGTACCCGGCCAGCACGTCGGCGATGGAGTCGGCCACCCGGTCGGCCGGCCGGCCCTCGGCCGCCGCCCGCTCGTTGCTGATGCCGTGCACCGCGACCGCGTCGGCCGGGATCTCCACGCCCGGATCGGCCAGCCATTCCCTGCGCCCCAGGGGCTCACCGGCTCTGACCTCGATCACCGCGCCGGTGACGATACGTGCCTCGCGCGGATCGGTCCCGGTCGTCTCCAGGTCGAAGCCGATCAGCAGCTCCCGGTGCCAGCCCATGGGCGGTCCCCCTTCTTGGTGGTGCTTTCCCCCGGTGGCCTCCACCATCGCACGCGGCACTGACAATGCGAGGCTCGCGTTCCGCTTGTGCCGGCGGACCGTTCGGGTCACCCCTCAGGACACGGGGCGCGAATCCACCCAAGTCAGCTCGAACTCCTCGCGGTACGTAGGGAAGAGCCCCGCTTCGACCACATCGTCCGACTTGACCAGCTTGCTGCCGTTGCGCAGCACCAGCACCGGCGACTCCATCCCCCGCGCCCCGCGCAGATAGGACTGCACCACGGCGATGCCGTCGGCGCCGTCGCCGTCCACCAGGTAGGCGGAGAAGCGCGGTGTCTCGTCGTAGACCTGGATCTCGAAGGCGCCCGGGTCGCGGAGCCGGGAGCGGACCCGGCGCATGTGCAGGATGTTCATCTCGACCGACCGGCTCAGTTCGCCCCGCTTCATCCCCAGTTCCCGCTCGCGGCGCTTCACCGAGCTGGACGCCGGGTTGAGGAAGAGCAGCCGTACCCGGCAGCCGGACTCGGCGAGCCGGACCAGACGGCGGCCGGAGAAGTTCTGCACCAGCAGGTTGAGGCCGATACCGATGGCGTCGAGGCGGCGGGCGGAGCCGAAGATGTCCTCGGCCGGGAACTGGCGCATCAGCCGCACCCGGTCCGGATGGACGGCGACCACGTCGGCGTACCGGTCGCCGACCAGGTCCTCGACCGCGTCCACCGGGAGCCGGCGCGCGGAGGGCACGTCACCGCCGGCGCCGAGCATCTCCAGCAGCCTGGCGGACGCGCGCTCGGCCTGGTTCAGGACCGCCTCCGACAGCGCCCGGTTGCGGGAGACGACGTTGCGGGTCACCTCCAGCTCGTCCAGGGCGAGTTCGAGGTCGCGGCGCTCGTCGAAGTACGGCTCGAAGCACGGCCAGTGCTGGACCATCAGTTCGCGCAGCTGCGGCAGGGTGAGGAAGCTGAGGACGTTGTCGTCGGCCGGGTCGAGCAAGTAGCCCTTGCGGCGGCTGACCTCCCGGACGGCGACCGCGCGCTGCACCCACTCCTGCCCGGCCGGGCCGGCCGCGGCGACCACCCAGTCGTCCGCGTGGACGGGTTCGTAGATGGGCCGCAGTACGGCGGCCACGACCGCGCGCAGGCGTTGCTCGACGAGGTTCAGCCAGATGTAGGCCCGGCCGGCTCGCTGGGCGCGGGTGCGCACCTCGCGCCAGGCGTCGGCGTCCCAGTCCAGCTCCGGCCCGATGGATCCCGCGTCCATCGGGCGGGCCAGGGACACCGCGCCGGGCGGGACGTCTGCGGAGTGCCCCTCGTGACCCTCGTCACCAGGGGGCAGCTCCAGCCCTCCCGAGCCCACCCGTGCACCGCCTTCCGCTCCCCCGGACCTTCCCCGTCTCAACGATCAAGGAAGGGTACTCCGCGAGGGGTCGGCGGTGCAGCCGGATGGAGAGGGTTGTTTCTCAACTATCGCGGCCGACATGCCCGTTGATGTCGGCCAGATCGGCCGGAGTGAGCGGATTCATAGCGGTCACGTCCCGTGGGACGATGGAGAAGCCCTGCCAGTGGACGGGCATCGGCTGCTGGTCCTCGTCGCGGACGATGTGGTGGAAGCCCACGTTCACCCACATGATGGGGTGGGTCAGGGGCTGCCCGTTGACCCAGCCGTCCACGGACCTGGGGTGACCGTTGCCGCAGGCCGGCAGGTTGCCGCTGGCGTACTGCTCGCACTTGTCGTACTCGGTGAAGTACACGTCGTGCCGGGTGAAGGGGCGGCCCAGGTACTTGGTGGTGGCGCCCGGAACGAGCTCGTACGAGCGCGCGTGCCCGTCCTTGTTCTTGCCCGTCGCGCTGACCACCCGCCACCAGCGCGAGTTCTGGGCGTCGCCCGCGAGTTCCCTGGTGACCTTCGTGAGCGTGGTCTTGTCGGTCGGCCCCCGGCTGCCCGCGGGCGGGCTGACCTTCGAGTCGTACTGCTCGATCCGGGTCTTGGAGGAGCCGTCGAGCCCGAAGTCGAGCCGCCAGAAGATGTTGTGGCTGTGGCTGACGGCGTAGTCGCGGGCGCCCTTGCCGATCGGCCAGCCGCGGCCGTCGCCGGCGTCGTAGTCCTCGGGCGCGAGACTGCCGGTCGCGCCGGCGTTCATGCTGATGGTGCCGTCGTCCTGGAAGCGCCACTCGGTGATGTACTCGTACCAGCTCACCTTGTTGACGGTGTAGAGCAGCAGGTCCTTGCCCTGGGCCTGGTAGACCTTGCCGGAGTCCTCGGACTGCATGTGGTACGCGTGGCCCCGGGAACGGGTCGTGGCGCACAGGCCCTGGACGTTCTGGGAGCCGGCGTACAGCGGCTCCCGGACCTTGACGGTCTTGATGCTGCCGCCAGGGCATTCGGCGGGCTTCAGGTTCAGCAGGCCGTTGCCGAAGCTGTACTCCGTCACGTCGTTGTACTCGGCCTTGCCGTCGTCGTACGGCACGTGGATCTGGGCCAGCTTGGCGCTGTTGAGGACCTTGATCGGCTTGGACTCGCCGGGCGGCTGGTAGGAGATGTCCTCCAGGATGATCCCGGACGTGCTGTTGAAGCGCCAGCACATGCGCCAGGTCGTCCCGGTGGAGAGCTTCTGTTCGATGCGGTAGGCCGCGCTGCAGTCGGGCGCCGGGGCGGCCGCGGCCTTCGGCCGGGCGGCGGCCGGTCCCGCCCCGGTCATCGCGCCGGCGGCCAACGCGGCGAGGGACAGACCGATGACCGCCCGCCTGCGAGCACGGCTCATTCTGTGGACGCGCATGAAGACGTGACTCCCTTACAGGAGAGGAAGGTGTGGGAATGCGAACGGAGTCCGGCTCAGCCGAGCTGGAGGACCCTGCGGGCGCTCAGGTCGATCACGAACTTCCGCGCGTCGATCCAGGGCCCGTTCCTGACCTTCGGGAACAGGCGGGTGCAGCGGTGCTCGCCGCACTTCGCCACCGCAGCCGACCCCCCGGGTGCGGCCCGGTACACCATGCTGCTGAGCTGCAGCTGGTCCGGGGAGGTGAGCTCCTTGCCGGTGGCGTCCTTGTAGTCCGCCTTCAGCCCCGCGCCCAGCGGGTCGGCGATCAGCACCCTGGCCGCCTCGGTCTGCTCGGCGCGGCTCAGCGGCGGCTGGACGCCGTGCTGGGATGCGGTCCGCTCGACCTTGGCCGTGTCGAGGTTGACGGTCCTGGTGACCAGAGTGTCGTCCCGGTAGTCGTAGACCGTGACGTCGGCACGCCGGGGTGCGTTCGGGTCGTCGACCTCGTCGGCCTCCGGCTCGGCCAGCTGGACGTCGAGCCGCTCCGGGCCGCGCCCGCCCCTGACGTTCTGGGTCGCGTCGAACAGCTGCCGGCTCACGGCGAGCTTCTCGACCCGCGTGATCTCGTCGTCGGTCAGCGGGTCGAGGCCCTTGCCCTTCTTCCCCTCGGCCGGCGCCTGCTCCACCACGCCCGGCAGGGTCCCGTCCGCCCCCTGGCCCGTCTGCTGCGCGGCCCGGGTTCCGCCGCCCTTACTCCCTCCCGTTTCGTCCGCCCCCGCCGTGCCCGGCAGGGTGATCGCGACCATCGCGGCGGTCCCCACCGTCGCGACGGCCACTCCTGCCACTAACTTGCCCAGATGGCGGTGCACTGACTCACGCACATTTCCCCCTGCTCCCCGTGACTCTCACGGGGGTACGTGTTGCCCCACTGGTTCGGCGCACGGCGGGTACGAGAGCCGCCGTGCGCACTGGTCGGTGGGTAAGAGGGACGCAAGACACGGGAGGTTCCGTCACTTTCGGCAAGACTCGGGGGCCAACGCGGCCCCAGGGCGGCGGCACACCTGGGAGAGTCGTATCCATGCAGGTCTGGCCTGGACAGGCGTATCCGCTCGGCGCCACCTACGACGGCGCCGGAACCAACTTCGCGGTCTTCACGGAGGCCGCGGACCGAGTAGAGCTGTGTCTGCTGCACGACGACGGCTCGGAGACGGCGGTGGAACTGCGCGAGAGCGACGCGTTCGTGCGGCACGCGTATGTGCCGGGCGTGATGCCCGGACAGCGCTACGGGTTCCGGGTGCACGGCCCGTACGACCCCGGACGCGGCCTGCGCTGCAACTCCGCGAAGCTGCTGCTCGACCCGTACGCGAAGGCGATCAGCGGCTCGATCCGCTGGGGCGAGGAGGTGTACGGCTACCACTTCGGCGCTCCGGACAGCCGCAACGACCTGGACTCGGCGCCGCACACCATGGCGTCGGTGGTGATCAACCCCTACTTCGACTGGGCCGACGACCGGCCGCCGCGTACCGAGTACCACCACACGGTGATCTACGAGGCCCACGTCAAGGGCCTGAGCATGCGTCACCCGGGGCTCCCGGAGGAGCTGCGGGGCACGTACGCGGCGCTCGCCCATCCGGCGCTCATCGACCATCTGACCAAGCTCGGGGTCACGGCCCTGGAGCTGATGCCCGTACACCAGTTCGTGCAGGACCACCGGCTGGCCGACATGGGCCTGGGCAACTACTGGGGCTACAACACCGTCGGCTTCTTCGCCCCGCACAACGCGTACGCCTCCTGGGGCGACCGCGGCCAGCAGGTGCTGGAGTTCAAGTCGGCGGTCCGGGCGCTGCACGAGGCCGGGATCGAGGTCATCCTGGACGTCGTCTACAACCACACCGCCGAGGGCAACCATCTGGGCCCGACGCTGTCCTTCAAGGGCATCGACAACGCGTCGTACTACCGGCTCGCGGACGATCCGCGCTACTACATGGACACCACGGGCACCGGGAACTCGCTGCTCATGCGGTCCCCGCACGTGCTCCAGCTGATCATGGACTCGCTGCGGTACTGGGTCACCGAGATGCACGTGGACGGCTTCCGCTTCGACCTCGCGGCCACGCTGGCCCGGCAGTTCCACGAGGTGGACCGGCTGTCGTCGTTCTTCGACCTGGTGCAGCAGGACCCGGTGGTCTCGCAGGTGAAGCTGATCGCCGAACCCTGGGACGTGGGCGAGGGCGGCTACCAGGTGGGCAACTTCCCGCCGCTGTGGACCGAGTGGAACGGCAAGTACCGGGACACGGTGCGGGACCTGTGGCGGGGTGAGCCGCGGGCGCTCGCGGAGTTCGCCTCCCGGCTGACCGGCTCCTCGGACCTCTACCAGGGCGACGGCCGCCGCCCGCTGGCCTCGATCAACTTCGTCACCTGCCACGACGGCTTCACGCTGCACGACCTCGTCGCGTACAACCACAAGCACAACAGGGCCAACGGCGAGGACAACCGGGACGGCGAGAGCCACAACCGGTCCTGGAACTGCGGGGTGGAGGGCGAGACGGACGACCCGGAGGTGCTCCGGCTGCGCGCCCGGCAGATGCGGAACTTCATCGCCACGCTGATGCTGTCCCAGGGCGTGCCGATGATCAGCCACGGCGACGAGTTCGCGCGCACCCAGCGGGGCAACAACAACGCCTACTGCCAGGACAACGACCTGTCGTGGGTGCACTGGCCCGAGGACGGCGGCGATCCGGCCGGTGGTCTGCTGGAGTTCACGCGCGCGATGGTGTGGCTGCGCCGGGACCACCCCGTCTTCCGCCGGCGCCGCTTCTTCCACGGCCGTCCGGTGGAGGGCACCCATGACGATCTCTCCGACATCGCCTGGTTCACCCCGGAGGGCACCGAGATGACCCAGCGGGACTGGGACTCGGCGCGGGCGTCCGCGCTGACGGTGTTCCTGAACGGCAACGCGATCTCCGAGCCGGGCGCGCGCGGGGAGCGCATCACCGACGACTCGTTCCTGCTGATGTTCAACGCCTCGCCGGCACCGCTGGACTTCGTGGTGCCGGTCGACCACGGACGGCAGTGGCAGGTCGTCGTCGACACGGCCCAGCCCGACGGGGTGCCGCCGGGGTCGGGGACGAAGGTCGGGGCGGGCGACCGGATCACCTTGCCGGACCGCAGCCTGACCGTGCTGCAGCGGCCGGCGTAGCGGGCCCGTCGCGTCAGTGGCGGCAGCCCCCTGGCGGGGGCTGCCCGTCCACTAGGCGCGTGGGTCCGTGCGCGCGGCGATGACACGAAAGACGGCCGACGGGGTACGTAGGTTTCCATGACTTCTGCGCGCCCCGGACCGGAGGTGCCCACGGCCACCTACCGGCTGCAGCTCCAGCCCGCGTTTCCCTTCGCCGCCGCCGCGGCGGCGGTACCGTACCTGGCGTCGCTCGGCGTCTCGCACCTGCACCTGTCCCCCGTCCTGGAGGCCGTGCCCGGCTCCGCGCACGGCTACGACGTCGTGGACCACGCGCGCGTGCGCGAGGAACTGGGCGGCGAGGAGGGCCTGCGGTCGCTGGCACGGACCGCGCGGGAGCACGGTCTCGGCCTGGTGGTGGACATCGTGCCGAACCACATGGCGATGGCACCCCGGCACAACCACGCCCTGTGGGAGGTGCTGCGCGAGGGGCCCGGCTCGCCGTACGCGCGCTGGTTCGACATCGACTGGGGGGCGCAGGACGGGCGGGTGCTGCTGCCGGTGCTCGGCGCCCCGGTCGGCTCACAGCTGGAGCACCTGGTGGTCGACGGCGACGTACTGCGCTACCACGAGCACGCCTTCCCGCTGCGCGCGGGCACCGCGGAGCTGCCGCTGCCGGAGCTGCTGGACGCCCAGTGGTACCGCCCGGTGTGGTGGCGGCTGGCCCGTACGGAGCTGAACTACCGGCGGTTCTTCAGCATCTCGGAGCTGATCGGGCTGCGGGTGGAGGATCCGGAGGTGTTCGACGCCACCCACGCCAAGATCCTCCAGCTGCTGCGCGAGGACGTGATCGACGGGCTGCGCGTCGACCATCCCGACGGGCTCGCCGACCCGGACGCGTACCTCGCCCGGCTGCACGAGGCGACCGGCGGGCGCTGGACGGTGGTGGAGAAGATCCTCGCCGACGGCGAGCGGCTGCCGGCGACCTGGCCCGTCGCGGGCACCACCGGTTACGACGCCCTGCGCCAGGTCGACGGCCTGTTCACGGACCAGACGGGGGCGTACGAACTGCTGGGCCGCTACCGGGCCTTCGCGGCGCCGCAGACGGACCGGGGCGGCAACTGGGAGGCGACGGTGCGGCGGGCTGCCTACAAGGTGCTCACGCACGAGCTGGCCGCGGAGACCGACCGGCTCACCCGGGTGGCCACCCGGCTGTGCGCCTCCTCGCCCGACCTCGCGCTGCGCGACCGGGCCCCCTGGGCACTGCGCACGGCCGTGGAGGAGCTGCTGGTACGGATGCGGGTGTACCGGCCGTACGCCTGCGGTGACACGGCCGCCGTCGTCACCGAGGAGGCCGCCGACGAGGCGCGGCTGGCCTTCGTGGTGCCCGAGGAGGCGGAGGCCGTCTCCATCGTGCGGCGGCTGCTCGTCGAGCCGCCCGGTGACCCGTCGGCGCCGGACCACGCCGACCGGGTGGAGTTCCGTACCCGGTTCGCGCAGACGGCGTCGGCGCTGCGCGCCAAGTCGGTGGAGGACACGGCGTTCTACCGCTATGTGCCGCTGCTGTCGGCGACCGAGGTGGGTGGCGATCCGGGCCGTCCGGGGGTGTCCCCGGAGGACTTCCACGCGTACTGCGCGCGCGTGCAGCGCGACTGGCCGGCCACCGGCACGGTGGTCACCACGCACGACACCAAGCGCAGTGCCGACGTGCGTGCGGCGCTGGCCGTGCTCACCGAGTGCCCCGACCGGTGGACGCGGCTGCTGGCCGAGGCGGCCGGGCCCGAGGAGGGCGTGGGCGTGCCGGACGGGCAGCTGGCCTGGGCGGCCTGGCAGACGGTGTTCGGGCTCGGGCCGGCGGAGGAGGAGCGGGTGCGGCAGGCACTGCTGAAGCATGTGCGCGAGGCGGGCATGTACACCAGCTGGACGGAGCAGGAGCCGCCGTACGAGGAGGCGGTGGCCTCGTTCGTCGCCGCCGGCCCGTGCGGGGCGCCAGGCGCGCGCGTGGCCGCGTTCCGCAAGGCGCTGGAGCCGCACATCCGGGCCAACGTGCTCGGCACCGCCCTGGTTCATCTGACGATGCCGGGGGTGCCGGACGTGTACCAGGGCACGGAGGGCGAGTACCGGGCGCTGGTCGACCCGGACAACCGGCGTTCGGTGCCGTTCCCGCCCGAGGTGCCCGGGGAGAAGGACGCGCTGACGGCGGCGGCGCTGCGGCTGCGCGGCCGGCGCCCCGGCGCCTTCGGCACGTCCGCGTCGTACGAACCGCTCACCGCCGAGGGCCCGGCGGCGGAGCACTGTGCGGCGTTCGCGCGCTCCGGCGAGGTGGTCACGGCGGTGACCCGGCTGTCGCTGCGCCTCGCGGAGGCGGGCGGCTGGCGGGACACCGGGCTGACCCTGCCGCCGGGCCGCTGGGCGGACGTGCTGACCGACGGCAGGGAGTTCACGGGGCACGCGCGCGTGGCGGACCTCTTCGACCGGCTGCCGGTGGTGCTGCTGGAGCGGGTGGCGCAGGGGTGAGGCGGCTCAGCGGACGGGCGCGGCGGGCAGCGGGCAGTCCTCGTACGGCTGTTCCGGCAGGTCCCCGAGAGCGGGCCAGGTGGTGCGCAGGAGGTTGACGAAGGCCGCGGCGGCCCCGGTGGGCGGCACGCGCGCGTAGACCGTCAGGGGGCGCTTCCATGCCGGGTCGGGGCTGAGGACCATGCAGTCCTCCCCGACGGCACCGCGCACGACGTGGGAGGGCGCGACGCACACCCCGACACCGGCCGCGGCCATCCGCACGGCCGTCGAGGTGTGCTCGGTCCACACGGCGGTCCGGGGCGCGAACCCGGCCCGCCCGCACGCCCAGTCGAGGAAGCGCGCGCCGTGCACGACGGGTTCCATGGCGCAGCGGATCCAGGCGCGGTCGGCGAGTTCGGGCAGGGTCACCGTCGTACGGCCCGCCAGCCGGTCGTCGAAGGGGACCACGAGGACGAGTTCCTCCTCGCCGACCGGTACGACCGTGCCCGGGGGGTCCGCGGGCCCGGGGCCGAACGCGAGGTCCGCGGTGCCGCGCTGCACGGCCTCCTCCAGCGCCTCGGTGGTGGCGTACTCGTGCAGGCGCAGCAGGACCCGGGGACGGGCCGCGCGCCAGCGGGCGAAGACGTCGGGCAGGACACCGACGGCGAGGGAGTGCAGGGTGGCGACATGCAGTTCGCCGCCCTCGGCTCCGGCGGTGGCCCGCGCCGCGCGGCGGGCCTGCGCGGCGCTGCGGACGGCGAGTTCGGCGTGCGGCAGGAAGGCCCGCCCCATGGGGGTCAGGCGCACGCCGCGGGCCAGGCGCTCCAGCAGGGCGCCGCCGACCGACTTCTCCAGCGCCTTGATCTGGTGCGAGAGCGCGGGCTGGGTGACGTGCAGGGTCTCCGCCGCGCGGGTGAAGGACGCCTCCTGGACGACGGTCACGAAGTACTCCATCTGCCGCAGGCTCAACTCCGCGCCCTCCCCCGGGACCCACCGACATGCCGCCCATAAGCATTCTGCATGGCTTCCACAACAACATTGCCTTGGACTCATGACAAGGGGCGGGCGGAGGGTGGAGGCATGAGCACACAGGCCACGAACACCCCGGATGTCCTCGTCATCGGCGGCGGAACGGGCGGCTACGCCACCGCGCTGCGCGCCGCCTCCCTCGGGCTCGGCGTCGTCCTCGTCGAGCGCGACAAGGTCGGCGGCACCTGTCTGCACCGGGGCTGCATCCCGAGCAAGGCGATGTTGCACGCCGCCGAGCTGGTCGACGGCATCGCCGAGGCGCGCGAGCGGTGGGGGGTGAAGGCCACGCTGGACTCGGTCGACTGGGCGGCGCTGGTGGCCACGCGGGACGACATCGTGGCGCGCAACCACAAGGGGGTCGAGGCGCATCTGGCGCACGCCGGCGTACGGGTGGTGCGCGGGAGCGCACGCCTGACGGGTCCCCGTACCGTGCGGGTGGAGGGCGCGCTCACGGATTCCGCGCCGGGCGCCCCGGAAGGGCCCGCGCCCGGCGTGCACGACTTCACCGCGCGTCGCGGCATCGTCCTCGCCACCGGCTCGCGCCCGCGCACGCTGCCGGGGCTCGTGCCGGACGGGCGGCGGGTGGTGACCAGCGACGACGCGCTGTTCGCGCCGGAGCTGCCGGCGTCCGTCCTGGTGCTCGGCGGGGGCGCGATCGGCGTGGAGTACGCCTCCTTCCACCGGTCCATGGGCGCGGAGGTCACCCTGGTCGAGGCCGCGGAGCGGATCGTGCCCCTGGAGGACGCCGATGTGAGCCGGCATCTGACGCGTGGCCTGAAGAAACGCGGGATCGATGTGCAGGCGGGCGCCCGGCTGCTGGACGCGGACGTGCTGGAGAACGGCGTACGCGCGCGCGTGCGCACCGCGCGGGGCGAGACGCGCACGGTGGAGGCGGAGCGGCTGCTGGTGGCCGTCGGCCGGGCACCGGTCACCGAGGGCCTGGGCCTGGCGGCGGCCGGCCTGACGACCGACGGGCGGGGGTTCGTCGTACCGGCGGACTGGAAGCGGCTGGAGACGGCCGTACCGGGCGTCCATGTCGTCGGCGATCTGCTGCCGCCGCCGTCCCTGGGCCTGGCCCACGCCTCCTTCGCGGAGGCCCTGCTGGTCGCCGAGACCCTGGCCGGGCTGCCCTCGGCCCCGGTGGACTACGCCGCCGTACCACGGGTGACGTACTCCGCGCCGCAGACCGCCTCGGTGGGGCTGAGCGAGGCCGAGGCACGCGCGCGGGGGCGTGCGGTGGACGTCGACACGATGCCGCTGACCGCCGTCGCCAAGGGCATGGTGCACGGCCAGGGGGGCATGGTGAAGGTCGTCACCGAGGCCGGCGGTGGGCAGGTGCTCGGCGTGCACCTGGTCGGCCCGCATGTGTCGGAGATGATCGCGGAGAGCCAGCTGATCGTCGGCTGGGACGCCGAGCCCTCGGACGTGGCGCGGCATGTACACGCGCACCCGACGCTGTCGGAGGCGGTGGGCGAGGTGTTCCTGACCCTCGCGGGACGCGGCCTGCACCAGCAGTGAGCCCACGGCACGCACCGCCCGCGCCATGCCCCGGCGCCTGAGTCCGGACGCCCCCGGGAGCCTCCCCCGCAGCGTTCTTGACAGTTCACCCTTCGCGTGCGGGACTTGGAGGGCGAAGCCGGGCGGGAACAAGTCGGGGGTGAGTCTTCTGCCGGAGCTGCGCTATCCCAGCGTTCCCGAACTGATCGCCTCCGCTCAGGCGTTGGCCGCTCAGGGACCAGGGCTGTGCTCGCTCAGGCAGGTGGGCCTCTCACGTGCGGGAAGACCCCTGCACCTGCTGTCGGTGGGGCACGCCCGGCGGGCGGTGCTGGTGGTCGCCGGCGCCCACGCCAACGAGCCGACCGGGGGCTCCACCCTGCGGGTGCTGGCCGAAAGAGTGCTGGCCGAGCGGGAGTTGCGGGCGGACACGTCCTGGCACTTCCTGCTGTGCGCCGATCCGGACGGCGCGAGCCTGCATGTGACACCGGCTCCGCGCAGCCTGCTCGACTACCACCTCGGCTTCTACCGGCCGACGGGCGCCGAGCAGCCGGAGTGGTCGCCGTCCGTGCTGCCGCCGGACCGGCTGCCGCCCGAGACCCGGGCGCTGACGGGGGTGATCGACGAACTGCGGCCCTACCTCCAGGTGACCCTGCACGGCACCGACCTGGGCGGCAGCTGGGTCCAGCTGACCAGGGACGTGCCGGGGCTCGCCGAGCCGTTCGCCAAGTCGGCGGCACAACTGCACATCCCGGTGGAGACGGGCGCCTCCGACGCCGCGGGCTGGCCGGCCTCCGGCCCCGGTGTGCATGTCATGCCCGGCCCGGAGACGGGCGCCGCCTACCCGAGCATGCCGGACGACGCACGGCACAGCACCTGGTACCACGCGCACCGGTACGGCGGTCTGACGGCCGTGGTGGAGGTGCCGATGTGGGCCAGCGACCTGGTGGACGATCCGGCGCCGCACCCGGCACCGGCGGCGGCGATGCGGCGCCTGGCGCAGCGGCTGCTGCGGGACGCGCTGGAGGTGGAGCACGTGCTCACCGACGCGCTGCCCCGCCTGGAGGGCGTGGACGGTCCGCTGCTGCGGGCGGCGCGCTGGGCGCTGGAGCTGATCCCCGGCCTGGCCGAGGACTGGGTCCACACCCCGCCGGCCGGCACGACGATGGCGTACGTCGGCAGCGTGGACGCCTTCGGGCGGCGGCTGCCGCTGCGCGCGGCGGCCATGCTGCTGCGAGTGCTGCGGGAGACGGACGACCGGGCGGCACCGGGGCTGGAACAGCTCGTAACCGCCTGGTGCGACGCCTTCGCGACACGGTTCCGGGCCCGCTGGGTGCCGTTGGAGCACCAGGTGGAGCATCAGTCCCGGACGGTGCTGGTGGCGGCGCAGCAGGCCCGTGAGCGGATGGTGTGAGGCCGTCACGCCTCCCGAGCCGCCTTCTCCCTGCCGCGCCGCCCCTGTCGCGCCGCCCGGACCGACCGTGCCGCGCCGCCCGCCGGCCCGGCTCAGTGGTCCACGGCGAACACCGCTCCCGTCCGCGCCTCCATGACGCACTTGCTGGAGTACGTCTCCTGGTAGTCGACGGGCTGTCCGTTCCACTGCCCGTGCGCGTGGACGGTCACGGGGGCGAAGATCATCGGACAGAAGACCTTCTTCTGCGCGATGCGCGCGATGTCGCCCCGGGCGGCCTCGAGTTCGGCACAGGCCTCGGCCGCCCGCGCGTACCCCAGCGGCAGCGGGTCGCACAGCAGCAGGGTGCCGTGCTTGTCGCCGGCCAGGGTCTCGCCGCGCGCGACGGTGAGGTAGAGCCAGTTGTCCGTGAGGGGGAACGTGCTGCGGGGGGCCGCCTGGGCGGGGGCCGCGGCGAGCAGGCCGGCGGCAGCCAGCAGGGCGCCGGCCGCCGCTGTGACTCGGGTGATGTACGTCATGCCCCATGCATCGGCACACCGGCGCGCGTTCCGCAGCCCGGCTCACCCGATCGGTAGGGCACGCGCGTGTGACGGTGCACCCGTTCGGGCACGACCGGTCGGCGCCGCTCAGCTCACGGCGAGCCGGAACGCCATCCGGCCGAAGGCGACCTGGTCGCCCTCGCGGACGACGACCGACCCGATCACCCGGCGTCCGTTGACGGTGGTGCCGTTGGTGGAACCGAGGTCCTTGAGGACCCACAGGTCCGCCTGGCGCCTGAGTTCGGCGTGCAGGCGGGAGACGGTCTCATGGTTCAGGCGCAGCCCGCATGCGGGATCGCGGCCGATGCGCAGCGGGTGGGCGTGCGCGGGGTGCGGCAGCAGCAGCTTGGGCAGCCGCTCGGCCTGCCAGGCGCGGCGCAGCCGTACGGTGAATCCGGAGACGGCCTCGACGCTGCCGAGGACCGCGCGGGAGAAACGGTTCTCGCGGGGCAGGTCGGCGACGAGCGCGGCCAGTTCGTCGGACCGGCGGGCGGCGAGCGCCAGCTCCATACGGCGTACGAACGTGTCGTGCGAGAGCCGGCCCAGGGCGACACCGTCACGCAGCACCCGCAGCGCCTGGTCGCGCTCCGCGTCGGACAGCCGCGCGGGGTAGGTGGAGAACTCGAAGGACGACGTCACGCTGGTGATTGTCGGGCAGCGAACCCCCGGTGTCCAGAAAACGGGGAATCGGCGCCGTTCTGCGCGCACTTCCACGACACCCACCGGGAAAGGGTGAATTCGGAAGCGGACTGATCGTCCCGGCGGGCACGATGGGGACGCGGGACATCACGGTGAGCAGGCGAGACATCACAGACGAAGGGGAACCGTCCGTGCAGTTCGAGGTGTGGGCACCGCAGGCAGACCGAGTGACGCTCCACTGCGAGGGCGGGACGTGCGCGTTGGCGCGTGATCCCGAACGCGCCGGCTGGTGGACGGGGGAGGCGCAGGCCGGGGACGGCGCCCGGTACGGGTTCGCCCTTGACGACGGCCCCGTGCGGCCCGACCCGCGCTCGCGCCGCCAGCCGGACGGCCCGGACGGGCTGAGCGCTGTCGTGGACCACGGGCGCTACGCGTGGCGTGCCCCGTGGGCGGGGCGGGGGCTGCAGGGCGCCGTTCTGTACGAGGCACACGTGGGCACGTACACCCCCGAGGGCACCCTGGACGCGGCGGCGGCCCGGCTGGAGCATCTGGTGGAACTGGGCGTCACGCACGTGGAGTTGCTGCCGCTGTGTCCGTTCCCGGGACGCCACGGCTGGGGGTACGAGGGGGTGTCGCTGTGGGCGGTGCACGAGCCGTACGGCGGGCCCGATGCGCTGAAACGCTTCGTCGACCGGGCGCACGAACTCGGTCTGGGGGTCGTCCTGGACGTCGTGCACAACCACCTGGGCCCGTCGGGCAACCATCTGCCCGCCTTCGGGCCGTACTTCACCGACACGCACCACACGCCGTGGGGCTCGGCGGTGAACCTGGACGCGCCGGGCTCGGACGAGGTGCGCGCTTTCCTCGTCGGCAGCGCGCTGGCGTGGCTGCGGGACTACCGGATCGACGGGCTGCGCCTGGACGCGGTGCACGCGCTGTACGACACGCGCGCGTGCCACTTCCTGGAGGAGCTGTCGGCTGCCGTGGACGGCCTGGCCGAGGAACTGGGCCGGCCGCTGTTCCTGATCGCCGAGTCGGACCTGAACGACCCGCGGTTCATCACCCCGCGCGCGGAGCACGGCCTCGGGCTGCACGCGCAGTGGAACGACGACTTCCACCACGCCCTGCACACCGCGCTGACCGGCGATTCCCAGGGCTACTACGCCGACTTCGCCCGGGCCGGCTTCGCCGCACTCGCCAAGACGCTCACCGGCGGCTACTTCCACGACGGCACGTACTCGACGTTCCGCGGCCGGCACCACGGCCGCCCGCTGGACCGCGCGCGGGTGGCCGGGCACCGGCTCCTCGGCTACAGCCAGACCCACGACCAGGTCGGCAACCGTGCCCAGGGCGACCGGCTCGCCGCCCGCCTCTCCCCCGGCCTGCTGGCCTGCGCGGCGACGCTGACACTGACCTCGCCGTTCACGCCGATGCTGTTCATGGGCGAGGAGTGGGCGGCGGGCACACCGTGGCAGTTCTTCACCGACCACACCGATCCGGAGCTGGCCGAGGCGGTACGGCGGGGCCGGCGGCGGGAGTTCGCGGCGCACGGCTGGGCCGAGGAGGACGTACCGGACCCGCAGGACCCGGCGACCCGGGAGCGGTCCTGCCTGGACTGGGCGGAGCCGGAACGCGAGCCCCACGCGCGCGTGCTCGCCTGGTACCGCCGGCTGATCGCGCTGCGCCGCGACGAGCCCGACCTCACCGACCCCGACCTGGCCGACACGAAGGTGGCGTACGACGAGCAGGCCCGCTGGCTGGCCTTCCGTCGCGGTGACGTGCGCGTGGCGGTGAACCTCGGCAAGGAGCCCGCGGCCATCCCCCTGGGCACCCGCCCGGCGGAGGTGCTGGCGGCCTGGGAGCCGGTGCGGGTTCCGGGACCGGACGGGTTGCTCCAGCTTCCCGGGGAGTCGTGCGTGGTCCTGTCGCAGCCGTAGGGAGCGCACGCGCCGGGCGGCGTGTGGCCGTGGGCGGCCGCGGCCGCTCCGCCGCCGGTCGCGCCCACGCGGCGGAGCCGCATGTCGATACAGCACCGCACCTGCGCGGGGCGCGCTACGGCTCCGGCTCGTCCTCCTTGAAGTCCGACAGCCGCTCCAGCAGGATCGGCTCCCAGGCGCGTCGCAGCTGGACGCGGAGCAGGGGCAGGGAGCCGGGGGCGCGCCCTTCGAGGTGGTCGGTGAGGTGGACGACCGTGTCGCAGCGGGCCAGCCACAGCCCGCGCAGGCAGGGGCGGGCGCCGTAGCCGGCCAGGGTGGCGGCGCGGACGGCCGCCGGGGAGCCGACGGCGACGGCGAGCCCGGCGATGTCCTCGGCGGGGTCGCCCAGGGCCGCCCGGGTCCAGTCCAGGACGCCGCGGACCCGCCCGTCGGCGCTGACGACCACGTGCTCGCCGGTCATGCCGTGGTGGGTGAGGACCGCGGTGCCGGGCTGCGCGGCGAGCTGGGCCGCACCGGACGGGGTCAGCTGGCGCAGCCGGGCGGCGTCGAACTCGTCCGCGGCGGCGAGCCGTTCGGCGGCGTGCACGGCCATGCGGCGCAGGGCCTCCAGGGAGCGCGGGGCGGTGCGCGACACGCCGAGGGTCTCGGCCTGCCGTACGGGCACCGCGCGCAGTCCGGTGAGCAGTCCGGCGAGGTCGGCCTCGCCGACGGCGGAGACGTCGTGCTCGTCGGCCGTACCGCCGGGCACCTTGGTGTCCAGGGTGTAGGCGAGGCCGGGCGCCCAGTCGCCGTGCGCGACGCTGGTGGGGACGGCGACGGGCAGGTGCGGGCGGATCAGGTCGCGCAGGCGCAGTTCCCGGCGGCGGGCGACGGAGGACTCGCGGTCGGGCGCGAGGCGCAGCACATGGCGGGTACCGACCCACCACGTGTGCGTACGGCCTTCCGTCACGGGCCGCACATCGGGCCCCCCGGTGCCGTCGCCGCCCTCCTTGAGCAGCGAACGGACCAGTCTGCGGACGGTCTCCTCGGTGGGTGTCGGTGCCTGGGTCATGGGTCGCGCGTCGCCGTTCCTGGATGTCGTCGCGGGGGTGTCTCCTGGGTCGCTCCGTACTCTCAGTCCACTATGACCATGTCACGCGTGGTGGTGTTCAGGCGGCGGCCCCCGTCCTCGGTCACCGTGACGATGTCCTCGATGCGCACCCCGAAGCGGCCGGGCAGGTAGATGCCGGGCTCGACGGAGAAGCACATGCCCGGCAGGAGGGGCTGCTCCTCACCCTCGATCATGTACGGCGGCTCGTGCGTGGTGACGCCGATGCCGTGCCCGGTGCGGTGGATGAAGTACGCGCCGTACCCGGCCCCGGTGATCACCGCACGGGCGGCGCGGTCGACCTCCTGGCAGGCCACGCCGGGCCGTACGGCCTGGTAGCCCGCCTCCTGGGCCTCGCGCACGATGTCGTGCACCCGGCGCTCCTCCTCGGTGGGCTCGCCGACGTGGACCGTGCGGGTGGTGTCGGAGCCGTAGCCGTCCTTCAGACCGCCGAAGTCCAGGACGACCATGTCGCCGTGCTGGATGACGCGGTCGCCGACCTCGTGGTGCGGGTTGGCGCCGTTGGGGCCCGAGCCGACGATGGTGAAGTCGACCTGCTCGTGCCCGAAGCGGCGCAGCAGGCCGGCGAGGTCGTGGCCGACGTCGGACTCGCGGCGGCCGGCGAAGGGAACTTTCCGGATCTCCTCGAACGTCGCGTCGGCAGCCGCTCCGGCGGCGGCGAGGAGTTCCAGTTCCGCGGCGTCCTTGACGGCGCGCAGCATGGGGAGGGCGTCGGTGAGAGAGGCGTAGGAGGTGTCGGGCAGGGCCCGCTGCAGGCCCAGCAGGTGCAGGGCCCAGGTGTTGTCGCTGATGCCGAACCGGCCGCGGTCGTCGAGGAGCGCGGCGGTGACGGCGTAGGGATCCTTGCCGTCGGTCCAGTCGCGCAGGGCGAGCGCGGACGAGCCGGCCGCGTGCTCGGCGTCCGGGGCCTCCAGCGTCGGTACGACGAGCACGGGATCCCGGCCGGGGGTGAGGACCAGCACGGTGAGCCGTTCGGTGACGGCGGTGGGGGTGTAGCCGGTGAGCCAGACCATGTCCGGTCCCGGTGCCACCAGCAGCCCCGCGAGGCCGGCGTCGGCCGCGGAGCGCGCGGCGCGCTCCATGCGGGCCCTGTAGTCGGCGGCGGTGAAGGGCGCGGGCGTACTACCGGTCATCCGGGCCTCCGGGCGCGGGTGGGCGAACGGGCGAGGGCGTCTCGGGCAGCATCCTGCCCGGCTGGGCAGGGTCACGCGAGCCGGTCGCCGCTGCTCCCCGCGGGACGCGGTCGGCGCACACGGATCTCGGCATGGGGCCATCATGGCGTGTGGTGCGGATGGTGACCAGCGGGTTTGCCGGTGTGACCGAGGGAGTGCCGAGGCGGGATCCGGCGCCGCTCCCGCTCAGACCACCACACCCGGCAGGACCGTCAACTGCTGGAAGCCCCCGCCGGTGTGACGCACGGTGAGGAGCACCGGCTCTCCGGGCCGGGCACGGGCGACGACCCGGGCGAGATCGGCGGCGGAGTCGACGCGGGCGGAGCCGAACTGCAGCAGGACGTCCCCGCGGACCAGGCCGGCCGCATAGCCGGGGCCCGGCACGTGCACGCCCACGAGGAGCGCGCCCGCCTTCTCGGCGTCGACGGCCTCGACCCCCAGGACCGCCGCGGGGGTGGCGGCCGGAGCGGGGCTCGCGGTGGCAGCGGGCGTGGCCCGGGCGGACGGCGTGGCCGGCGGGGCCTGGCGCTGCAGTTCGGCGAGCCGGCTCAGGCCGATGACCGCGGCGCCGACCGTGCCGATGCCGACGCCGGACAGCACCAGCAGAGTGCCGAGGGACAGGCCGAACAGCACGGTCCGCAGCCGCCGGCCGCGCCGGGGCGCGGCGTGCGGGCGGTGGGCCGGGGTGGGGGTGCCACCGCCCGGCCGGGGGTCCTGACCTGGCATCGGCTTGGGACGCAACACAGTGGGTTCCATGGTTCGCTCGCCTCCGGCTGGTGCTCTACCCGGGGCACCGGGCCGCGACGAGACACGAACGAGTGAGACTGGCCGGAGGGTGGCTGAGGGTAGCCATGGCCCCCTGGGACGAACACCGGGCGACCCGCCCCCTGCCGGAGCACCGGCACGGGGCGGCCGGAGCCGGCGAGCCCCCAAGGGCACCGGCGGCCCGCGCCGCGGCCGGACCGCGGCGACGGAACTCACCCGACCGGCGTCACTCCCCGGCCCTTCAGCGCCTCGGACCACCCCACCCCCCGACCCGTCAGACCCGGACCGCCGGACGACGGACCCACAACCGTCCGCCCCGCACCGCCGGTTGACAGCCCCACGGACCGCCGCCCCACGGCTCCGCCGACCGTCGGCCCACGGACCGCCGCACCCCAGGCCTCTCCCAGGGACCGTCGACTCCCGAGGACTCACCGAAGTTCCCAGAATGCCCGCTTCCGTACGCGAAGACTCCGCGACCGTCAGCCGAGCGACAGGGCCGGACCGAGCGACAGGACGGGGGCGGCGGGCGCGCGGTCGGGCAGGAAGCCGTGCGACCGGCGGCCCAGCCACGTGGCCTTGTAGCGGTCGACCTCGCGGTGCCAGTTCAGGATCCCGGCGAGCCAGTTCTGCAGATCGAGGACATAGTCGTCCATGGCCGCCCGCGTCTGCTCCGACAGCCCGAAGTCGTCGTACAGCACAGGCAGTTCGTGCGCGATGACGTGCTCGAACTGCCGCATGCGCTGGGTCGCCAGGTCGTGGACGACGCCGAGCGCGGCCGGATGGTCGACGCCGAAGAAGTTCTGCACCACCAGGATGGCGTTGTGGATCCCGCCCTCGTACTCGATCTCCTTCTGGTACGAGAAGATGTCGTTGACCAGGCAGGCGTAGTCCACGGCGGCGTTCTCCAGCGAGCGCACCGGGCCGCTGCGGTACACCTCCGGCGGGACGGCGGGGCCGTGGCCCATCCGGCACAGGCTCAGGGTGAGGTCGGAGCCGAAGGTGGCGCGCCGCATCTCCAGGTAGTCGACCGGGTCGGGGATGCGGTTCTGCAGCTGGTTGGACAGCTCCCACACCCAGCTCTCGGTCATCGTCTCCACGGCGGCCTTCAGCCCGCGCCGCTGGTCGGCGGTCATGCCGGCCACCGTGCGCGCCCACAGGTCGACGAGCCCCCGCTCCATCGCGTCGGCCGGGACGAGGGCGGGCTCGCCTTCGACGGGCATGCACCGCGACAGCCGGGCGGTGGTCAGGCGGGCGCCTGCCAGGTCCCCGCGGCTGCCGAAGACCAGCGGGTAGAAGTCGTCGCCGTACGTCCCCCAGGCGATCCACTGGGCGCTGAGGTCGAGGGCCTCGGGAGTGGCGTCCGGGTCCAGGCCGGCGGAACACAGGGCGAGGTCGTAGGCGGTGAGTTTGTCCTCGTCCCAGACGCCTTCCCTCAGGATGCCCATGCGGTGCGACCAGACGACGAGGTTGCGGCGGGCCGCGTCGAGGTGCGTGCTGAGTCCGAGCCGGTACGGCATGTGGAACTCGGGCAGCGGGGAGGGTCCGACCTTCTGGAAGGGGACGTGGGTGTAGGCGCGCAGGCGTTCCTGGGCGGCCGAGGCGAGGAGCGCGCCGACGTCGGCGGCCGAGGTACCGGGGCCGCTCGGCAGCCGCCAGGGCGAGCCGGGGCGGGCACCCTTGTTCATGTAGCGGCTGGAGCGCATGTGCCATTCGTGACCGCCGGACTGCCAGTCCTGGAGCCCCTTGGTGTAGGCGGCGACCGCGGCGGCCTCGACCGGGGTGAGGCCCTTCTCCAGGGCGACGGCCGGGACTTCGGTGAGCGCGGTGTGCTCGAACTGGTGCAGGCGTGAGGTGAGGATGTCGTTGACCGTGTCGGCGGCCTGCTGGGTCGTACAGCCGAAGAAGGTCTCCAGGACGAGCACGCCGTTGCTGTTCTCGCCCTCGTCCTCGACCTCTCGCTGGTAGGAGAAGAGGTCGTTGCGCAGGTGGACGGCATCGGCGAACGTCTCCATGAGGACACGCAGCGGACGGGTGCCGGCGACGGCGGCCGGCACCTCCGCCGTCGCGTACTCCACGAGCCCGGCCGACCAGGGGGCGCCGCCCACCTTGCGGCGCATCTCGATGTACTCGACGGGGTTGGCGATCCGCCCCTCGTCGATGTTCGACAGCTCCCACATCGACTCGTTCAGCAGGTGCTCGGTGGCCACGGAGAAGCGGCGGCGCCAGTCCACGGACATGGACGGCACCGTGCGTGCCCACAGGTCCTTCAGACCCGCCTCGACGGGGTTCTCCGGCTCGGGCACGGGAGTCGACGGGTCGAGCGGCATGAACAGCGGCAGGCGGTCCAGGTGGGCCTTTCCGGCGGCGCGGTCCGGGGTGCGCTTGTACATGTCCAGGAAATGGTCGTCGAAGAAGAACACCCACACGTACCAGTCGGTGATCAGCGAGAGGGCCGGTCCGTCGCAGTCGGGGTGGGTGTAGGAGCACAGGAGCCCGTAGTCGTGCGCCTCCAGGTCGGCCTGCTCCCAGATCCCGGAACCCTCCAGCATGCCCATCTCCCGCGCCCACCCGGTGGAGTGCGCACGCGCCTCTTCGAGGTGCGGGTTGAGCCGCGCGGGATACGGCATGTAGAAGTGCGGGAGTTCGAACGGCTGCGTCATGGCCGGGCCCTACCCGTGGCCCCCCACACCCATCCGCCGCGCGGGACATGATCACACCATCGCGTGAACCGCCCCCGGAACGCCCCCGGGCCGCGCCCTTGCCGTGCCCCCGCGCGGCGGCCACGGTAGGCGCATGACCTCCTTCGTGCTGCCCCATGAAGTGCACGGCGACGGCGCCCACAAGGTGTTCGCCGTGCACGGCTGGTTCGCCGACCGCTCCGCCTACGCGCCCGTCCTGCCGGACCTCGACCGCACCGCCTTCACCTACGCGCTGGTCGACCTGCGCGGCTACGGCGAGGCCCGGGACGCCGCGGGCCCGTACACGACGGCCGGGGCCGCCGCCGACCTGCTGGAGCTGGCCGGCCGGCTCGGCTGGGAGCGGTTCTCGGTGGTCGGGCACTCCATGGGCGGCGCGGTGGCGCAGCGGCTGCTCGGGCTCGCCCCGGACCGGTTGCGCCGGATCGTCGGCGTCTCCCCGGTGCCCGCCTCGGGCCTGCCGCTGGCCGGTGCGCAGGCCGCGCTGTTCACGGACGCCGCGCACCAGCCGGCGAACCGGCGCGCGATCATCGACTTCACCACCGGGGGCCGACGCCCCGCCGCCTGGCTGGACCGGATGGTCGCCCGCTCGCTGGAGTGCAGCGACGCGAAGGCGTTCCGGGCCTGGCTGGACTCGTGGGCGGGCGACGACTTCCACGCCGACGTCGAGAACAGCGGGGTCCCCGCCCTGGCGGTGGCCGGCACCCTCGACCCGGCCCTGTCGCCCGAGGTCATGCGGCAGACCTGGATGTCCTGGTACCCGCGCGCCGAACTCGTGGCGCTGGCGTCCGCCGGGCACTACGCCATGGACGAGTGCCCGCTGGAACTCGTCCGCGTCGTGGAGGACTTCCTGCGGTCCGACATCGACGGGCCGGGGGGTGGCCGGGGAGGCGTGGACGACGAGGATCAAGGGGCCGACGAAGGGCATGCTCTCGGCGGAGGGCGCGTGGACGACGAAGGGCATGCGGTCGGCGACGGCCATGCGCGCCACGACTCAGCCGCGGCCGGCGAGGACGACCCGGCCGGTGTCGGGGTCCCGGTCGCGGAGGGCGAGTCGGCGTGAACGGGGGTGAGGTGCCGGCGGTGCCCGATGTGTTCGACCCGCGCAGGTACGCCGCCGGTGTGCCCCACGACGACTACCGTGTGCTGCGCGACCACCATCCGGTCGCCTGGCAGCAGGAGCCGGAGGTACTGGGCTGGCCGGCCGGGCCGGGGTTCTGGGCGGTGACCCGGCACGCGGACGTCGTGCGGGTGCTGAAGGACGCCACGACGTACTCCTCCCACCTCGGCGCGACCCAGATCCGCGACCCGGACCCGGAGGACCTGCCGTTCATCCGCGGCATGATGCTCAATCAGGACCCGCCGCGACACCGACGCCTGCGCCGGCTGGTCAGCCGGGCGTTCACACCGGGCCGGGTCGACCGGTTCGCCGCGCTCGCCGGGGAGCGGGCGCGCACCCTGCTCGCCGAGGCGCTTCGGCAGGCGCGGGAAGGCGACGGCACGGTCGACCTGGTGGGCTCCGTCACCGACGAGTACGCCCTGCTCAACCTGGCGGACCTGCTCGGCGTCCCGGAGAGCGACCGCCGGCTGCTGCTGCGCTGGACGCAGCGGGTCATCGGCTACCAGGACCCGGACGAGGCCGGTCCGCGGGTGCTGGACGGGGCGGGCAGGCCGGTCGACCCGCGCTCCCCGGCGATGCTGAAGGACATGTTCGCCTACGCACGTCACCTGGCCGCGTACAAACGGCGCCATCCGGCGGACGACGTGATGACCGCCCTCGCGTCCGACGCCGAACTCACCGACGCCGAGCTGGAGATGTTCTTCTTCCTGCTCACCGTCGCCGGCAACGACACCGTGCGCAGCGCGGCCCCCGGCGGACTGCTGGCACTGGCGGAACACCCGGAAGCGTACGAGTCGCTGCGCGCCGGGAAGGCGGAACTCGCCACGGCCGTGGAGGAGTTGCTCCGCTGGCATCCCCCCGTGCTGACCTTCCGCCGGACCGCCGTCCGGGACACCGAACTGGCGGGGCGGCGGATCCGGGCCGGTGAGAAGGTCGTGGTCTTCCACGCCTCGGCCAACCGGGACGAGCGGGCCTTCACCGGTCCGGCCCGGCTCGACCTCGCCCGCTCCCCCAACCCGCACGTGTCCTTCGGCGACGGCCCGCATGTGTGCCTCGGCGCCCACTTCGCCCGGCTGCAGCTACGGCTGCTCCACGCGGAGGTGCTGCGCGCCCTCCCCGGGCCGCGGCTCGCCGCACCGGCCGGGCGGCTGGTGTCCAACTTCATCAATGGCGTCAAGTCACTGCGCCTGCACGTGACTTGACGCCGACCTGACAGGTCACCTGGCGTCGACCTGGATGAGCGCATGGGTGCCACTGGTGCGCCAGCGCCGGGCCTCGGCCGCCACCAGTGCGCTCTCGGTCGCCGCGGACAGTCCGGTGATCACCTCGGACTTCAGGGTGCGCAGCGCGGCGACCGGGCCCGGGAAGTAGGCGGTGGTCTCCCGGAAGGGCGTGGTCGGCGGCCAGAGCCGGTCGCCCACCAGGCGCCGGTAGTTGAGGTCGCCCTTGAAGACGGTCAGTGTGGCCGCGGCGAACTCGGCGCGCAGGTCGTCCGGCATCTCCGCGTACGGCAGCGGGGCGCAGGAGAAGGGGTGGGCGCGCACGGTGAGACGGCCGTCGGCCATGGCCGACCACAGCACGCGCGCGTACTCGGCGGCCGTGCCGGACGCGGCGCGCAGCCGGTGCAGGGCGTCGACGACGTCGGCGGTCGTCGCGTCGGAGACGTAGTACGGGTACGGCTTGACGTGCAGCACCGCACGCGCGACCCGGCCCTCGGTGAGGAGATGGGCGATCAGGAACAGGTCCGGGACCAGTTCACGGCCCGCGTTGTCGGCGACCAGGACGAGCGTGGCCGTGCCGCCGGGCGGCAGCAGCGCCCACAGGGCCGCACTGTCGTCGGCGACCAGCGCGGGCGCCGGTTCCCGGGCCTCGGCGCCCTCGACGGAGAGCCGGAAGCCGAGGTCGGCGCGGTTGCCCCACAGCGAGCCGAGCAGCAGGGCCTGCGCCCGCTCCTCCTCGGGCAGGCCGGGCAGGGCGTCCAGCGCGGCCAGTTCCTCGTCGGTCTCCGGTGCGTCGAGTTCGGCGCGTTTGAACGGCCGGAAGGGATCGATGCCCTGCCAGGCGCCCGTACCGAACCAGCCGACGGCGTCGAGCAGCCGGCGGTAGAAGTAGCTCTCGGACCACAGCCACGGCACGTCGTACCAGGAGCGTCCGGCGCAGCCGGGCAGGCCCCACGCCCGCCACCGGTCCCGGTCGGGGGCGTCGTCGGGCAACGGCTCGACCGTCCCCTGCGTGCAGCTCTTCAGCAGGTCGTCCAGGGCCCGGTGCTGCCCGGGGCCGTATGGGAAGGCGTCCCGTACCTGCCGGATGATCGCCGGATGCCGTTCGGCCAGCACGCTGTGCGGGAACGAGCCGGGTTCGTTGCCGAGGATCACGGGTGCGAACGGGGTGTCGGGCATGTCCGTCACCGTATCGCGGGCGTCAGGCGATTCTGATCTCCCGCTCCAGCTGCGTCGCGAGGGTGACGTAGCGGGGGCGGCGGTGCACCGGGACCAGGCCCCGGATGAGGAGGTGCCACATCTCCGCGACCCTACGCGGAAGCCGTCCTACCGGTTCGAGCGAGCGGCCGGCGACCCGGGTGCCCACGTAGAAGGACACGAGGGAGTGCGCGACCATGCCGACGTCGAGATCGCCGTGCACATCGGCCTCCCTGACGGCCGCGGAGAACTTCCGGTTGGCGAACTCCAGCCACTCCGTGAACGGATGCCGCAGCGGCGGCCGTACGGTGACGTCCGCGGTGGCGAGACGGAGCGCGGCGCGCGGCACCGGATCCTCCACGGCGAGCCTGGCGATCCCGAACGTGGTGCGCATCAGGGTCTCCAGCGAGGAACAGCCACGGCCCTCGACCTCGGCGACGAGCTTCTGCGCGGCCCTGGCGTTGAGTTCGAGGATGGCGTGGGCGAGGTCCTCCTTGGCGGCGAAGTGAAAGTACAGCGCACCCTTGGTGACCTTCGCGTGTGCGACGATGTCGCTCAGGCTGGTGGACTCGTAGCCGTGCCGGTCGAAGAGATCGGCGGCGGCCGTGATGATCGTTGCCCGGGTCTGCTCGGCGCGTAACTGCCTCGCCATTCTGGGACCCTCCTCGACTCGAACGAACGGGACATGCGGTTTTTTTTAGTCCCCTTGCACACGATAACTCACCGATGGGCAGCGGGAGTCCGGGGGACGGACTGAGGGGGCGACACCTGTCACCTGCGGATCCGGCGCCGGACGGCTCCTCGGCGGTCCGTGAGCGGACGAGACCAGAACGGTTCCTCCCCTGTGTTGCCCGACCGTTCTCGGCAGCCGCGGAACGGCGGGTGCCGGACCCATGATCGCCACGATACGAGGCCGATGACCGGCTCCTCAACGGGGCCTCGGAGCAGGGCGCGAAACATCCCAACCGGTCGGTGCTTTCACGCCCCCCGATCACCGATGCGCCGGTCCGGCGATGGCCGACGCGCCGGTCCGGGGAATGGCCGAGGGGTCGGTCCGGGAGCGTCCGATGGACCGGTTCCGGGGGCGGCCGGTCAGCCGGTTCGGGGCATGCCCGAAGGGTCGGGCCGGGAGCAGCCGACGGACCGGTTCCGGGGGCGGCCGGTCAGCCGGTTCGGGGCATGCCCGAAGGGTCGGGCCGGGGACGCCTGATGGACGGGCCCGGGGACAACGGGAGAACCGGCCCTGGGACACCCGAAGGACCAGCCCGGAGACGGCCGGAGGACCCGTCGGGGGACACCCGATGGACCCGTCCGGGACGGCCTGAGGACCATCCCGGGGACAGCCGAGGGACCGGCTCGGGGACGCGCGAGGGGCCGGTCCTGCTGAACAAACGGCACGCGGCCGTCGTACTGGACGCCGCAGACCCCGTTCCCGCGCCGCCGAGGAGACGTCCCGGATGACCCGGATGACCGCCCGTCTGAATGTCACGGCGGCCGCCACTGCGGCCCCACTCCTGCTCCTGTCGTGGGCGGCGGGGCCCGCCCAGGCGCACGGAGCCCCCACGGACCCGGTCAGCCGGGTCTACGCCTGCTCCCCCGAGGGCGGTGACGCCGGCCGCTCGGCGGCGTGCCGCGCGGCGGTCGCGGCGAACGGCACCCCGTTCACGGCGTGGGACAACCTGCGCGTGGCAGGGGTGAACGGCCGTGACCGGCAGATGATTCCGGACGGCAGGCTGTGCAGCGGGAACCTGCCCGCGTACCGGGGCCTGGACCTGGCCCGGCGGGACTGGCCGGCGACCCGGCTGACGCCCGGCGACAGACTGACGATGACGTACGCCTCGACGATCGCCCACACGGGGACGTTCAGGCTGTACCTCACCAAGCCCGGCTACGACCCGGGGAAACCGCTTACGTGGTCCGATCTCCCGGAGCGCCCCTTCGCCCAGGTCACCGATCCGCCCCTGCGGAAGGGGGCGTATCACATCGACGCGACACTGCCGAAGGACCGGACCGGGCGTCAGATCCTGTACACCGTCTGGCAGAACAGCAGCACGCCGGACACCTACTACTCGTGTTCCGACGTGGTGTTCCCCGAGAAGGGGGCGCGGTCGTCAGGGGGCGGGAAGGCGGCGCCGGCGACGACACGTCCGACGCCCGCCACGGGTGGGCGTGCCGCCCCCGGGACGAACGGCGCGGGCGCCGACAGGCCGGTGTCCTCCGCCGCCGGCACACCGGTGGCGGAGGACACGCGTGCGGGTTCGGGCCCCTCGGCGCCCGTACTGGCGGGCGGCGCCGCCGCGGTGCTGGCCCTCACGGGAGGCGCCGTCCTCGCGGTGCGGCTGCGGCGGCGCTGAACTCGTTCTGCGTGCTGCTCAGTTGACGTAGACCCGGGCTCCCCCGTCGGTCACGGGCGCGTACTTGGCGGTGAAGTAGCCGTTCGCGAAACACAGCGACGAGCCGGAGGACTTGCTGAACTGCTGGTTGGTGAAGCTGATGCTGCTGTCGGTGTTGTCGGTCTTCCCGGTCAGAGTGGGCGCCTGGTACACGCAGGTGATGGTGCCCAGCAGGGTGCGCAGCTTGACCGTCGTCTGAATGGTGGAGCCGCTGGCCGGCGAGACGGTGAGGGTGCCGTCGGAGGCGACGGCCGCGGTGTAGGGCAGGTGGTCGACGGTGATGCTGCTGACGCCGGTGACGCCGGTGACGTTGCTGGTGCAGGAGCTGGGGTCGAAGGTGTGAGCGGTGACGGACTCGCCGGCCGTGCCGGGAGCGGCCGGGTTGCCGGTGACCGTGGCGGTGAACTGGGAGGACGTGCACTTGACGCCGCTGGTGCCGGTCGCGCTGGAGTAGAGCGTGGCGGAGGTGCCGGAGGCCAGCGGCGCGGTGAGGGTGTCGCCGGTCGCGACGGCGGTGCCGCCCGCACTTCCGGTGGTGAGGACGGCGGTGCCGTCGGCGGAGGCGGGGGCGGCCACCGCGAGGGCGAGTGCGGTGGCGGTACCGGCGAGGGCGAGGAGGGATCGCGTACGCATGCGGGTGCCTCTTTCCTGGGTGGGGTCCGGATGAGGGGGTGAGGGTGCGGGGGTGCGTTTCCTGGGGTCCTGACGAGGCCCGGGGTGACGGGCTGGGGCGCGAGGTCGGGTCGCGCGGCGTGGCGCGCGGGTGAGGCGGCGTGGCGCGGTGTGCACGGTGCGTGCGGTGCCGCCGGCGCAGGGCCGTGGCGCCTTCTCCGTACGCGACGGACCGGCGACGGCGGCAGCCCGGAAACCGGCCGAAGGCCTCGGGGGAAGACCTTCGGCCGGTCCGGCAGGGAACGGCCGGGACCGGCCGGGAACAACCGGTGACGGCGGGGCACGATCGGGGGGGATGACCGTGCGCAGCCGCACCGATGTGAACGGTTTCCCTGGGCTGGGCTGAGCGGTCGACGTGAGACAGCCGGGAACGCGGCCGGCACCGCTCGGCGGATCCGGCGCCACGGATCCGTGAAACAGGGGAATTTGTAGACCTGATCAACCGTCAACGTCAAGCAGTTCAGGGGCAGTTGGCGCGTTCGGTCGCCTCCCGCCCACATCCGACACCCTTTTTTCACATCTCCCTTGACCCCTCGAAGTAACCGGCGGTAACTTCCTGGTCGGCTACCGCCGCGTAGCGAGAAAGCCCTTGCTCCCGCCCTACGAGGTGAGGAGGCGAACGCGGCAGTCGCCGTCCGCGCCAGGACACCGTGCCACTGAAGCCCGACCCGCGTTGATCCATGCCCATGGGAGCAGACATGGCCTCGTCCCCGGACGTCCCGTCCGTCGGCAACACCCCCGAGAACCCGGGAAACGGTTCACCGTCCGAAGCGCCGCAGGCCGCCGCGACCGCCGCCGGCGGTGAGAGACGGGGCCGGGTCCGGGCCCGCCGGGCCGCGGTGATGGCGGTACCCGCCACGCTCGTCGCCGCCGGCCTGGCGGTGCTCACCGCGCAGGGGGCGCTGGGCGTGCAGTTCGCGATCTCCGGGATGCCGTTCACGGTCACCGCGACGGAACTCAACGGCACCGGTTTCGAGCAGTTCGGCGGCCTCGACAACATGGCGGAGGGCAGCCCGAACGCCGGCGACAACGGCGGTCAGGTGCTCGTGGTGACCTCCGCGATCAAGAACGCCACACTCGACCACCTGTGCCAGAGCGTCGACCTGGGCGGCACCAACCTGCTCATCACGGCCGGCGGCGGCGCGACCAAGGTGACGGCCAGCGGCCTCACCACCGACTCCACGGAGCTGACCGGCGACGCGGCGTTCAACAACATCGAGATCGGCAACGACGCCAGCACGCTGACCAAGGCGGGCGTGAAGGGACCGATCGGCGTGTTCAGCCAGCAGGCCGACACCGTGCACATCGGCAACCTGCGGCAGACCAACTACGCGACCACGGCGGGCGTGTTCAAGCTGCCCGGTCTCAAGCTCCGCTTCAGCGACTCGGGTTGCTGATCGCGGTGTCCGACCGTCCACGCCGGGGAGCGCGGGCCGCCTTCCGCGGCTGGCGGGCCCGCCGGCCGTTCTGGGGCGGGCTGCTGCTCACCCTGGCCGGCGGGGAGATCCTGCTCACCGAGAAGGCCTCGCTGAAGGTCGTGATGCACATCGGCATGCAGGGGCTGGCCGGCTATCTGCTGCCCACCCTGATGGCGCTGCTGGGCCTGCTGATCCTCTTCAACCCCACGCAGCGGCTGTTCTACTCCCTCACCGGGGTCCTGGTCTCCCTGGGCACCTGGCTCACCTCCAATCTGGGCGGCTTCTTCCTCGGTCTGCTGCTGGGCGTCACCGGCTGCTGCCTCGCCTTCGGCTGGCTCCCCGACCAGGAGCCGCGCGTCAGCCGCCGCATACGCCGGAAGGAGAAGCGGGCGAGGGCGGCCGCGGTACCGGAGGGAGCGGAGGGCACGGCCGCCTGACCGTACGGCGGCGTACGGCTGGGGACGGGGGGCGGCCGGACGCCGAGGCACGTCGAGGGCCGTTTCCGCCGGCCGACCGCGCACCGCGCCGGCAGGCCCCACGGGCCGACCGCGCCCAAGACCCTCGCCCACGAGGACCCTCAGCGGGGCCCGGGTCACGGCCGGCGCCGCGTGTGGCGGATCCTCGTCGTGGTGAGCGCCAGGGCGTACAGGGCGAGCACGGCGGCGAGCAGCAGATGGTACGCGGCGGGCAGCGCGGTCATGCCGAGCGCGGCGCCCAGCGGACTGGGCGGCACGGCGAGGCCCACGGCGGCGAGCAGAGCGGCGGCCCAGCCGACCGGGCCGGGCCGGCCGCCGCGCACGAGGCGCCGGCCGTCACGCAGGAGAAGCATGACCAGCGCCTGGGTGAGCAGGTTCTCGGTGAACCAGGCGGAGTGGAACACGGCCCGGTCGTCCAGGGCGTCGGGACCGTCCAGGGCGAGCGCGAGGACGCCGAAGGTGGCCAGGTCGGCCACCGCGTTGAGCACGCCGAAGCCGGTGATGAACCGCAGGAAGGCGGGCGGCCGCAGCACGGTGGGCCGGCGCAGCTCGTGCGGAGCCGGGCGGTCGTGGGCGAAGGCGAACTGGGCGGCGTCGAAGCACAGGTTCTGCGCGAGCACCTGCACGGGGAGCATCGGCAGGAAGGGCAGCATCAGCCCGGCGGCGAGCATGGCGAGGACGTTGCCGAGGTTGGAGGAGAGGGTCACGCGCAGGTAGGCGGCGATGTTGGCGCTGCTGTGCCGGCCGGCGGTGACGGCGTGTCCGATGGCGGTGAGGTCCTTCTCGGCGAGCACGACGTCGGCGCTCTGCCGGGCCACCGCCACGGCCCCGCGCGGTGCGATACCGACGTCGGCGGCGAGCAGCGCGGGCACGTCGTTGACGCCGTCCCCGAGAAAGCCGACGGTGTGCCCGGCCGCACGCAGCCGGGCGACGAACCGGGCCTTGTCCTCCGGCGTACACCGGGCCACGACCGTGGTCGTCCCGGCCGGAGACACATCGGTACGGGCCCGCACCTCCTGCCCGCCGGCCTCGGCCGCGGCCTCGTCGACCGAGCCGGAACCGCCCCCGGCCGCCCCCGGACCCGCCGGGCACACGCCCGCACCCACCCGACACTCCCCGCCGCCGGGGACCCACGGCGCGCCGCCCCCGACTCCGGCCTCGCCTGATGCGGCCGAGGCCAGGTCACCGTCCACGCGGACGGCACCACCAGCGGACCCGATCGCGTCGGCCGCAGGCGCGGCCTCTGCCCGGGCGGTCGTGGCGGTGCGTGTCTCGGTGACCTTGAGGCCCAGCTCGTGGCAGACGCGGACCGCGGTGGCGGGATGGTCGCCGGTGAGGACGTGGATGCGGACACCGAGGGCGGTGAGGGCGCGCAGGGCGTCGGCGGCGCCGGGGGCGGGTTCGTCGCGGAAGGTGACCAGGCCTCGGAAGGTGAGGCCGCGTTCGTCGGCGGGTGTGTACGGGCGGGTGCGGGCGGGGCGTTCGGCCGTGGCGACGGCCAGCACCCGCTGGCCGGTCCGCGCCTCGCGTGCGGCGAGCGCCAGCAGCCGCTGCCGCTCGGCGGCCGGCAGGTCGCAGCGCTCCAGTACGTCCTCGGCGGCGCCCTTGGTGACCAGCAGGTGGTGTCCGAGCCGGCCGGCGAGAACGGCGGTCGCGAGGCGCCGGCCGGGGGCGACGGGCAGCGCGGCGAGTCCGTCGTACTCCTCGCCGGCCGCACCGGCGATGTCGAGCAGCGCCTCGTCGAGGGCGTCCGGGGCGGGCAGTTCGGCGAGCTGCAGGGTCCACCAGGCACAGGCGGCGGCCCGGCGCAGCACCTCCGGGTCGTCCCGGCCGTCCGCGCCCAGACAGCGGGCGACGACGGGCCGGTTCTGGGTGAGGGTGCCGGTCTTGTCCACGCACAGCACGTCGATCGCGCCGAGGTCGTGCAGCGCGGGCAGCCGCCGTACGACGACCCGGCGGGTGCGGGCCAGCAGGGCGGCGGCCCGGGCCAGACAGCTGGTGACGATCACCGGGAGCATCTCGGGAGTGAGCCCGACGGCCACCGACACGGCGAACGGCAGCGTCTGCGGGCCCCAGCCGCGCAGCGCCGCGCCCGCCACGAGCACCAGCGGCGGGGTGAGCAGCATGAACCGGACCAGCACCCAGGCGATGCCGTGCACGGACCGGTCGAAGGCGCTGGGCTCGCGCGGCCCGGGCGACCGCTGGGCGGCGGCGAACCGGGTGTGCGCCCCGGTCGCCACGACGACCGCGGTGGCGCTGCCCGTCACGACCGCGCTGCCCTGGAGGCACAGGGCGGACGCGGTGTGCGGCTCCGGAAGGTCGGCGGCGGACTTGGGCACGGGCGCGGACTCGCCGGTGACCGCGTCCTGGCGCACGGTCAGCCCGCGGGCGCGCAGCAGTCGTACGTCGGCGGGGACCAGGTCGCCGGGGCCGAGCCGCACGACGTCGCCGGGGACGAGGTCGGCGACCGGGATCTCGTGGGCGCGCGGTGCGGCGCTGTCGTCGGCGCGGCGCAGCACGGTGGCCGTGCCGGCGACCAGTTCGCGCAGGGCGGCGAGCGAGCGGTCGGCGCGCCGCTCGCCGGCGGCGCGCAGCGCGCAGCTGACGGCGACCAGGGTGAGGATCACCGTGGCGGTGCCCCAGGAGGCGACGAACGCCGAGACCAGGCCGAGGGTGAGCAGCACGGCGGTGAACGGGTCGCGCAGGCCGCGCAGCCAGCGCCGGGGCCAGGAGGGGACGCGCGGGCGGGGCGGGGTGTTCTCGCCGTGCGCGGCGAGCCGGGCGGCGGCCTCGGCGTCGGTGAGTCCGCGCGGGCCGGTGTCCAGGCGCCGCAGCACCTGCAGGGACGTTCCCGACACCTGCTCAGAGACCGCGGAGGCGGCGCGCCGGGCCCGCCCCGGCCGCGTCCCGTTCGGCGAGCCGGCCGACGAGCAGGCGTACGACGTCGACGACGGCGGCCTGTCCGGCGGCGTCCACGAAGTACACCTGGCGGCGGCCCTCGCGGCGGGAGCGGACGAGTCCGGCGAGCTTCAGCTTGGTCAGGTGCTGGCTGACGGCGGGCAGCGCGCCGCCGACCCGCTCGGCGAGCCCGGTGACGTCGCTCTCCCCCTGGATCAGCGTCCACACGATGTGCAGCCGGGCGGGCGAGGCGAGCAGTCCGAAGGCGGCGGCCGCCTCGGTCAGCACCTCGGCGGAGGGGTCCTGGTAGCCGGTGCCGGGCGCTGTCGCCACTGTCGCCTTCCTCTGCTTCCTCTGTGTCCTGTGTTCGGTCTGTGTGCGGGGACTCAGTCTAGGTCGGCAGGAACTTCCCGGCCTTCCCATGAGTTTCTACGGTGTTGTAGAACGTTCCGCCGGTGTGCCGCGGGTGCGTCCGGCCGTTGAATCGAGGAGTGCGCATGGCCCTGTGGGACCGCGTCAAGGAGTCGGCGTCGCAGATGCAGACCCAGTTGGTGGCGAAGAAGAACGACCTGAAGAGCGGTGCGTTCCGCGACGCGAGCATGGCGATGTGCGCGCTCGTGGCCGCCGCCGACGGGACCGTGGACCCCTCGGAGCGCCAGCGGGTGGCCCAGCTCATCGCGACGAACGAGGTGTTGCAGAACTTCCCCGCGGACGACCTGAGGCGCCGCTTCGAGGAGAACCTGAACAAGCTGACGACCGACTTCGCCTTCGGCAAGGTGAGCGTGCTGCAGGAGATCGCCAAGGCGAAGAAGAAGCCGGCCGAGGCGCGGGCCGTGATCCAGATCGGCGTCGTGATCGGCGGCGCGGACGGTGACTTCGACAAGACGGAGCAGGCCGTGGTGCGCGAGGCGTGCTACACGCTGGACCTGCCGCCGCACGAGTTCGACCTCTGAGCGGGACCGGGCGAGCGAGGATGGGGGCATGCTCGACGAACTCGACCGCGCCCTCATCCACGCCCTGCACCTGGACGGCCGGGCGCCGTTCAGCAGGATCGCCGAGGTGCTCGGGGTCTCGGCGCAGACCGTGGCCCGCCGCTACCGCCGGCTGCGCACGGAGGCCGGGCTGCGCGTGGTGGGGCTCGCCGACCCGGACCGGGCGGGCCGCGCCCAGTGGCTGGTCCGGCTGACGGCGACGGCACGCTCCGCGCAGGACATCGCCGCGGCGCTGGTGCGGCGGCCGGACACGTCCTGGGTGAAGCTGACTTCAGGGGGCACGGAGATCACGGCGGTGATCCACGCCCCGGCCGAGGACGCCTCCCCCGGCTCCCTGCTGTTGCACGACGTCCCGCGCACCGGCGGCATCACCGCCGTCTCCGCGCACTGCCTGCTGCACACCTATCTGGGCGGCCCCGCCCACTGGCGGCGCAGTGCCCAGGCCCTGGACGAGCAGCAGCAGACGGCCCTGGTGTACGCGGAGAGCGCGCGGGAGGTACGGCAACCGGGGCCGGAGGACGGCGCGTTGCTGACGGCGCTGGAGCGGGACGGCCGGGCCGGGCAGGGCGAGCTGGCCCGGGCGACCGGCTGGTCGCCCGCGACCGTGGCCCGGCGGCTGGCCGAACTGCGCGCGGCGGGTGCGCTGTTCTTCGACGTGGAGGTGGACGCGGGGCTCTTCGGTGTCCGGACCCGGGCCCTGCTGTGGCTGTCCGTGCGGCCGGCGGACCAGGAGAAGGTCGCCCTCGCGCTGGCCGGCCACGACGAGCTGGCCTTCGTGGCCGCGACCACCGGCCGTACCAACCTGGTCGCCCAGGCCCTGTGCCGCGATCCGGCCGACCTGCACCGCTACCTCACCGGGCGGCTCGGCACGCTCAGGGAGATCGACGGGCTGGAGACCAGCCCGGTGCTGCGCACGCTCAAGGCGGCGAGCCCGGCGCTGACGGTGCCGGCGCGCGTACGGCGCGAACGCCCTGCCGGGTGAGACCGTACGGCTGCGGGGGCGTGGTGGCCGGTTGCGCGTGTCCCTTGGGGGAACGGCGGTGCCGTCGGCTGTGCCGGGCCGGCGCCGGCAGGGGGGCAGGCGGGCAGCGCGGGCTCAGTCGCCCGTCTTCCCGTCCGTGCGCTCCCGCAGGAGGTCGGCGTGTCCGTTGTGGCGGGCGTACTCCTGGATCATCTGCACATAGAGCCACCGCAGGCTGAGGGGGGTGCCGCGCGCGGACGTGAACGTCTCGTCGAGGTCATGGCCGGCCGCCGCCACCCTGGACGCGGCGACCTCGGCCCGGAACCGCTCGAAGTCCCTTGCCGCGTACGCCTCGTGGACTCCCTGGATGCCTTCGTCGCCGTCTCCCGGGTCGGTGAAGACGTTCCCGATGCGCTCACCCGCGAGGCGCCGCCGGAACCACGACCGCTCCACCTCCGCCATGTGACGGACCAGGCCCAGCAGGGTGAGGTTCGACGGTTCCACCGTGGTCCGCGCCAGTCGGTCCGGCTCCAGCCCCGCGCACTTGGCCAGCAAGGTCTCCCGATGCCAGGTCAGCCAGCCCTCCAGCATCTGCCGTTCAGGCACGGTGGCCAGGTCACCGATCCGCGTGGTGCGTTCGATCCGCGGCGCCGTCCATGTCGTGCGCTTCGGGTCGTGGCCGGGACGGCTTCGTGGAACCGTGGTCGTGCGAGGTCGATCCCCTCGTGCCGGTGAATCCGGTGAGGCGAGGAGCGTCATGTCGTGCTCCGAGAGCCGCAGCGCGCCGGCCGCGATGTTCTGCGCGAGGTGGGCCCGGTCGCCGGTCCCGGGGATGGCCAGCACATGGGGTCCCTGGTGCAGGGTCCAGGCCAGACGGACCTGTGCGACGGAGACCCCGTGCGCGCGGGCGACCAAGCGCTCCTCTTCGCGGTCCTGGGCCACCGGCCCCGCCTCGCACCCGGAACCGGCGATCGCGTAGAACGGAACGAAGGCGATGCCGAGTTCGCCGCAGCGGTCGAGCAGGGCCCGGTCCTCGCTCGACGCGCCCGTTCCGTAGGGGTTCTGCACGCAGACGACAGGGGCGATGGCGAGGGCCTCGGTCAACTGCTCGGACGTGACGTTGGAGATGCCCAGGTGCCGGATCATCCCCGCATCGCGCAGTTCGGCCAACGCGCCGAAGTGATCGCTGACCGAGCCCGTCCGCCGGCTCGGTGGCACGCGCAGGTTCACCACGTCCAGGTGGTCCCGGCCGAGTTGCCGCAGGTTCTCCTCCACCTGGCCACGCAACTGCTCGGGGGTCGCCCACCACCAGGCGCCCGAGGAGTCACGGCCCGGCCAGACCTTGGTCGTGAGGACCAGGTCTTCCGCGTACGGTGCCAGTGCGCGGTTGATCAGCTCGTTCGCGGAGCGCGTCGCCGAGAAGTAGAACGCGGCGGTGTCGATGTGGTTCACCCCCAGTTCGACCGCCTGTCGCAGCAGGGCGATCGCGTGCTCGCGGTCACGCGGTGCGCCGCGGTCGAAGGGCGCGGTTCCGGTCAGACGCATCGCGCCGAACCCGAGGCGGTTGACGGTCAGATCACCGAGTCGCCAGGTACCGGCGGCTGCGGCAGCGTTCGTTCGTCGGCTCATGAGAAGGGTCTCCTCGTGCGGGCTGGGGGCACGCGAGGGATCCGGGCCCCTCGTCGGGCAGGCGGCTTCGAAGCGGGAGCGCCCGCGTCGCGGGACGCGCGCGCCCGGGCATGAGAAAAGCCTCCCCGGCGGACGGCTGTCCGCAGCGAGGAGGCTCACGTGTCTCGTCGATCTTAGCAGGGCCTCTCGGCCGTCCCGGCCCTGGCGCTCGCCGTCCCGGCCACGACCAGCAGGACCACGGCCACCCAGCAGGCGGCCTGGGACCCGCTCGGCCCCGTCCCGGACAGGTACACGCTCCCCAGCACCGCCACCCCCAGCGTCGCCCCCAGCTGCTGCACCGCGTTGAGCAGGCCCGCCGCCGAGCCGACCTCGTGCGGGCGCAGGGGGCGCAGGGCGAGGGTGAAGAAGGCCGGCGTGAACAGGCCGGCGCCGGCCCCGACGAGGGCGAGGGAGGGCAGCAGCGCGACCGGGTAGTGCCCCGGCGCGGTCGCCCGGTACGCGGCCACGGCGGCGAGCAGTCCGGCCAGCAGTACCCCGAGCCCGTACGGCATGACCCGGCGCCCGTAGCGCCCTACCAGCCGCGAGCCCGCCCACCAGGACGCGAGGGCGAGCCCCGCGGACCACGGCAGCAGGCTCAGTCCGGCCGCCAGCACACCGGTGCCCGCGCCGAGTTGGAGCTGGAGGACGACCACGACGGTCAGGCCGTTGGTCGCCGCGAAGAAGGCCGTGGAGGTGACGAGGGCGGCCGGGAAGCCCCGGTGGGTGAACAGGCTGGGCTCCAGCAGCGGCCGGGCCGTGCGCCGCTGCTGCCGGGCGAAGCCGAGGAGCACGAGCGCTCCGGCGGTCAGCAGCAGCCCGTCGCGCAGGGGGAGTTGACGCAGGTCGCCGCCGATCAGCGGGTAGACCAGGAGTCCGGTGCCGAGCGCCGCCAGGGTGGTGCCGGGCCAGTCGAGGGCCGGGCGGTGCGGGGCGCGGTTCTCCGGCAGGTTCCGGGTGAGGACGAGGACGACGGCGGCCACCGGGACGTTCACGAGGAACGCGGACCGCCAGGAGGAGCCGAACAGGTCGGCATGCGTCAGCACACCGCCGACGACGGGTCCGCAGACGGCGGCCAGGCCCATCACCGGTCCGATGCTGCCCAGCGCCTTCGCCGTCTCCTCCCCCGAGAACATCGCCTTGATCAGCCCGATCGTCTGCGGAATGATCAGCGCCGCCGCGGCGCCCTGCACGGCCCGGAAGGCGATGAGCGGCCCCGGCGACGGCGCCAGGGCGCAGGCCACGGACGCCGCCGTGAACAGGGTGACGCCGAGGACGAACATCCGCCGCCGGCCCGCGATGTCCCCGAGCCGTCCGCCGGTGATCAGCAGCACGGCGAACGGCAGGGTGTAGGCGGCGCCGAACCACTGCACATCCGAGACCGGCCCGCCCAGGTCGGCGTGGACGGCCGGTGCGGCCACCTGGACGACGGTCGCGTCCAGCAGGTTCATCGCCTCGCCGAGCAGCAGGGCGACCAGGCCGGGCCAGCGCCCGCGGCAGGGATGGGCGACAGCCACGCTTTCCGTGGTCATGGAGTTCCTCTCACGCTCGCTACGGGCCGGTACCGGAACCGGAACCGGCCTCGGCCAGCGTGGGAGAACGAGCGGAGGGGGCACGAACGGGAGCGGCCTGCTTGCGGATTTCTTCCATCAACACCGCTGTTCCTGAAGAAATCCCACAGGGCGCGCCCCCGTCGCGCGGGGGCGCGGCGTCAGTCGAGGCCGGCGGACTTCAGCCAGGCCCTGGCCACGTCCAGCGGGTCCTTGTTCTGCGCCTGCACCTGGGTGTCGAGTTGCAGCAGGGTCGCGGTGTCGAGCTTGGCCGAGACCGCGTCGAGCGCGGCGGCGCCCTTCTTGGACAGGGCGCCCTTGTAAACCAGCGGCTGGACGTTCTCGAAGCCGAAGAGGTTCTTCGGGTCCTGCAGGACGACGAACTTCTCCTTGGAGATGGTCGAGTCGGTCGTGAAGAGGTCCGCGGCCTGCACGGCGTCCTTCTTCAGCGCCGCCTGGGTGAGCGGACCGCCCGCGTCCAGCGCCCGGAACGACTTGAACTCGAGGCCGTAGACGGACTTCAGGCCCACGAGGCCCTGCTGCCGGGCCTGGAACTCCGGCGAGGCGCCGATGACCAGGTCCTTCGCGACGTCCTTCAGGTCGCCGATGGACGACTTCTCGGTGAGGTGGTACTTCTTCGCGGTGGCCGCGTTGACCGTGACGGAGTCCTTGGACTGCGCCGCGGCGGGCTTCAGCAGGGTCAGCTTGGAGTCCAGCTTGGCCTCGATGGCCGTCGTGGTGGCGTCGGCCGACTTCGGCTTCGCGTTCTTGTCGAGGTAGGCCAGCAGCGCGCCGTTGTACTCGGGGAGCACCGAGAGGGAGCCGTTCTTGATCAGACCGTAGGTGGTCTCGCGGCTGCCGATGTTCGGCTTGTACGTGACCTTGATTCCCTTGGCCTTGAGGGCCTCACCGTAGATGTCGGCGAGCAGCGTGCTCTCGGGGAAGTTGTTGGAGCCGACGACGACGGTGTCACCGCTCGCCTTGCTGTCGTCCGTCAGGGGGTTGCCGGAGTTGTCACCCTTGGAGGAACAGCCCGCCAGCAGAGCCGTCGCCGCCGCGAGGGCGACCACCGCCGCGCCTCGGTTCCTCCGGATGGACCTGCTGATGCGGTTGATGGAAGTCACGCGTTGATCCAATCCATGAGTTTCACGGTCAGTCAAGGGCCGCAGATCACCGATCGGCCTCGATCCACGGTCGGTCGGGGGAAGGGAGAGCGGGCCGGCACCGGGCAGCGGTGCCGTGCGTCAGCCGCTGCGGCGTACCCCCGGTGACACGGTGAGCCTGGACGCCGCCCAGAACAGCACGAGGGTGGCCAGCGCGAGTCCGGCGGTCAGCGTGGCGCCGCCGACGACCTTCTCGTAGTTCTTCTGGTAGAGGCCGTCGATGATGTACCGGCCGAGACCGCCGAGGCTGACGTAGGCGGCGATGGTGGCGGTGGAGACGATCTGGATGGCCGCCGTGCGCAGTCCGCTCAGGATCAGCGGGAGCGCGACCGGCACCTCCACCTGGAACAGCACCCGTGCCTCGGGCATGCCCATGCCCCGGGCGGCGTCCACCGGCGAGGGGTCGACGGAGCGGATCGCCTCGTAGGTGGTGACCAGGATCGGCGGTACGGCGAGCACGACCAGCGGGATCATCACCGGCAGCAGACCGAAGCCGATCCAGATGAACATCAGCACCAGCAGACCGAAGCTGGGCAGCGCCCGGCCGGCGGTGGCGATCAGGGCGAGCGCGTTGCCGCCCCGTCCGTAGTGCCCGGTGACCAGCCCGACGGGCAGTCCGATCGCGGCGGCGATCAGCAGGGCCTCCACGGAGAACCTGACGTGCTCGGCGAACCGGGTGGGGATGCCGTCGTAGCCGTGCCAGTGGGCGCTGTCGCTGAAGAAGGCGCGGGCGAAGTCGAGGACGTTCACCGGGTGGCTCCCTTCCGTGGCATCCAGGGGGTGAGCAGGACCCGGACCAGGACCAGCACGGCGTCGGCGAGGATGCCGAGCACGGCGATGGTCAGGACGGAGTTCACCGCCAGGGCGGGCCGGTGGTAGGTCTGGGCGTCGTAGAGCATGTTGCCGAGGGCGCCCTGGTTGCCGATGAGCATGCCGACGCTGACGAGGGAGATGCTCGACACGGTCGCCACCCTGAGGCCCGCGATGATCGCGGGTACGGCGATGGGCAACTGCACCTGGAAGTAGCGGCGTACCGCTCCCAGGCCCATGGCCTCGGCCGCGGCCAGGGTCTCCCGCGGCACCGAGCGGACGCCGTCCACGATCGCGGGGACGAGCACCACCAGGCTGTAGAGCGCGAGCGGGATCATCACCGTGGTCTCGCTCTGCCCGAAGTAGTCGATGAGCACGACGAAGAAGGCCAGCGAGGGGACGGCGTAGAGGACGGTGGTGATGCCGAGGACCGGCGGGTAGATCCAGCGGAAGCGCACGCAGAGCTGGGCGACGGGCAGGGAGACGACCAGACCGGCCAGCACCGGGATCAGCGCCTCGCGCAGGTGCAGGCCGACCAGCCCGAGGTAGCTGTGCTGGAGGTCGCTCGGCAGGTCGAAGAAGCCGTTCATCGGGCGGCCTCGACGCCGGCGCCGTGTGTCACGCGGCTGTGGGCGGCGCGGATGGCCTCGCCGATGACCTGCTGGGAGACGACACCGACAGCGCGTCCGTCGCCGTCCACCGCGACGGCCCAGCCGGTCGGGGAGAGCACGGCGCCGTCGAGCGCGGTGCGCAACGAGTCGGTGCCGGGCACGAACGGCCGCCCGTGGTCGATGAGTTGCTCCCGGTCGACGGCCCCGGCGGTGAGCCGGTCCGGTTCGCTCCAGCCGAGCGGCCTGCCGTCGGGGTCGGTGACGAGGAGGTACGGGGCGTCGGCGCGGCCGGCGAGCTGTGCGGCGTCGGCGTCGATCGCGACGAGCGGCGACGTCTGCAACTCCAGCCCCTCGGAGGGGAAGAAGGACAGCCGGCGGATGCCCCGGTCGGCGCCGAGGAAGTCCTCCACGAAGGCGTCGGCGGGGGCGCTGAGCAGCTCGGCGGGCGGCGCGAACTGGGCGAGCCGGCCGCCGGTGCGCAGCACGGCCACCATGGTACCGAGCTTGATCGCCTCGTCGATGTCGTGGGTGACGAAGACGATGGTCTTGCCCAGCTCGTCCTGGATGCGCAGCAGTTCGTCCTGGAGTCCCTTGCGCACCACGGGGTCGACGGCGGAGAACGGCTCGTCCATCAGGAGCACCGGCGGATCGGCGGCCAGCGCCCGGGCCACACCGACGCGCTGCTGCTGGCCGCCGGAGAGCTGGTAGGGGTAGCGCTTGGCGAGCGAGGTGTCGAGTCCCACCCGTTCCATCAGCTCCGCCGCCCGTTCCCGGGCCTTCTGCTTGGTCCAGCCGAGCAGACGGGGCACGGTGGCGATGTTGTCGAGGATGGTGCGGTGCTGGAAGAGTCCGGCGTTCTGGATGACGTAACCCATCGAGCGGCGCAGCGTGTTGACCGGCTGCTGCCGGATGTCCGTGCCGTCGAGGAGGATGCGGCCCTCGCTGGGCTCCACCATCCGGTTGATCATCCGCAGGGTCGTCGTCTTGCCGCAGCCGGAGGGCCCGACGAGGACGGTGATCGCGCGGTCCGGTATCTCCAGCGACAGCCGGTCGACCGCGACCGTGCCGTCCGGATACCGCTTCGTCACTGACTCTATCCGTATCAAAACGCCGAATGCCCTTCGGGTTTGGCGGAGTTCCGCCCGCTTTCGGCCACGGTCGTCGTTGCACAGGCCATTGCGGGGAGAGTCTAGTCCGCGAGTGTTTCAGCGTTCTGTCGGGCGAGCGACCGGTGCGTCCGCCGGGGACGCGGTCGCCGCGCCGGCATCCGACGGGGCCGGCGGCCGGCGGAACCGCGACGAGCCCTGACGCCCGTCACCGTCGTACCGCCTGGGTCCCTACGGCGAGACCGCGTCGGCCGAAGGCCCCTGTCGGCTGTGCGGCCGCGCGGCGAGCGCGGCGACGTCGTCCTCCGCGTGCCGCGCGTCCAGACGGCCGAGGATGGTGTCCAGGACCTCCTCCAGCCCGCCCCCCGTCGGGAAGCGGACAGCGGCCAGCCGGGCCAGCGAGCGGTCGATGTCCTCACCACGGCGTTCCACGAGCCCGTCGGTGAACAGCACGAGGGTCTCACCGGCGTGCAGCGGGTGGGTGAACGACTCGTAGCCGCCGAGCCCGGTGCCGAGCGGCGGCCCGACGGGGACGGACAGCAACGAGGCCTCTCCGCCGGAGGCGATGAGCGCGGGCGGCAGATGCCCGGCGCTGGCCAGCGTGACCTGACCGCGCCCCGGGTCGACCCGGGCGAGCAGACACGTGGCGGGACGCAGCTCCGCCTCCCGGGAGGCGATGTCGTCCATCTGCCGCAGCACGCGGTGCGGGGGCAGGTCGGCGGAGGCGATGTAGCGCAGGGAGGAGCGGTAGGCGTTCATGTCGACGGCGGCCTCCAGGCCGTGTCCCATGACGTCGCCGACGACCAGCAGGGTCCGCCCGAAGTGCAGCCGTACGGTCTCGCACCAGTCGCCGCCGACCAGGACACCGCCGCCGGCCGGCAGATAGCGGATGGCGATGTCGAGGTTGGGGTGGGGGCGGCCGGGTTCGGAGAGCAGGGCGCGCTGCAGGTCGCCGGCGGTGCGGTTGACGCTCGCGTAGTCGCGCGCGTGCCGGATGTGGGAGGCGGCGCGCTCGGCGAGCAGGCTGAGCAGCTCGGCCTCCGCCTGGTGCAGGGGCGGCGGCCCGGAGCGGGCCCACACCAGGACGCCGTACACGTCCTCCCCGCTGATCAGCGGCGTGCACAGGGCGATCCGGTCGCCGCCCGCGTGCTCCAGCCATGGCTCCGGCTGCGCGCCGAGCGCCGGTACGGCCGCCTCGCGGGCCACCGCGGCGGCCCAGCCGGCGCCGGGCAGCGCGTCGGCGTCCCCGGTGATCGCCTCGTACCCGGAGACGGTCGGGCCGGCCAGGCGCATCACGGCGGCCGTGCCGCCGGCCAGCCCTGCGGTGACCCGGGTCAGCTCGGCGCAGGTCGTGGCCTCGTCGAGGGTCGTACCGATCCCGGCCAGCGCCTCCCGCAGCACGCTCAGCCGCGCGCCGGCCGCCACGGCGTCGGCAGCCGGCACGCCCTCCACGGCCTGCGGGGCCTTCGCCGATCCGGCCGATCCGGACGATCCGGCTGATTCCGCTGGTTCCGCGGCCGCCGCGACCCGCGCGGACGTGGCGGTTCCCTCATGACCGCCGCCGTCCTCGCGGTGGTGGCCGCCGTCGGCTGGAGGCCTGCGACGGGACTGGATCCAGCGCGCCACACCCAACACCCTCACAGAATCTCAAACCGGAGCGAATGGGGCACCAGCCTGGCCCTTCCCCTCGCCCTCGGCAGCCCACGTTCATCTTCGACCGGACGAGACCAGGCGGGCATGGGTTTTGCAAGATTCAGAGTGTCGTTTGATCGAGATCCCGGGCGGAACTCCGGACGATCAGTCCTCGGCGGGCGTCAGCCGCAGCGAGACGGAGTTGATGCAGTACCGCTGGTCGGTCGGGGTCGGGTAACCCTCACCCTCGAACACGTGCCCGAGGTGGGACCCGCAGCGGGCGCAGCGCACCTCGGTGCGGACCATGCCGTGGGAGCGGTCCTCGACCAGTTCGACCGCGTCGGTGTCCTTCGGGTCGTAGAAGGACGGCCAGCCGCAGTGCGACGCGAACTTGGTGTCGGAGGTGAACAGTTCGGCGCCGCAGGCGCGGCAGGAGTAGACGCCCTTGGTCTTGGTGTCCGTGTACTCACCGGTGAAGGCCGGCTCGGTGGCGGCCTGGCGCAGCACGGCGTACTCGGCCGGGTTCAGCTCCGCGCGCCACTGCTCGTCCGGCTTCTCGACGTCGTACGACATGAGCCTCAGCCCCTTTACTGCGACAGACGGTCCAGGATCAGCGGGCCCAGGTCGGTCACATCGCCCGCGCCCATGGTGAGAACCAGATCACCGGGCTTCGCCATTCCCGCGATCACCCCGGGGATCTCGGCCTTGTCGGGCACGGCCGTGACGTCGGCGCCGGCGGCGCGCGCGGCCTCGATGATCAGCTCGCTGGTCACGCCCGGGATCGGGTCCTCGCGGGCCGGGTAGATGTCGAGCACGACCGAGGCGTCGGCGAGGGCCAGCGCCTGTCCCATCTCCTTGCCCAGCTCCTGGGTGCGGGAGAACAGGTGCGGCTGGAAGACGACGAGGATGCGGGAGTCGCCGGCGGCGGCCCGCATGGCCTCCAGGTCGGCGGTCATCTCGGTGGGGTGGTGGGCGTAGGAGTCGATCACCTGCACCCCGGCGGCCTCCCCCTTGAGCTGCAGGCGCCGCTTGACCCCGGTGTACGCGGCGAGCGCGGGCGCCAGCTCCGCGGACGGGATGCCGAGCGCGGCGCCGGCGGTGAGGGCGGCGACGGCGTTGAGGGCGTAGTGCCGCCCGGGCACGGAGACGGCGAAGGTCAGCTCCTGCCCGTCCAGCACCACGGTGACCTGGCTCTTCAGCCCCTGCGGTACGACGGCGGTCACCCGCACGTCGGCGTCCTCGGCCTCGCCGTACGTCACGGTCCGCACCGATCCGGCCAGCCGCCGGGTCAGCTCCCGCGCGCCCTCGTGGTCGGCGGAGATGACCAGGGTGCCACCGGGGACGATCTTCCCGGCGAAGGTCTCGAAGGACTCGTAGATCTCGTCCATCGAGGCGTAGTTGGCGTGGTGGTCCAGCTCGACGTTGAGGACGATGGCGACCTCGGGCGCGTACTTGTGGAAGCTGCGGTCCGATTCGTCGGCTTCGGCGACGAAGATGTCGCCGTCGCCGTGCAGGGCGTTGGAGCCGGGCGCGTCGAGGTCGCCGCCGATGGCGTACGACGGCTCCAGGCCCAGCGCGGTGAGGGACACGGCCAGCATCGAGGTGGTCGTGGTCTTGCCGTGGGTGCCGGCCACGGCGATCGGGCGCAGCCCCCGCATCAGCGCGGCGAGCGCGTCGGAGCGGTGCACCACCGGGATGCCCAGTTCGGCCGCGCGGGCCAGCTCCGGGTTGTCCTGGCGGATCGCCGAGGACACCACGACACAGCTCGCGTCGTCGGCGAGGTGCCCGGCGGCGTGCCCGATGTGCACGGTGACCCCGAGCGCCCGCAGCGCCTCGGCGGTCGCCGACTCCTTGGCGTCGCTCCCGGCCACCTCGGCCCCGCGCTGCGCGAGGATCTTGGCGATCCCCGACATCCCGGCGCCGCCGATGCCGATGAAGTGCGGTCGGTCCATGGCGGTAGGAAGGCCGGGTGCCATGTGGTTCTCCCCAGAGACGGTGTACTAGAGCGGACCTAGCCTATGCGCTGGAGCACCGGGCTCCTTGCAGCGAGGGCCGTAGCGGCCTGGAGGGGCGCGGGAACCGCGCGACGAGCGCCACGCACCCGCGCCCCGGGCCGCACCGCATCCCGGACGGCGCCGCCGGGCCGGTCCGGCGGGCCGGCTACGCCTCGCTGTGCGAGAACAGCTTCAGCACCGGCACCCCCACCTTGTGCCGGGCCCGCGAAGCCCAGTCCCGGTGGAAGAACTCCTCCACGTAGTGCGGATCGGTCAGAACGATCACCTCGTCCGCGTCCACCTCCGCGACGAGCGACTTCAGCGCGTCCAGCGGGTGGTCCTCGACCAGCCGCCCCTCGGCCCGGCTCCCCGCGGAGCGCAACGCCCGCAGGGACACGTCGAGTGCCTGCCGGCCGACGCTCTTCGCCTCCGCTCCCTCCGGGGTCTCGCGTTCGCGGACCGCCTCGTCCAGTTCGCCAAGCGCGATGTCGTCGATGGCCCGCAGCAGACGGTCCGCCTGGTCGCCGCGCGGCTGGAGGAGCACGTGGAACACGACCGGCTCGTCTCCGTGCAAGGTGGTGACGAACTCCACGTCGGCGGCCGTCAAGGCCTTCTCGATCATCAGAACGCTTGTGAACACCAAACGCCTCTTCTCCTCCGTGGGCCCCGACCAGGCCCCTGCCGAAACCATCCTGCCCCGCGATCGCACGGGTCGTGCCGGACTAAGTGTGCCCTCCGGAGGCTAAACGGAACGGGAGATTCCGCCGATTCAGGACCGACGGTATCGACCGAACAGGAATCCGGCCTCCTCCAGGAGGGACGCGAGTTCGAACCGGTGCGGCACCTCGACCGACGGCCCCCCGGCGATGCGCTGGGCGTCGCCCGCGGTGAGCATGGGCGAGACGGTCAGGCACAGCTCGTCCAGCACCTCGTCGGCGATCAGCTGGCCGAGCAGCCGGGGACCGCCCTCGGTGAGCAGCCGGGTGTGGCCGAGGCCGGCCAGGGCGGCCACGGCGCGCGCGGGCTCGACGCCCGTGCCCTCGCCGGCGATCACCACCTTGGCGCCCGCCTTCTCGGCTGCGGCGACGCGGTCCGCGGCGGCCGCGGCTCCGGTCAGGACCAGCGTGGGCACCAGGGGCGCGGTGAACAACGGGAGCGAGAAGTCCAGCTCCAGGCTCGCGCTGACCACCGCGATCACCGGGGCCGGGGCCTGTCCGGCGGCCTTGCGGCCGTCGGCGAACTCGGCACGCGCGCGTGCCGGACGGTACCCCTCCTGACGTACCGTTTCCGCGCCCACCACGATCACGTCCGCGAGCGCCCGCAGTGTGCCGAAGATCCGCATGTCGGCGGCGCTGGAGATGGGCTGGGAGCGCCCGTCGTGCTGAGCGGCGCCGTCGAGCGAGGAGACCATGTTGGCCCGCAGCCACGGCCGCGGGGCACCTGCGACGGGCTCGGGGTAGGCATAGGCGGCGGCCAGCTCGGCGAGGCTCCACTCACGGTCGACCAGCGCGCTGCCGCCGTGCGTGCCCGGCACATCCGCCGCTCGGGCCCCGGGCGCCCGCCTCACCCCCTCACCCTCGGCGCTCCCGCCGAAGGCCTGGGCTGCTGTTTCGTCGGTCACAGGGAACAGGCGTCGCATGTCGTGCAGTGTGACACGGCGCTTAGCATGGATGACCGTGTCGTCCTCCACCACCGCCCCCGGATCCAGCCCTCTGACCGAAGCGGGCCCCCTCTCGCTGTGCACGCGTGAGCCGCACGTCCCCGCGGACCGGCTGGTCGCCGAGATGGTGCCGCCGCCGCGCTTCGACTCGGTGCGCTTCTCGACGTACATACCGGACCCGAACCAGCCCAGCCAGACCGAGGCCGTGCAGATACTGGAAGGCTTCGCGGCCGGGCTCGGCGGGGCGCACGCCTCCGGCGCCGGCCGGCGCGGCTTCCTCGGCTTCGGCAGGGCCAAGGCGCCCAAGGCACCCGCCGGCCCGCGCGGGGTCTACCTGGACGGCGGCTACGGCGTCGGCAAGACCCATCTGCTCGCGTCCCTGTGGCACGCGACCCCGGCCGAGCCCGCGCTCAAGGCGTTCGGCACCTTCGTGGAGCTGACCAACCTGGTCGGCGCCCTCGGCTTCCAGCAGACCGTGCAGACCCTCTCCGGCCACCGCCTGCTGTGCATCGACGAGTTCGAGCTGGACGACCCGGGCGACACGGTGCTCGTGTCGACGCTGCTCGGCAAGCTGGTGGACGCGGGCGTGGCACTGGCGGCCACCTCCAACACGCTGCCGGGCAAGCTGGGCGAGGGCCGGTTCGCCGCCGCCGACTTCCTGCGCGAGATCCAGGGCCTCTCCGCCCGCTTCCGCACCCTGCGCATCGACGGCGAGGACTACCGCCACCGCGGTCTGCCCGAGGCGCCGAAGCCGTTCACCGACGAAGAGGTGACGAAGGCGGCCTACGCCACCGCCGGCGCCTCGCTCGACGACTTCCCGCATCTGCTGGAGCACCTGGCCAAGGTCCACCCGAGCAGGTACGGCGCGCTGACCGACGACCTGAAGGCGGTGTGCCTCACCGATGTGCGGCCGGTGCCGGACCAGTCGACCGCGCTGCGGCTCGTGGTGCTCGCGGACCGGCTCTACGACCGCGAGGTCCCGGTGCTGGCCTCGGGCCTGCCGTTCGACAAGCTGTTCAGCGAGGAGATGCTGAACGGCGGCTACCGGAAGAAGTACTTCCGCGCGATATCCCGGCTCACCGCGCTGGCCCGCGACGCGAAGGGTCTCGTCGGCTCGTAGTCAAGAGCCAGATCGCGCCACGCGACCGGCACTTTTCACGCTCTCTTGCGTTCGTAACGCGCTGTTAACCCTGCAAAGGTCTTTGCAGGGTTAATCTGCTTCTTGACCATCCATTGACCAAGACTTGGTCTGGACAAGACGCGCGAGGCGAGCGAAGGGGGGCGCATGTTCCGAGGTACGACGGCCCGGACCCGCTTCCCCCTCATCGCCGTGCTCCTGCTCGCGCTCCAGCTCTTCGCTCCCGCGGGAACGTTCGCACCCGCGCACACGCTCAGTCAGGCACAGGCCAAGGCTGAGTCCGGAATTCCGTCCTCCGCACCGCCGGTGCACGAGGAGAAGGACTCGGTCCGTACCCCGAACCGTTCGGGTGCCCCCCTGAGCGCCCCTCACCTGCGCGACCGGCAGCGCGGCTCGGCCTCCGGCTGGGCCCAGCAGCCTGCGCTGATAACCGGCCGTGCGTCCGGCGCCGACGCCCCGGACGCACCCGGCGCGCCGTACCACCGCGCCGCGAGAACCCCCAGAGCCCTCACCCCGGCAGCGCTCCAGGTCTTCCGCTGCTGACAGGCAGGCGCCCTGTTCACACCCCCACAAACCGTCGTTCGAGTCCGACGCGCCCGTGCAGGCGCGCCAGGAGGAACTCATCGTCATGCAGCCCCTCATCGACAACGCCCGTACCTTCGGACAGCGCCCTGAGGAGTTCGCCAAGCTCGCCGAAGGCCAGTCCCCGCAGGTGCTGTTCATCACCTGCTCCGATTCCCGGGTCGTCCCGGCCCTGATCACGGGCGCCCGCCCCGGCGAGCTGTTCGAGCTGCGCACCGCGGGCAACATCGTGCCGCCCCACACCTCGCAGCACCCCACGAGCGAGGCCGCCACCATCGAGTACGCCGTGGAGGTGCTCGGCGTCCGCGACATCGTCGTCTGCGGGCACTCGCACTGCGGTGCCGTAGGCGCGCTGGTCCGCGGCGACGACCTGACCGCCGTACCCGCCGTGCGCGACTGGCTCGCGCACGCCACTCCGCGCCCGGCCGGCGCGGCCGAGGATCCGGAGGTCGCCGAGGGCGTACAGGCCCACGTCCTGACCCAGTTGCTGCGACTGCGCTCGTACCCGTGCGTCGAGCGCAGGCTCGCGGCGGGGCAACTGGGGCTGCACGCCTGGTACTACGAGGTGCACACCGGCACCGTACGGACGCACCGCCCGCAGACCGACACCTTCGAGTCCCTGTGAGCGCGCCGATGACCAGTAAGAACACCACACTCATAGCCAGGTTCCCCCACCTGCGGCAGGACTTCGCCGCCTCCCTGGTCGTCTTCCTGGTCGCGCTGCCGCTGTGCGTCGGCGTGGCCGTCGCCTCCGGGGTCCCGGCCGAACTCGGCCTGGTCACCGGCATCGTGGGCGGCCTCGTCACCGGACTGATGCGCGGCAGCAGTCTGCAGGTGTCGGGGCCGGCGGCCGGTATGACCGTGCTCGTCTTCGAGGCGGTCAAGGAGTTCGGGCTGCCGGCGCTCGGCGCGATCGTCCTCGCCACCGGCCTCCTCCAGGTCGGCATGGGGCTGCTGAGGCTGGGCCGCTACTTCCGCGCCATCTCGGTCTCCGTCGTCGAGGGGATGCTGGCCGGCATCGGGCTGGTACTCATCGCCGGGCAGTTGTACCCGGCGCTGGCGGCCAAGGCTCCCGGCTCCGGCCTGGCCAAGATCGCCGGACTGCCCGGGGCGTTCCTGGACGCCCTCGGCGACGGCACGGCGGTGGCCTCGCTCGCGCTGTGCGCGGGCACGGTCGCGGTGCTGCCGCTGTGGAAGCACCTCCCCGCGAAGGTGCGTACGCTGCCCGGCCCGCTGGCCGCGGTCGGCCTCGCCACGGTGGCCGCGTTCGCACTGGACCTGCCGGTGGCCATGGTCGAGGTGCAGGGCCTGCTCGGCTCGGTCCAGCCGCCGCCGCTCAGCGCCTTCGGGGAGCTGGCGGGCGTCGGGATGCTCGGCACGATCGTCGCCTTCACGCTGATCGCGTCCGCCGAGTCGCTGTTCAGCGCGGCGGCCGTGGACCGGCTGCACTCGGGACCGCGCACCGAGTACGACAGGGAACTGGTCGCCCAGGGCGCCGGCAACACGGTGTGCGGGCTGCTGGGCGCGCTGCCGATGACCGCGGTGATCGTGCGCAGCGCGGCCAACGTCCAGGCCGGTGCCCGTACGAAGGCCTCCCGTGTGCTGCACGGCGTGTGGCTGCTGCTGTTCGCGGCGCTGCTGCCCGGCGTGCTCGCCCACATCCCGATCCCGGCGCTCGCGGGCATCCTGATCTACTCCGGCGCCAAGCTGGTCCCGGTCCGGGCGCTGGCCGTGCTGTGGCGCGAGCACCGGGGCGAGGCGCTGGTGCTGTCCGTCACGGCGGTCTCGATCGTGGCGGTCAGCATGTTCGAGGGCGTGCTGATCGGTCTCGCGCTGGCCGTGGTCAAGACCGCCTGGGAGTCCTCGCAGGTCAAGCTGGAGGTCGTCGACAAGGGTGCGGGTCCGGTCGACGGGTATCTGTCCGGCAACGCGACCTTCCTGCGGCTGCCGAAGATCATGGACAGCCTGGAGTCGCTGCCCCAGGACCGCCCGGTCCGCCTCGACCTGGCCGGCCTGCACCACCTGGACCACGCCTGCCGTACGGCCCTGGAGAACTGGGCCGAACGGCACAGCGCGGCGGGCACGGAGCCGGTGCGGCTGACGGTGCCGGCAACAGCGGGCTGAGGCCCCGTGCGGGCGTGCCGGGGGCCCGGCCCCTGGCACGCCAGGCCATGGCCCGGCTGCCCGGTGCGGGCATATCGTTGCAGCAGCAGACGTAACGGACCTCTCGGTGAGGAGGTCATCATGCTCCAGGAGCTGCTGGGGGCGCTCGCCGCGGCCGGCGGTGCCGGCGTGGTGTACCTGGCCATGGCGGCCCGCGTGGTCAAGCAGTACGAACGGGGTGTGCTGTTCCGGCTCGGGCGCGTCATGGAGGACGTACGGCCGCCGGGCCTGACGCTGATCATCCCCTTCGTGGACCGGCTGCAGAAGGTCAACATGCAGATCGTGACGATGCCGATCCCCGCCCAGGAGGGCATCACCCGCGACAACGTCACGGTGCGCGTGGACGCGGTCGTCTACTTCCGGGTGGTCGACGCGGAGAGCGCGCTGGTGAAGGTGGAGGACTACAAGTTCGCGGTCTCGCAGATGGCCCAGACGTCCCTGAGGTCGATCATCGGCAAGAGCGACCTGGACGACCTGCTCTCCAACCGCGAGAAACTCAACCAGGGCCTGGAGCTGATGATCGACAGTCCGGCCGTGGGCTGGGGCGTCCAGGTGGACCGGGTGGAGATCAAGGACGTGTCGCTGCCGGACACGATGAAGCGGTCCATGGCCCGCCAGGCCGAGGCCGACCGGGAACGCCGCGCCCGGATCATCAACGCGGACGCCGAGTACCAGGCCTCCAAGAAGCTGGCCGAGGCCGCCCAGCAGATGGCCGACACTCCCGCCGCACTCCAGCTGCGGCTGCTGCAGACGGTGATGGCGGTGTCGGCCGAGAAGAACTCCACACTGGTCCTGCCCATCCCGGTGGAGCTGCTGCACTTCCTGGAGCGGGGCAACCAGCCGCAGCAGCTCGCGTCGAACGGTGACGGAGAGCTCCGCTCCGGCTAGCGTGCGCCCATGCGCAGGAGCTGGGTGATCGCCGTGGCCGCGATGGCCGTCGTGACGGGTTGCGGGAACGGTGGCGGACCGGCCACCATCCCCTCCCACAGCACCCCCCGCCGGCTGACCGTCACCAGCACGGCCTACGGCGACGAGGGCACCATCCCGCGCCGGCACACCTGTGACGGCGCCGACGTCTCGCCTCCGCTGGCGCTCGCCTCCGTGCCCGCGGGCACGGCGTCGCTGGCCCTGCTCCTGCGGGACCCCGACGCCCCGCGGGGCCCGTTCACGCACTGGCTGGTGTGGGACATCGACCCGCACACCCGGCGGCTGTCCGCCGGTGAGCGGCCGCGGGGGGCGACCGAAGGCCGAAACGACTTCCGGAAGACCGGCTACGGCGGCCCCTGCCCGCCGCACGGCGACCGCCCGCACCACTACGTCCTCACGGTCTACGCGCTCGACCACCGCCTCTCCCTGGCCCCGGACGCCTCCCCCGCCGACCTGATGCGCGCCGTGTCCGGCCGCATGCTGGCTGCCGGGACGCTGACGGGGCGTTACTCCCGCTGAGCGCTCCGCGACTTCGGCCGTCACGGGCCGTCGTGCGGGTACGTCTCCCCCTGGCTGGTCGCGCTCGCGCGGCCGAGCCGCACCGCCGTACAGCCCGCGCCCCGGTGGAACGCGCCACGGCTGGCGGAGTCCGCGGGCCCGGGCGCACCATCTAGGGATCCGGTGGAAGGGACGGCCGTGTCGAAGAAGAGCGGAAAGGCACTCCGGGAGGCGCTGCGCCTGCCGCCCGGCGAGCCCGTCGTACTCGCCGGGCATGACGCCGCGGCCACGCCCGGTGCCCCCGGCGGCAAGAGGGCCGGGCTCGCCGACAGCGCCCGGCTGGGCAAGCACCTGGCGAACCTCCAGGAGCGGTTGTGGGCGGCGGGCACGGCAGGGGACCGGCGGCGGGTGCTGCTGGTGCTCCAGGGCATGGACACCAGCGGCAAGGGGGGCACGGTCAAGCATGTCATCGGCCATCTCAACCCGTCCGGCTGCCGGATCCAGGCGTTCAAGGCGCCGACCGAGGAGGAGCGGCGGCACGACTTCCTGTGGCGGGTGCGCGCGGCGCTGCCCCGGCCGGGCGAGATCGGCATCTTCGACCGCTCGCACTACGAGGACGTCCTCATCGCCCGGGTACGGCATCTGGCCCGGCCCGCCGAGATCGGCAGCCGTTACGGCCTCATCAACGACTTCGAACGCTCTCTCGCCGAGGACGGCGTGACCGTGATCAAGTGCTTCCTGCACCTGTCCTACGAGGAGCAGCGGCGCCGGCTGCTGCGCCGCCTCGACCGCCCGGACAAGCACTGGAAGTTCGCTCCCGGCGACATCGACGAGCGTGCCCGGTGGCCCGCCTACCAGGAGGCGTACGAGCTGGCCCTGGAGCGCTGCGCGGCGCCGTACGCGCCCTGGTACCTGGTGCCGGCGGACCACAAGTGGTACCGGAACTGGGCGATCAGCCGCCTGCTGCTGGAGCACCTGCGGGAACTGGACCCGCAGTACCCGCAGGGCGACTTCGACGTGGCGGAGTGCCGGGAGCGGCTGTCGAAGGACGGCTGACCTCTCGGACACATCGGCGCGTCGCCGTCCGTTTTGGGCTATTTTCACATAATCTCCGTGACTGTAAGGGGTTGCCCCGTTGCAGACCGCATCCACCCTCACGTCATGGAGATGACATGCACAGACTTCGCAAGGCTGCCGTGCTCCTCGCGGCCGTCAGCACCGTCGGGCTCGTCACCGCCGGCACGGCCCACGCCGACGGCCACGGCGGCCACATCATGCAGAGCTCCAACTGCAAGGACCACGACCTGAACCTCGACCTGCTCGGCGAGGTCGGCATCCTCAACGGCCTGCTGGGCAACGCGCTCAACGGCGAAGGCGACCCGGGTGCCCAGCAGACCCATGTGGGCTCGACCATGGGCTGCAGCAACAAGGCCGGCTAGGCGGCCGGTCCAGGACCCCCTCAGGCGGGAAGCGGCGGCGGGCCGGACGTCCGGTGGGCCGGCCCGCACGCCCACCGCCGGCAGGGGACGGGCGTGGTGACCTCACGCGCGGGTGCGTGTGGGGCCACCACGCCCTCAGCTCGTTCGGGACCGGTGCGCACCACGCCCGGGGGCGATCACTGAAGGAGCCGCGGGTGGGTACCCGGCGGCCATGCAGGAACAACGGCAGGTCACCGGCTCGTACTGGCTCCAGACCGCGCCGGAGCCGCCCCGGCCTGCCCTGACGGAGGACCTGGACGTCGACGTGGCCGTCGTCGGCGCGGGCATCGCCGGACTGAGCACCGCCCACGAACTGACCCGGGCCGGGCTGCGGGTGGCGGTGCTGGAGGCCGGGCGCGCGGCGGCCGGGGTCACCGGCTGCACCACGGCCAAGCTGACCGCACAGCACACCCTCGTCTACGACCGGCTGCTGCGCACCCGCGGCCCCGAGGGCGCCCGGCTGTACGGCCGCTCGCAGTCGGAGGCGATCGAGCACGCGGCGGCGCTGGTGTCCGAGCTCGGCATCGACTGCGAGTGGGAGACACGGGACGCGTACACGTATGTGCGCGACCGGGGGCGCGTGGACGAGGTGCGGGCGGAGGCGAAGGCGGCGCGGGAGGCGGGGCTGCCGGCCTCGTTCACCACGGAGACCGGGCTGCCGTTCCCGGTGGCGGGCGCGGTCCGGGTGACCGGGCAGGCCCAGTTCCACCCGGTCAAGTACCTGCGGGCGATCACCGCCGACCTCGTCGCGCGCGGTGGCCGGCTCTACGAGGGCACACGGGTCGTGCGACTGCAGGAGGGCGGGGACCCCTGCCGGCTGACGACCGGGGCGGGCCACACGGTCACCGCCCGGGACGTCGTGATCGCCACCCACTACCCGGTGTTCGACCGGGCGCTGCTGTTCGCCCGGCTCTCCCCGCGCCGCGAGCTGGTCGTGGCGGGTCCGCTGGGCGAGGCCCCGGATCCGCAGGGCATGTACATCACGCCGGAGGAGAACACCCGCTCGGTGCGCACCGCGCCCTACGGCACGGACGGGCAGCGCCTCCTCGTCGTCACCGGGGAGCACTTCACGCCCGGCACCGGTGATGCGCGGGCCGGCTTCGAGGGGCTCGCCGCCTGGGCCGAGGAGCACTTCCCCGGGGTGGCCCTGGACCACGCCTGGGCGACCCAGGACAACGACTCCACGGACACCGTGCCGCTGGTCGGCCCCTTCCACCCGGGCGCCCGGCACACCTGGGTCGCCACCGGCTTCGGGGGCTGGGGGCTGAGCGGCGGGATCATGGCCGGGCTGCTGCTCACCGCGCTGATCACGGGCCGGGACTGCGCCTGGCACGGGCTGTACGACCCGCGCCGGCTGAAGTCGGTGGTGCGGGAAGCGCCGTCGCTGCTGAGGACACAGGCGGAGGTGGCCCGGCACTTCGTCGGCGACCGCCTGAAACCGCCGGCCCCGGTGGACGGTCTGGCCCCCGGCGACGGGGCGGTGGTCCGGGCGGAGGGCGGCCGGCTCGCGGTGCACCGGGACGACGAGGGCGTGCTGCACGCGGTCTCGGCGCGCTGCACCCACCTCGGCTGTCTGGTCTCCTTCAACCGGGCCGAACGCGCCTGGGAATGCCCCTGCCACGGCTCGCGCTTCGCCGTCGACGGCACGGTGCTCCAGGGCCCGGCGGTCCGGCCGCTGGAGCAGCGGGACCTCTGAGACGGCGCGGGGCCTCCGAGGCTGTGCGGGGCCGACGCCCGCCGCGCGGGGGACCTCCGTCACCCCACCGCAGGACAAATAATCACACAAGTCGTCAGTTAGTCATATTTTCATACCGTGATCCCACAGCTACGCAGTATCACCGTCGTCTGTGCCCTGGGCGCGGCTCTCGCCGCCTGCGGTACCGGGGACCCGGCGGGCAGCGTCCGCCAGACCCCGGCCAAGTCCCCCGTCCCCGCCTCGCGTCCACCCGTGCTCACGCCGGGTCCCGGCGGCCTGACCCCGGTCTTCGCACACGGCCCGCGCACGCTGGGCAAGACCGTCGCGCTGACCTTCGACGCCGACATGACCGCCGACCAGGGGCCTCGCGCCGCCGCCGGCGAACACTTCGACAACCCGGATCTCATCGGCACCCTGCGCAGGCTGAAGGTGCCGGCGACGATCTTCATGACCGGCCGGTGGGCCGACGAGTACCCGACCGAGGCCCGCAGCCTCGGCCACGACCCGCAGTTCGAGGTCGCCAACCACTCCTACAGCCACTACGCGTTCACCAGCGACTGCTACGGCCTGCCCACCGTCGACCCCGGCAAGATGCGCTCGGACGTGGAGCGGGCGTACGCCTCCCTGCACAACGCGGGCGTGCCGCACGCGCTGCCGTACTTCCGCTTCCCCGGCGGCTGTTACGACCAGCGGGCGCTGCGCGCGCTGAGCGGGCTCGGGGTGACCGCGGTGCAGTGGGACGTGGTGAGCGGCGACGCGTTCGCCACGGACGCCGACGCCGTCACCCGGCAGGTGCTGGACGGGGTGAAGCCCGGCTCGGTGGTCGTCATGCACTGCACCCGCAGCGCGGCCCCGACCACCGAGCGGGTCGTCCGCGCCGTCGTACCGGAACTGCGCAAGCGCGGCTACCGGTTCGTGAAGGTCTCCGAGCTGATCGGCGAGACGTCCGGCCATCGGTGACCGCCCTAGGCTGGGGGCATGAGCGACGAGGACCACTGCACGATCGTCGACGCCGCCCGGCCGCCGAAGGCTGACGGTCCGCCGTACGCCGAGTGCGTGCTGTGCCGGGAGCCGACGGAGTACCCGGCGTCGTACCGAGGCATCACGCTCTGCCCGCGGTGCGAGTGGCAGGAGGCACAGCGCACCGCCTGCTCAGGGTGAGCGGCGGGCGCTGAGCCGGGCGGCCACGGCGAAGGCCGCCGCCGTGAGCAGGGCGGCCCCGGCCAGCGGCAGCAGCGGCACCGGCGCCCGGCCGGTCTGCGAACCGGTGACCAGGCCGTGGACCGCGGCCTGTGCCGGAGAACCGGTGGCCACCACCGCCAGCAGCGCGCCCAGCAGCATCGCGGGCACGGCACGGCCGGTGGAGCGCAGCAGCGGCCGGTTGCTGAGCGCGCCGACGGCCGCGCCGAGCAGCGCGCAGACGAGCGTGGCCGGCAGCCCGGCCGCGGCCGCCCGCAGCGGGGACACATGGACCCGGTGACCGTTGCTCGCCGGATCGCTGATGAGCGTCACCACCACGGTCGCCACCACCCCGAGGGCCACCGACGCGAGCAGCGCCGTCAGCAGACAGGCGAGGTGCGCGCGGGCCGGGCCGCGTGCGGCGGCGACACAGGCGCGGGCCGCGTCCGGCTCACCGGTGACACAGATCCGCACCAGCCACGCGGCCACCGGGAGCAGGCCGGCGGCCGTGTATCCGAGCGAGTCGAGGACGGGCTGGCCGCTCTGCACGCCGATGCCGAGGAACGCGACGTACAGGATCACCGGCGGCAGCCAGCGCTGGGAGCGCACCAGCAGGTCGGCCTGGTAGCGCAGGAGTGCGGTCATGGGCGGCTTCCCGGGTCGGTGGGCGGTGCGAGGTCGGTGGACGGTGCGAGGTCGGGGGAGGGTGCGAGGTCGGGGGGCGGTGTGACGCTCATGACGTGCCAGGGCGGGCGGGCCGTGAGCAGGGCGCGCAGCAGGACGTCGGAGCGGGAGGCGGGGACGGCGAGGCGGTGGACACCGGCCGTGGTCTCCTCGGCAAAGGCCACGGCCCGCGCCGCCTCGGCCGGCAGCCGCCCGCCGGCCGGCCCCCGTACGGTGACGACGGTGAGCGGCCCGGCCGGAGGGCTCCCCTCGTGCGTGCGGTGTGCGAGACGGCCGTCGAGCACGGTGTACGTCGCGTCCGGTACCCCGGCCAGCCGGCGCGGGTCGTGGTCCACGAACACCACGGCGCCCCCGGCGGCCGTCCGCTCGGCCACCGCGCGCTCCAGCTCGGCCCGCGCCGCCGTGTCCAGGCCGGTCCAGGCCTCGTCGAGCACCAGCAGCTCCGGCTCGCCGAGCAGGGCCTGGGCGACCGCGACCTTCTGGCTGCTGCCCTTGGACAGCTGCGCCATGGGCGTACCGGCGTAGGCGAGGGCGCCGAACCGCTCCAGCCACGTGCCCGCGGCGCGTGCGGCTGTCCCCCCGCTCAGGCCGTGGACGGTGCCGAGGTGGGTGAGATAGCCGAGGGCGGTGAAGGGGAGCGCGGACGGGAAGCGTTCGGGGACGTAGGCGGTGCGCGGGCGGCCGGTGATGCGGCCCTCGCTGGGCGCGTCGAGCCCGGCGAGCAGGCGCAGCAGGGTGGACTTGCCGGTGCCGTTCGCCCCCTCTATACGGGTCAGGGTGCCGGGCGCGACGGTGAGGTCGACGCCTCTTAACACCCAGGTGCCGCGCAGGCCGTAGCGGCGGCCCACGCCGGCCAGTCGTAGATCACGTTGCATGGGTGCATTGTGTCGGTCCCGCCTGGGCGGTGCTGCGATCAGCGGCCGCGGGGTCGTACTGGTTGGTCCCGCCCACGCGGCGGGAGCCGGGAACCGACGCTGTCCCGCGCCCCCTTAGGGTGGGCTGATGTGACCCCTGTTTCGACGTCCCCCGGTGACGGCCCCTTCCACTCCGAGCAGAGCCCCCGTGACGAGGCGCCCCAGTTCGTGCTGCCCCTCGTCGCGCGGATCGAGCGGGCTGCCCCGCCCGCACGCACCGATGCGCTGGAGACGGCCGCCCGGGCCGTGCTGGCGCTGCTCGGGGTCGAGCGGGCACACGGCGAGGGCGAATGGGCCGGGGCCGTGCGGAACTGGGAGGACGCGCGGATCCGCAAGGTCGTCCGGCGGGCCCGGGGCGCGGAGTGGCGGCGGGCCGAGGCGCTGCCCGGGATCACGGTGACCGGCAAGTCGGCGCAGGTACGGGTCTTCCCGCCGATCCCGCTCGACGGCTGGCCCAAGGACCTGGCGAAGCTCCAGGTGTCGGGCACCGAGCTCGACGACCCCGAGCCGCCTGCCGGGGCCGACCCGGCGCAGCCCGTGCTGTGGCTGAACCCCGGGCTGGAGATGTCGGCCGGGAAGGCGATGGCCCAGGCCGGGCACGGCGCCCAGCTGGCCTGGTGGGCGCTGTCCGGCGCGGAGCGCGCCGCCTGGCGGGACGCGGGTTTCGCCCTGGCCGTCCGCACGGCCGACCCCGCCGACTGGCCGCGGCTGACCGGCGGCGGACTGCCGGTGGTGCGGGACGCGGGCTTCACGGAGATCGCACCGGGCAGCTGCACGGTCGTCGCCGACCACCCCGTGCTGCGCTAGGGCCGCCGGCGCGGGGAGCCGACGCGAGGAGCCGCGCGAGGAGCGGCACGGGGAGTCGGCGGCGCGTTGGCGGCTGCGAGGCGGGGTGGGATGGGCGAAGGGGCGCGGGGTTGTGGGGTGTGGGCGGCCTCGGGTGCGTTGTGGCTGGTCGCGCAGGCTGGTCGCGCAGTTCCCCGCGCCCCTGGGGAAGCTGCGGTTCCGACGGCCGCGCGGTGCTCAGGCCGGGTTCCGGTGCAGCGCCCTTCGGGCCAGCCGGGCCATGCGTCGGGCGGGCCTCGGTGCCGGGCCCGCCCGGTCCAGCCACCACTCCCGCAGCGCCCGCCGGACCCCCGCGTCCTCCGGCCGTCCGGCCCGCAGCAGATGCCCGGCGAAGTCCAGCGCGTCCCGCCGGTACCCCGCACCCATCGGCCGTACGCGCGCGTACTCCAGGAACGCTGCCCGGTACGCGTCGCCGAGAATCACCGGCAGTTCGGGCGCCACCTTCGCCACCACATCCGCCCGCTTCGCCGCGAGCGCCCGCGCCTGCACCCCCATCCGCACCCGGTCGAACCCCTCGGGCACCGGCGTCCCGGCCACCAGTGCGGACAGCACGGCGGCCTGGGCGACACCGACCCGCTCCCGCGCACCGACCACCGGCCGCGCCAGCACCGCGACACTTCCGCCCGCCGAGCCGGCGACGGCGCCCCCCGAACTCCCCTGCGCACGCCCGCGTCCGGCCGTCACCGCCTCCCGGATCACGGCCAGCTCGCGCTCCAGCTCGGCCGGTTCCGGAAAGTTCTCGTCCCGTTCCAGCAGGACGCCGGGCGGAGCGGTGCGGGAGGCGAGGCCGGTCAGGATGTCGAGCACCGGGCGCGGCACGGGGTGGGCGTGGCTGTCGTGCCAGACGCCGTCGCGCTCGAAGCCGCCCGCGACATGGACGTAGGCGATCGCCTCCACGGGCAGCGCGGCCAGCGCCTCGGCCGGGTCCTCGCCCCGGTTGACGTGGTTGGTGTGCAGATTGGCCACATCGATCAGCAGCCGTACGCCGGTGCGCTCGACCAGCTCGGACAGGAACTGCCCCTCGGTCAGCTCCTCGCCCGGCCAGGAGAAGACCGCGGCGATGTTCTCCAGGGCCAGCGGTACGGGCAGGGCGTCCTGGGCGATGCGGACGTTCTCGCAGAGCACGTCCAGGGCGTCCCTGGTGCGCGGCACCGGCAGCAGGTGCCCGGCCTCCAGGCGCGGCGACGCGGTGAGCGGACCGCCCGCCCGCACGAACGCGATGTGCTCGGTGACCAGCGGCGCGCCCAGCGCCTCCGCCCGCTCGGCGAGCGCCGTCAGCCGGCCCGCGTCGGGGGCCTCGGCGCCGCCCAGGCCGAGGGAGACGCCGTGCGGGATCACCGTCACCCCGCGCTCGCGCAGCCGCACCAGCGAGGCGGGAAGGTGACCGGGGCAGACGTTCTCCGCCACGACCTCCACCCAGTCGATGCCCGGCATGCGCTCCACGGCGTCCGCGATCTCCGGCCGCCAGCCGATCCCCGTCCCCAGTCGCCGCACGGTGCCACCCCTCCCTCGAATGACGGGGGTATGGCCCCGGCACCCGCACCCGAATCCCCTGGGAGCCGGGTTCAGAGCAACATTTGAGGTTCATCCCCGCGCCGCCCTCCGCACCCCGGCCCACTCCCCCTTGCCCCGCCCCAGCCCCCTGCGCACACCCCGCCCC